>DASVEP010000176.1:0-18647 GCA_036380475.1 Candidatus Dormiibacterota bacterium
GCCGCAACCAGCATCAGTCCCACCGCGGCGAGCGCTCCGAGTTCGTACCGGCTGCTATTCATCGAGGACAAATCGAGCGGTCAGCGAGGTGAGCACGACGAACAGTATGTCCAAGTCGATGAGGAGACCCGTGGCCTGATCAGTCCCGGCCCCGCTCGCGCCCATCGCGCCCAGTACCGCCTGCCCCCCGATCACGATGAACGGAATCCACAGGGGAAGCGTCAACAGCGGCAGCAGCAGCTCTCGCGCGCGAACGCGTGCGACCATCGCGGCGAACAAGCAGCCGAGGACGGCCATCCCCACGGTGGCGAGCAGGACCGCGGAAACCACATCGAATGTCACCGGCACGTTGAAGAACAGGCCAAGCGCCGGCAGAAGGACCGCTTCACAGATCACCAGCAACAGCCCGGCTGCCAGGGCCTTGCCCGCGAAGATCGCTGCGGGCGAGGCGGGAGTCAACAGCATCGCTTCGAGCGAGCTCTGCTCGCGCTCGGCGGCAAACGCCCGACCGAATGCCACAAGTCCGGCGAAGACAAGCGTCATCCAAAGGACGCCAGGTGCGATCGCGGGGGCGTTGCGCGAGTCGAACTGAAATCCGAAGTTCGCGATCACAAGCGCAAGCACGACGAACTGCGCCAGCGCCGGCACGAGCTCCCGCGTACGCCACTCGGCGGTGAGGTCCTTGCGCGCGACGGCAAATGCCACGGCGATGCTTCTCACTAATGGACCACCCGCAGGCGCGTTGGGACTCCGAAGACCCGGCCTCGGCGCAGCTCCAGCGTGCGCTGGCAAAGCCGGTTGGCGAGAGCGTGGTCGTGCGTGGCGATGACGGCCGTGCGGCCCTTCATCACCTGTGCCAGCAGGTCTCCTGCGCCAGAGTCGAGGCTGGCGTCGGGCTCGTCCAGAACCAGCAGCTTCGGGTCATGAAGCACGGCCCTACCGATCGCAAGCCGCTGCTGCGCGCCGCGCGACAGCCTGGCCGCCGGCCGCCGAGCCAGATCGCCCAGACCCACCAGATCGAGCACCTCGGCGACTCGCGCGTGCGCGACGCCCTGGAGCGTGCAGAAAAACTGGAGGTTCTCTGCAGCCGACAGCGCCGGGTAAAGCCCGGGGGCATGGGCGACGAATCCGATGCGCGACCTCAACCGCCTTCGCTCGACCAGCGCGTTGAGGCCAAAGATCTCCAAGCTGCCCGAAGTTGGTCGCGCGGCTGTGGCAAGCATTCGCAGCAGCGTCGTCTTGCCGGCTCCGTTCTCGCCGAGCACGGCCAGGTGCTCGCCACCGTCGATGACCAGGTCGACAGACTCGAGCGCCACCTCGCTGCCGAACCGCTGGGTCAGCCCGGTGGCGACGACGGTGCTCATTCGGCAGCGCCGTCCTGCGCCTCATCCGGAGTTCTGATCAGCGGCCACAGCACGAAAGGACCTGAGGCGAACAAGAGCAGGGTCGCGACGATCAGCGTCATGAGGCACCAACCGGGCTGGGCATCCTGGCGGCCATGGGCGCGACCACGACGCGCCGCTCACCGGCATTGCCGAGCAGCACTCCCAGGATGACGATCGCCCCGCCCGCCCAGATCCAGCCGACCAGCGGATTGACGAAGACTCGAAAGGACGCGGAGCCGTCGCTGTTCGTGCCCACCAGGACCACGTACACGTCAGCGATTGGACTGCTGCTGATCGCGACATGGGTGAGCGACTGGCCACCGAGCCCTGCATAAGTTGCGCGAGCCGGTTCCAGCGTCTGGTTCCCCATGCGCATCGCCGCGACAAGCTCGGTGTGGTCGGCGAGCTCTCGTGCCTGCGTGCCGGCAAACGTGAGCTGGTAACCGGCGACTGCGACCTGCTGGCCGGGCTGGAGCGTCACGTCCTTCTCTTGCTGCCAGAAATGCGAGGCAGCCAGGCCCACGACCACGACCGCGAGGCCGAGATGCGCGAGGTATGCGCCGTATCGCCGGCGTCTCTTGCTCATCAGGCCAACGGCGCGCGACCAGCCTCCGCCTGCGCGGCGCCATCTGCCTGCGGCCCGAACGTATTCGTACACCACGGTGCTTGCCACTGCGGCCGCAAGCGGAACTCCCAGCAGCGCCGGCAATGAGCGCACGCCGGCAGCGAGCAACCCGGCGAGCACCAGCACGAAACCTGTCGCCGGCCATCGAAGCGAACGCAACAACGGGGCGCCGGCGTGGCGCCATGGCACGAGCGGTCCTGCGGCCATGAGCGCGAGGATGGCCGCAAAGAGCGGACCCGCGGCGCGCTCGTAATACGCGGCTCCGACCACGCGCTCCTGTCCGACCATGCCGGACACCAGCGGGAGCATGGTGCCCCACAGCACCACCGCGATCACGCCGATGAGGAGCAGGTTCTGTAACGCGAATGCCCCCTCGCGCGACACCGCGGGCGCCGCCTCGCCACGGCCCTGCAAGCTCCCCGAGCGAAATGCGAGCAGGCCGACGGAGAAGACAAGACTCGCGCCGAGGAAGCCGAAGAACCATGGCCCGATTGCGCTGACCGCGAACGTGTGCACCGAGGGTAGGATTCCGCTGCGAACGATGAATGTTCCGAATATCACGAGCAGAAAAGCGAGGATGACCAGCCCGAAGTTCCACGCGCGCAGACGGCCGCGGCGCTCCTGCACCTGAGACGAATGCAGATAGGCGGTCGTCGCAAGCCATGGCATGAACGCCACGTTTTCGACCGGGTCCCATCCCCAATAGCCGCCCCAGCCGAGCACGTGATACGCCCACCACATGCCCAGCACCAGGCCGGTGCTCTGCAGCCCCCACGCGACCAGCGCGAACCGGCGAGTATGCGCGATCCATGCAGCGTCCGATCTTCCGGCGAGGAGTGCCGCAGCCGCGAAGCTGAATGGGATCGCAAAGGAGGCGAAGCCGGCGAGGACGACCGGCGGGTGGATCAGCATCCCGCCGTCGCGCAGAACTGGGTTGAGCCCCAATCCATCTGATGGTGTGATCGCGAGCAGGTCGAACGGGCTCGCGACGAGCACGAGCACGAACAGGAAGAAGCTGAGGATCGCGGCCATGATGCCGGCCGCGTACGCCGAAAGGCGCAGTCCCAGCCTCGAGCTGGCCAGCAGCGAGGCGCTGCCGAGGATGCCAAGGATCAGTGCCCAGTAGAGGAGCGACCCCTCCTGTCCGCCATAGAACCCGGCCGCCACCAGCGCGATCGGGGTGGAGAGGTCGCTGTGCTCGGTCACGTAGGCAAGCGAGAAATCGTGGGTGAGCAGCGCCGTCTCCAGGAGGATCGAGGCGATGAAGATCATCGCCGCGGCCGCATAGAACGCTCGCCGCCCGACCTGGATCATGGTGGCGTTCTCGACCCGGCCGGCCCAGGACGAGAGGAGCGCGGAGAAGGCGGCCAGGACGAGTCCCGCGAGCAGGGCACCGGCGCCGAGGAAACCCAGGATCATTTCGTCATTGCGTGTAGGGGGCTGTGGAGAATCGAGACGGGCACTTTGCGAGCACGGTGTGCGCGTGGAAGACGCCGTCCGAGCCCAGCCGACCCTCGGCGACAACCGTGATGCCGGGCCGGAAGATGTCGGGCAGCGTGCCCGAGTAGTCGACAGGGAGGGATGCGGTTCCGTCCTTCTCTGTAAACCGGACGCGCAGTCCCCCGTCGCTGCGCTGGACGTCGTCCTGCACGACGCCGGCCACGCGCACGGTTCCGGTCGCGGGCTGCTGGGAACGCACCTCGGAAACAGTCAGGTAGTAATCGGCGGAGCCTCCCGACGCGGAATAGACCAGGTAGCCGACGCAGGCCGCGACGACCCCTGACACCGCCAGCCAGCGGATCATGCCGAGATGAGCCTGAGGTAGTGATCGAGCGTCGTCGCGTCGAGCGGCCCCGCGAACGACGCGGCCACCACGCCGTTGGCGTCGATGAAGATCGTCACCGGAGGCCCGACCACACCGTAGTCCTGGTACCGGCCTGACACGATCGGACCCACCGGGTAGCTGTGCGGATGCTGCTTCTCAAACGACAGGACGCCGGACGGCGTGTCCTGCATGGCCGCGCCGACGAAGGCGATGTTGGGGTGGGCGACAGAGGCGTCAGTCAGGACAGGCAGCTCTTGCGTGCAAGGCCCACACCAGGACGCCCAGAAGTTGACCACGACCGCCTTCCCACGCAGCTGCTGGACGCCCACCTGATGTCCATCGAGCTGCTGGATCGCGAGATCAGGCGCGGTGTGGCCGAGGAGATGGGGGCTGTTCAAAGCGGCGTGCTGCAGCCCCCAACCCAACGACAGCATCAGGGCCACGCCCAGGACGACCGCGCCGGCCGAGATCACACCGGACCGCACCTTCAACGCGCTGAGTCTAGTGGAGCAGGGAGAGGGCGTTCGCCTGCGCTATTCGACCGTAAAGACGACCGCTCGGCTTGATCGTCCGATCGAGCGTTTTGCGGTCGACCTCGATGAGGCCGAAGCGCGTCGAGTATCCCCTCGCCCACTCGAAGTTGTCCGTGTTCGTCCAGTGGAAATAGCCCCGGACGTCGACCCCGTCGGCGATGGCCAGCAGCACGTTGGAGAGCGTCTCGGTGATAAAGCGGCCGCGCCAGTCGTCGTCACGCGTGGCAAGGCCGCTTTCTGTGATGTAGACCGGTTTGCCAAGCCTGCGCAGCTCGTTCAACACCACGCGCATCCAGGTCGGGTCGGCGCTGAGGCCCATGTCGGTCACCGGCCGCCCTGGAACATTGAAGCGCCGGATGAATTGCTCACGCGGGCGTCCGGGATCGAACGCGCACAGTTGGCCCCAGTAGTGGGCAATGCCCACGTAGTCACTGGTCGCTTCGACGATCCTGCGCAGCTGCCCGGGCGCGACTGGCCAGCGATCCAATGCTGCTTGGGCGGTCCGCGCAGCCCAGCGATCCACACGCCGCCCGGAAGCCGGCATCAGAAGCAGCTTGTGATGCGATAGGCCAACAGGAGCGTCGGGCCACCTCCGCTTGATGGCGCCGTAGGCCAGCTCGTGCGCCTTGCGCATGTTGCTCAAGACGCGATACATGCCGGCGATGTCGCCTTTGCGGCCGGGTGGAAACTCACCGGTCACCCAGCCGTTGGCCGCGTAGATGTTCGGCTCGTTGATGGTGCACCACAGGGCGACAAGATCCCCGAGCTGGTCGACGACGCGATGGACGAAGGGCAGGAACGCGCGCGCTGAATCTCTCGCCGCAAACCCTCCCTTGCGCGCAAACCATGCCGGGCTCGAAAAGTGGTGGAGGGTGACCATCGGCTGGATGCTCTGCTCGCGAAGCTCTCCGAGGACGTCTCGATAGTGGCGGATCTGGCGCGGGTCGAACTCACCCTGCGATGGCTCGATACGAGACCACTCGATCGAGAGCCGGTGCGCATTCTGGTTCAGCTCGCGCAGCAGCGCGAAGTCCTCGCGGTAGCGGTGGTAGTTGTCGTTCGCGATTTTCGATGTGTCGCCGTTGGCGATCCTTCCGGGCTCCTGCTCGAACTCCCACCAATCGCTGTTGCGACCGTCGCCTTCGACCTGGTGGGCGGCGCTAGAGGTGCCCCACAGGAAGCCTTCCGGGAAGCGATCCGCGGTCATGCAACGTTGGCGGGGGCTTCGACCTTGGGCGGAGGCACGTACTCCCAATGCACGGGCTTGTCGCCGTCCATGTCCACGACGAGCATGCCCGCCTTGTCAACCGTCTTGCGGTACATCTCGCGCTCGTTGTGGGGACGGCCGTCGAGCACGATCCACGCCGCTTGCAGCGGGTCCGCGTGGCTGACGATGGCCATGGTCTCGCCAGGATGCTCGCGCGTGATTCGTCGCAGTACGTCGAGGATCCGGCCGCCCATTCGGTCGACCGACTCATCGCCGGGCAGCAAGCCACGCCGCGCCTTGTGCACGAACCAGAGCGGCCGCCGCAGCGGGATGTGCCAGTAAGGAAGGCCCTGCAGGTAGCGGCTGAACTCGGCTTCGCGCAGCTCGGGATCGGCTTCGAGAATTGCGGGCGGATCAAGCCTCGAGTTGATCAGCTCGGCGGTCTCGACGGCGCGAGCCAGCGGGCTGTGCACTATTCGTTTCACGTTCTCGGATCTGAACCGGTCGCCGACGGCAAGCGCCTGCGCGCGACCCAATGCGCTCAGCTGAAAGCCATCGAGATGCCCGTACAGGAGGCGCCGGGGGTTCTCGACGTCAGCGTGCCGGACCAGGTAGACGCGCGTGGATGCCAAAGCGCCTTCGATCCTACGGATTGGCTACGGTGCTACGCGCGGTAGGCGCCGACCGACGTGCGGTTGGTGCCGGCCGAGCGGCCCGACTCTAGGGCGCGATACGCCTCCTTGAGAAGGTTGCCGGTGTATTCGCGGCGGACCATGAGGCCGGCGTCGGCATCGTGCAGCGGCGGGTCCACGCCGATGGTCGCCGCGCCGCAGCTGACGGTGATCCGCTTCCAGTTTCCGGCCGTCGCGAAATCCTGGGAGGCGATGCTGCGCCGGATCTTGTCCGCGGCGAGCGTCGCCCCGTTCTCGTCGGTCTCGGGCAGGACGATGGCGAAGTGAGGAGGTCCTTCGACGTCCAGGAAGGCAAGCGTGTCGGTGTCGCGAATGGCGTGGGCGAGGCGGTCTGACAGCTCCCGGAGCAGGCCCTCGAGCTGGATGTGCCCGAGCTCCTTGTGGACATGCTCGGCGTGGTCCAGCTCGACGATCAGAACCGACAGCGGGCGGTGGTAGCGGACGGCCCGGTTTGCCTCCTGGCCGATCAGCGCATCGACGAACTGGGAGTTCCAGATCCCGGTTACGGGATCGACCACTCCGAAGAGCGGGCTCGAGGTCTTGTCGGTCTGGCTGTGGCCGCAATTGGGGCAATACAGGGACCCCTGCGGAAGCTCCGAGTTGCAATACCAGCAGGAGCTCACGGCGGGCATTCTACCGTCAGGGTCCAGAATCTCCTCATGAGTGACCAAGGCGAACTTTTCGAGGCGCCTGCGGCGGCTGAACCCGACGCGCCCCTGGCGACTCGACTGCGCCCAAGGAGCTTCGACCAGCTGGTGGGCCAGAAGCGGGTGGTCGAGGTGCTGCGGGGCCTGACGGCCTCCGGGCACTTACCGAGCATCGTGCTCTGGGGGCCGCCCGGGAGCGGCAAGACCACGCTGGCCGGGCTGCTGGCGGCGGAGACGAAGGCGCGCCTCGTGGCCATGTCCGCCGTGACGGCCGGGGTCGCCGACCTGCGCAAGGTGGTGGCAGAGGCGCGGATCCACCGCCGGGCCGGGCTGCGGACCGTGCTGTTCATCGACGAGATCCACCGCTTCAACAAAGCCCAGCAGGATGCTGTCCTGCCTCACGTCGAGGACGGCACCGTCACCCTGATCGGCGCCACGACCGAGAACCCTTCTTTCGAGGTGATCGCTCCTCTGTTGTCGCGCAGCCGCGTGTTCCGGCTGGAGGCGCTCGACCGTGAGGACCTGAAGAAGATCGTCGAGCGAGGCGCGGGGGAGATCGGCGCGCGCTTGAGCGAGGACGGCATGGATGCCCTGCTGGAGGGCGCGCGCGGGGACGCTCGGGTCGCTCTGAACGGGCTCGAGACCGCGGCGGCGCTGGCGGGAGCCGACGAGATCACAGTCGGCCATGTCGAGCGCGCCTTGCAGGAAGGGCACCTCCTTTACGACCGGGCCGGCGACCAGCACTACGACATCGTTTCGGCTCTGATCAAAAGCGTGCGCGGCAGCGATCCGGATGCTGCTGTGTACTGGCTTGCCCGCATGCTCGAGGCAGGCGAGGACCCACTCTTTGTCGCGCGGCGCCTTGTGATCTCGGCAGCCGAGGACATTGGGCTCGCCGACCCGCAAGCCCTGCAGGTGGCGATGGCGGCGCAACAGGCCGCGCATTTCGTGGGCATGCCGGAGGCCGTGCTCCCGCTTACGGAAGCAGCGCTCTACCTCGCGCTCGCCCCGAAATCCAACTCCGCGCTCACGTCATACGGCGCGGCCCGCGAGCTGATCGCGCAGACCGGCAATGAGCCGGTGCCACTTCATCTGCGCAACGCTGTCACGGGATTGATGAGGTCAATGGGCTACGGCCGCGACTACAAGTACGCGCATGACTTCGAAGGTGGGGTCGCGAACCAGGTCCACATGCCCGAGAAGTTGAAGGGCCGCAAGGTGTACAAGCCTGGCCCACGTGATCGGAAAACCTAGACTTCACAACTCATGGCCGACGCTCTTGTCATCTTCAAGCCAGATGCTGCTTACCGCCTGGCTGCGCGCGCAGGCATCTGGGGCTGGCTTTCGTCGGAGCGCGAATGGAAGATCGAGGCCCTCTCCTGGTTCCAACCCCCTGCGTCGCTCATCGAAAGCCACTACGACTTCCTGAAGGGTCGTCCCTTCTTCGGTTGGCTAGTCGACTTCATGACCGCGCTGCCGATGGTCGTCGGCCGCGTGACCGCGTCGGCCGAAGCCCTGGAGGGAATGCGGCACGACCTCGGCGAAACGCGCATCCAGCAATCACGACCAGGCTCGCTGCGTGAGAGATACGGGATCTTCGGCGGCGTCAACTGCCTGCACCTGTCGGATGCACCAGAGACCGGGGCTGCAGAGGTGGCCAGCTGGTCGAAGTTCGTTCAGCTCGACAAGCTGGACATCGACCTTGCAATTGAAAACGGGAAGCCCGACCACACGTTCCACCTGCGTTCACTGGCCACTCAAGTTGCAGGAAACATCCACGTCGAGCCGGCGTCGCAGATGATGCGCGAGCTGCTTGCCGAGGAATCGGACCTTGAAGGCCCCGAGCTCGAAGCCTTGTGGCGGATTATTTTGGGGGCGCTGAGTTAGGGCCGTCGGTTCGCTCGGCCTTGCCGTGCACCGTCACAGCCTTGCTGAACAGCTCCGAATTCGGCACCACGACCAGGTCTTCGGAATCTGTTTGCAAGAGTGTCACGCGCAGCTTCACCTCTTTGACCGTCCCCGAACCAACACCCTCCAGGGAGATGCGATCGCCCACGCGAATGTGGCGTTCGATAAGGACGTAGTAGCCGGACACGTAGTCCTTGAGGACGTCCTGGATGCCAAAGCTGGCGATGATGGTGGCCAGCACGATGCCGAACAGCGCGACGTTTGCGCTCTGGACCGCAAAGGAAATCGCGAACGCCGCCCCGAGGCCGATGAGCCCGAACGTGACCACGCGGCCGACCATCACCGTCATCTCTGGCCGGATCTGCCGACGGCTCAAGATCTCGGCGACACGGCGGGATAGCAGCCGCGCCACGACGACAAACAGCACGAAAACGACGAAGCCGATCAGGAAGTACACCAGCGCGGTCGCGTCGGGCACGGACCAGGGCACCCTCGAAGACACGGACGCCAGCGCCGGCGCCGTCACCGCTTCTTTTCGGCTGCTTCCTCTGCGGCCGGAGCCTCGCCCTCGGCGGCCTCGCCCTCGGCAGCGGCTTCGCCTTCGGCAGGAACCACGGCCTCCGCGGCCGGGATCTCCTCTTCGACCTTGAGCTCGCGCTTGTGGACGATCTTGACCACCAGCTCTTCGGGATCAAGGAGCACCGTGACTCCCTTCGGGACGTTGATATCCGCCACGCGGAGCTCGGATTCAATCTCCTCGAGGGGCGTGAGGTCGACCTCGAAAGCTTCGGGGATGTCGGTCGGCAGGCACTCGACACGCAGCGAGTGGATCGGCTGCAGGATGTCGGCGTCGCCGCGCTTGACGGCGGCGGATTCGCCGGTCAGGTGGACCGGGACCTCAACCGTGATCTTCTCCTCGAGGCTGACTGCATAGAAGTCGACGTGAATCGGCCCAAGGCGCCGCGGGTGGGTCTGGATCTCGCGAACCAGGACCTTCTCCGTTCGATCGCTGTCAACGAGGAGGTCTACCAGGTGAGTCCGGCCGGACTTGATGAAGACCTTCTGGAACTCGAGGCGATCCAGGACGAGGGCGGTCGGCTTCGTGTTGTGGCCGTACACGACGGCCGCCAGCTTTCCCTGGCGGTGAAGGCGCCGGGATCGCTTGCCGAGCAGTTCGCGGGTGGAGGCGTTCAGCTGCATGTTTAGACCTCAGGATGGAGAGGCCTGGCTATGATACCGCGCAGAGCAACCCGGGCTGTAGACGGCATCAAAGCAACTGGAGGATCACGGTATGCAGAGTCCCCCACCTCCCCCGCCGCCTCCTGGAGGGTATTCGCCTCCCCCGCCGCCCCCACCTGGCGGTGGCTACATGCCCCCGCCGCCTCCACCTGGCGGTGGCTACATGCCCGCGCCGGGCTACGCAACCGCCGCGCACTACGGCGGCTTCTGGATCCGGGTCGTCGCATACATCATCGACGCCATCCTGCTCGGCATCGTCGGTCGGATCATCGATGTGATCCTCCAGGTCAATCCATCCGATCCGCAGAGCGGCCCGTACGCGCTCGCCAGCCTCATTCAGCTGGTGATCGGTATCGGTTACTTCGTCTACTTCTGGTCGTACCAGGGCGGCACGC
This sequence comes from Candidatus Dormiibacterota bacterium, assembly GCA_036380475.1. Lineage (GTDB taxonomy): Bacteria > Chloroflexota > Dormibacteria > Dormibacterales > Dormibacteraceae > UBA10449. The sequence goes on from DASVEP010000176.1 coordinate 10,457, forward strand.
TGGGCCAGCGCGTCTTCAAGCTGCGCGTGGTCGACGCCAACACCGGCCAGCCGATCACCGTCGGCAAGGCCCTGTTGAGATGGCTCGGCCTGTTCATCTCATTCATCGTCTGCTTCGTCGGCGTCATCTGGGTCGCGTTCGACGCTCGCAAGCAGGGATGGGCCGACAAGATCGCCGGCACGCTGGTCTTACAGGGGTAAGGTTCGGGGCTCCTACCGAGCCCCTTCCGGGAACCGACTGCGTAGCCAGTCGACTATCCCCTGGAGCGGGGTGCCAGGGGTGAAGAGTTCGGCTACCCCTTCGGCTTTGAGCGTCGCGATGTCGTCCTCCGGGATTATTCCGCCGCCGAAGACAACGATGTCGGTCGCCTTGCGCCGCTTCAGCTCCTCCACGACAGCGGGAAAAAGCGTCATGTGCGCGCCCGAATGTATCGACAGGCCGATGACCTGCGCGTCCTCCTGCAGCGCGGCGTCGACGACCATCTCGGGCGTCTGGCGCAATCCGGTGTAAATGACCTCGTAGCCGGCGTCTCGGAGCGCTCGCGCCACCACTTTCACGCCGCGGTCGTGACCGTCGAGGCCAACTTTGGCGAGGACGATTCGCACCGGTCGTACGGAGGTCGGCGCCGGCATCAGATGACCGCGCGCTCGGTATAGATGCCGAACACCTCGACCAGCGTGTTCATGATCTCGCCCTCGGTTGCATAGGCGCGGACCGCCTCGAGGATGTAAGGCATTAGGTTGTCCGTGCCCGCAGCCGCTTTGCGCAATTGCGACAGGGATTTCGACCAGCGCGCCTCGTCTCTCTTTGCACGCACGTCGCGAACCCGTGCCACCTGCTGGCTCTCGAGCTGCGGGTCGATGCGCAGGATCTCGATGGGCTCCTCCTCGTCGACCTTGAACTCGTTGACGCCGACGACGAGGCGCTTCCTCTGCTCGAGCTCGTTCTGGTAACGGAATGCGGAGTCTGCGATCTCCTTCTGAAAAAACCCTGCTTCGATGGCGGGGATGACGCCGCCCAGCTCTTCGATGCGCTTGAAATACGCCTCCGCCTGCCGCTCCATCTCGTCCGTCAGGGCTTCGATGAAGTAGCTGCCGCCAAGGGGATCGATGGTGTTCGCCACGCCGGTCTCATATGCGAGCAGCTGCTGCGTGCGCAGGGCGAGACGGGCCGCTTTGTCAGTGGGCAGGGCCAGCACCTCGTCCATCGCGTTGGTGTGAAGCGACTGGGTGCCGCCGAGGACCGCCGCCAGGGCCTCGATGGCCGTGCGTGCGATGTTCAACTCCGGCTGCTGCGCCGTAAGAGAAACTCCCGCGGTCTGCGTGTGGAATCGAAGTTTCCACGAGCGCTCGTCCTGCGCGCCATAGCGTTCGCGCATCCACCTTGCCCAGATGCGTCGTGCAGCGCGGAACTTCGCGATTTCCTCGAAGAAGTCTATGTGCGCATCGAAGAAGAAGGAAAGCCGTGATGCAAAGTCGTCGACTCGCATGCCTCGTTCGATGCAGGCATCGACGTATGCCATGCCGTCCGCGAGCGTGAAAGCGAGCTCCTGCGCAGCGGTCGAGCCCGCCTCACGTATGTGATAGCCCGAGATGGAGATCGTGTTCCACTTCGGGACCTCTTTCGCGCAGTACTCGATCGAGTCGACCACGAGTCGCATCGACGGCTCCGGAGGAAAGATGAATTCCTTCTGCGCGATGAACTCCTTGAGGATGTCGTTCTGCAGCGTCCCGCCAAGCACCGAGGCGGGCACTCCCTGCTTCTCGGCGACGGCGATGTACATGCACAGGAGAATCGCCGCGGGTGAGTTGATCGTCATCGAAGTTGTGATGTCGCCGAGGGGGATGCCGTCGAAAAGGGTCTCCATGTCGGCGAGCGAATCGATGGCGACGCCGCAGTGGCCGATCTCGCCTCGGCTGGTGAGCGCGTCCGAATCCTGACCCATCAGAGTGGGCATGTCGAAGGCGACAGACAGGCCCGTCTGGCCGTTCGCAAGCAAGTACTTGTAGCGGCGGTTGGTCTCCTCCGCAGTCGCGAATCCTGAGAACTGCCGCATCGTCCACAGGCGACCGCGGTATCCGCTGGGGTGGATGCCGCGCGTGTAGGGGAACTGGCCGGGCAGCTCCTCCTCGCGCTTGGGGAGGTCGCTGGACGTGTAGAGCGGGGCTAGCGGGATGCCCGAGATGGTTGAGGTCTCGACCCCATCGTCACGCGACGGAGCCGACTCGAAGTCCTCCTCCCACGCTTCCTTCGCGTCCCTAGCCCGGACTTTCATCGAATTGATTATCGCCCTCGGTCCAGGATCTCCTCTGCCATACCGTACGGAGTGCCTTCCTCGAGCAACCGCTGTTCGAGCGCCGGGTCTTCGCTCAGGGCGCGGCGGACCCGCTCGCGAGCAAGCTCGGCCGCCACCTCGCCCGTTTCGTCTTTGAGCCGCTTTTCGGCGAGCTCGCGCGCGCGTCCGGTCGATTCGAGATGCCGCCTATGGGCCAGAACCGCATCCCAGAGCTCGTCGATGCCTTCCTGCTTCGCCGCCGAGGTGGCGATGATCGGCGGCTTCCAGCCGCCTTTTGGCGCCAGGCTCAGCATGCCTCTCACCTCCGTTACAGCGCGGTGGTGGCCCTCGAGGTCTGCTTTGTTGACGACGAATATGTCCGCGATCTCGAGGATCCCGGCTTTGATCATCTGCACGCCGTCGCCAAGGTTCGGCGTCAAAACCACGACCGTCGTGTCCGCCACTGCGGCCACCTCGAGCTCCGACTGGCCAACGCCAACCGTTTCCAGGATCACCGGATCGAAGCCGAAGGCGCCGAGCAGCCGGATGGTTTCGCGGGCCGCGAGCGACAGGCCACCGAGATGGCCGCGCGCCCCCATGCTGCGAATGAAGACCTTGGGGTCGAGCGCGTGCCGCTGCATGCGAATGCGGTCGCCGAGGATGGCGCCGCCCGTAAAAGGCGAGTTGGGGTCGGTCGCGATCACGGCCACCGAGCGATCCTGCTTTCTCAGCAGCGTCACCATTCCGTCGACCAGCGTCGACTTGCCGGTTCCGGGAGCGCCTGTGAAGCCGACCACGTAGGCCGGGTTGCGGTCCTTGAGCGCCTGCTCGAGGTCCCGGATGGACGGATCGCGTTTTTCGACCAGGCTGATCGCGCGAGCGAGGGCACGGACATCGCCGGAGCGGAACCGTGTCGCTAGATCAGAATCGCTCAGCTCACCCGCCCAGCCAATGCTGCGCGAAGTCGTGCCCAAGTACAACCACCAGACCATATGTCTGCTGGCCGGCAGCCGGGGCGGGGTTGCTTGGGGTGGCGGGGACGACCGTAGCGCCAAAGAAGCTGGCCAGCCATTTGGCCGTCTGCGGGAACGTGCCGTTCGAGTAATCGAGGATGACGGTCTGCGCCACCGCGCGGTGGCCGACCGGGTCCGCCAGCTGCAGCCCGGTGGGATCGAACATCGAGGTCACCCGGCTGTCCAGGCCGGCGAAGTTGTTGGAGCCGTTGGCGATCTGGATCGGCGCTTTCTCGGCCAGCACATTCGGGTCGACAAGTATCGACGAGATGTACTTGTGGATCATTCCGAAGCTTGGGTCGTCCGCGCAGAGTTGGGAGACGTACGGACCCATGCCGCAGTTGTATGAGTCGAGCAGGTTCCCCTCGGTGGCGGGCGCGGGGGCTGTGAGGGCGACGCGGATGATGGAGGTGTCGGGCAGGTTCTTGCCCCAGTCGTAAATCGCCCTCATGTCGGACAGCGACATGTCGGTGGTGATGTTGTTCTGAAGAGCAGTCAAGAGCTGAGGTGCTTTTGAAAAGCCATTGACCGTGGTCGCTTTCTTCTTGATCGCTTGCATGATGTCCTGCTGTCGTCTCGCCCGGCCGAAGTCCGACGACTGCTCCGGCTGAATGGCGTGGCGCGACCGCGCAACTTCGAGCGCCTGCTCGCCGTTGAGGTGCTGGCACCCCACCTTGAAGTGGATCGGCATGTAGCCGTTGTTGTAGTTGGGGTATTCGAGATCATCCAGATTGGTCGACAGGCAGATGTCGACGCCGCCCAACGCGTTGACCATGTCTCTGAACGCGACGAAGTCGACCGCGATGTAACGGTCGAACGTGAGCCCCGTCACATTGCCGACCACGTGTTCGGCCGCATGCCCGCCGCCGTCATGGCCTGTGTACTGCGATGCGACGCAGCAGATGATGTTCGTGTACGGGACCTCGTACGCGGCGTTGATCTTGTTGACCCAAACGCGGTTCGGGTCCGACTGCAGGTTCATGCGCACCACGAGGTCGCGAGGGATGGAAACCATCGAAACGCGGTTGCTGGCTGGATCGATGGTCACGGCCATGATGGAATCGGTCAGATACGGCGCGTCGTTTTCGTAACCGCCCCGGCCAAGCAGAAGGATGTTCACCTGCTGACCGTGCTTCAGCTTGTAGGCGATGGTGCCCGGCTGAGGTTCGAGCGCCTGCACGACCTCACCGATGGGGTTGATGTGGCGGCCCGTCGTCGTCGAGATGAAGTCGTCGATGCGCTTGTAGGTGAGCGTCGCCGTGACGAGCACGACCAAGAGCACGACCACGGCAATAACCGCCGGGACCGACCTGGTCAGGCGGTAGGAGACGTGGTAGCGGGATCGCCTGGCCCTTCTGGCCCTCTGCATGCGCACGGGGATTCTACCCTGCAAGACCTTGTTGGAACGGCGGCAGCGGGGGTCGGGTTACGCCGCGGTAGCGCTACACGCCGGTGTTTGGAGGCGAGGCGTGGTTACCCGTGACGATGTACAGAAACCAGATCGCGCTGATCACAAACCCGACGATTCCAAGGATCAGCCCCGCTGTGGCGAGGCCTCCGCCGCCGAGCATCCCGCTGCTCGAGGCTACGCGCTGGCGCGAGATGAAACCCGTGATCGCCGCGATCGGACCAAGAAGCACGCCGAGGCAGATGAAGAAGCAGACGATCCCGACGATGCCGCAGATGAGTGAGGCGATCGCGAGGCCGTCCGTGCGAACGCCGGCGTAAGCCATCTGGCCGGGGACGTATCCCATCGGCGCGGGAGGCACATAACCGCCTGGCATGTAGCCACCTGGCGGTGGAGGTGGTGGAACGAACCCTCCGCCCGGAGGCGGCGGTGGAGGCGGGGGCGGAGGCGGCGGGTTGAATCCTCCACCCGGAGGGCCGGAAGGAGGCGGCGGCGGTGGTGGGGGAGTGCTTCCGCCGGGGGGCGGTGGCGGCAAGTCCGACATGTATCTCCTCCTATCCCGCTTTCGGTGCAGCCGAGCCGATCTCGAAGCTGCGGATGATCCATGCCTGCATCGCAAGCGCATACGCAGCGGTGAAGAAGACGCCGACAAAACACGCGATCACACCGAGTGAGCTGACGAAGCTGGCGGCGATCAGCATAAGTCCCGCGATCAGGGTGTTCATCGGATTCGCGGTGGAGCGCCGCAGTACGTCCCCGACACGCAGGCCTGCGGCGATCCCGCCACGATCGGTGGCGAGGATCAGGGCCGGAAGCATGAATGTCAACAAGAGGCTTCCGAGCGTGAAGATTGCGAACGCGACCAGGTTGAGGAGCAGGGCCAGCCCGATCAGCCCCGCATTCCCATTCGTGTGGTTCTGCGAAACCGCGATCGCAATCGCAGGAATGTACGGCAGCAGGCCGAGGGCGACCAGCGCCAACCCGTAGATGAGATACACGACGAACACGCGCGCGCCTCGACCCAGGTACGAGAAGTTGGCGGGCGCGAGCTTTTCCTCGCCGGAACGAAGCCGATCCATCGACGCGAGCATCCAACCCAGACCGTTTATCGCGCCGACGATCGGGATCACGTTGATCAAACCGATGATCAGAATTTTTGTGAGCCAATCGGGATCGCGGACCGGCCAGACGAAGGCCTCGGCGATGCGGTCCACGGTTAAGGGGTCGGGCCGGAAATCGAGTAGAGGTAGATGACCAGCCAGATGAGGCTGACCACCGCGCCGACCGCCGTCGCGACGATGCCGAAGATCCAACCGAACAGGGCGAGGTTGCGTCCTCCCACTGCGCCACCCGATGCCTCTATCCGGGTCGCCGCCGACCTGCCCATGAAGTAGGCGATTGGGCCGCAGATCAGGCCGGGCAGGCCCAGGACCACACCGAGTACCAACCCGGTGATCGCCAACGCAAGCGCGATGACGGCACGGTTGTCGATTCCCTGCGAGGACCTGTACTGCGGCGGCGGATACGCCGGCGGCGGATGGTAAGGCGCGATCTGCGCCGGCGGCTGGACCGGGTTCGGAACGCTCATCTCAGCAACGACCGCGCGATCACCACTCGTTGGATTTGATTCGTGCCCTCGTAGATCTGCGTGATCTTGGCGTCTCGCATCATTCGTTCAACCGGATAGTCGGAGATGTATCCATAGCCGCCAAGGATCTGGACGCAGTCGGTGGTCACTTTCATGGCCATGTCCGATGCGAAGAGCTTGGCCATCGCCGCGACCTTTGTCAGGTCTGCCGCTTTTGTGTCGACTTTGGTTGCGGCCACGTACACGAGGTGCCGCGCCGCCTCCATCTGGGTCGCCATGTCGGCAAACATGAACTGAATGCCCTGAAAGCTCGAGATCGGCTGGTCGAACTGCTTGCGCTCGCGCGCGTAGTTGATGGCGTAGTCGAAGGCTCCTTCGGCGATGCCGAGCGCCTGCGCGCCGATGCCCGGTCGCGAGCGGTCGAGGACGGCAAGAGCGATCTTGAAGCCGGCGCCTTCATCGCCGAGACGGTTCGCGGCAGGGACCTTCACGTCTTCGAACACGAGCTGCGCGGTCGGTGAACCTCGAATGCCCAGCTTGTGCTCGAGCTTGGAGGCCTTCCACGGACTCTTGTCCCTCTCGAGAACGAAGGCCGAGATTCCTTTGTGGTTGGCCTCGGGGTCGGTCTGGGCGAAGACGACCAGCGTGCCCGCGACGCTGCCGCCGGTTATGAACTGCTTGGTCCCGTTGAGAACGTACTCGTCGCCGTAACGCTTGGCTCGAGTCTTCATGGCGGCGGCGTCAGAGCCGCTGCCGGTCTCCGATAGCGCGTACGCCGCGACCTGCTCGCCCGACGCCAAGGGCGGGCAGAGACGCTTCTTCTGTTCTTCTGTGCCGGCGACGAGAATCGGATAAGAACCGAGCGCCTGGACAGCGAGGATCAACGATGACGTCGCGCAAGCCTTGGCGATCTCCTCGATGCCCATGCAGATGGTGACGCTGGAACCGGAGATCCCGCCGTACTCCTCCGGGAAAGGGATCCCGAGGATGCCGTTCTCTGCGAAGAGCCTCTCGATGTCTTTCGGATACTCGGCTTTCTCGTCTATCTCAGCGGCGCGTGGGGCGACGCGGTCTTGGACGAGCTCACGAATCGTGTCCCTGATCGCAACCTGTTCTTCGGAGAAATCGAAGTTCATGCGCGTGAGATTAACCGCAACTCCATCCCCTATTTGATGCGTGGCACTGGTGGCCGGGGTTCCCCCGGCCGCATTGGGCCCTCCACTTGGCTCCCCAGCGTGGCCAGGAGCAGATATTCAAAGATCCAAACAGCGGGAAAATGAGCAGCGGCGCGGCGCCGTGCGCCGCCCCGCGATGAGAGAAAACCGGCAGGTTTTCTTTCATAACTAAAGCATGGAACGGGCGATGACGATTCGTTGAACCTGGTTTGACCCTTCGTAGATCTGCAGCGCTTTGGCATCGCGGACGTGACGCTCGAACGGGCTGCCCGAAACCGCACCCTCCATTCCCGCCAGCTGGAGCGCGTCGATGGCGAGTTGCATCGTCGTGTCCGTGCAGTGCAGCTTCGCCATCGAGGCCTCGCGCGTGAACGGGCGCCCTGCGCCGCACAACCAGGCCGCGTGGTAGGCGAGCAGCTGAGCCGACTCGAGCCGCGTGGCCATGTCGGCGAGCAGAAAATCGTCGCCTTGACCTCCATTCGCCCGTCCCTTCAAGAGCGATGTGGCCTCGTTCACCGCAGCTCGCCCGATCCCGAGCGCCTGGCCCGATATGCCGATGCGGCCCGAATCGAGCGCACGCATCGCGACCGTGAAACCCTGGCCTTCAGCCCCAAGGCGGTTGGCCGCCGGGACGACCACGTCTTCGAGCACCAGCTCACCAGTCGGTGATCCGTTCAAGCCCATCTTCTTGAACACCTGGCCGACGCGAACGCCCGGAGTTTCGGCAGGGAC
>DASVEP010000177.1:0-5792 GCA_036380475.1 Candidatus Dormiibacterota bacterium
CCGAGGACGAGCACGCGTTTCGTGTACGGAATGATGGCAGTGATGTCCGAGGCGATGTAGTACTCGTGGTCGCCGAGGCCGACGACGAGCGGTGCATTGAGTCGTGCGCCGATCAGCAGCTCGGGGTCATCGGTGGAGAACATCGCCAGCGCGTAGGCGCCACGGATGCGCTTGAGGGCTGCGCGTACGGCGGCGAGGAAATCACCCTTGTAGTTGGCCTCGATCAGGTGAGGAACGACCTCGGTGTCGGTTTCAGACGTGAACTCGTGGCCCGCAGCCTGGAGCTCGGCTTTCAGCTCGGCGAAGTTTTCGATGATGCCGTTGTGGACGACGAAGATCCTGCCGTGGCAGTCGGTGTGTGGGTGGGCGTTGATGTACGTGGGCTTGCCGTGGGTGGCCCAGCGGGTATGGCCGATGCCCAGGTTTCCCGTGGGCATGTTGGCCTTGAGCTTTTCGATCAGCGTGTCGACCTTCGCCTCTGACTTGGTCAGGCTGGTTCGGCTCACCTCGCCGGCCCTGGGGAGCTGGAGCACGGCCACGCCTGCCGAGTCGTAGCCCCTGTATTCGAGGCGCTTGAGGCTTTCCATCAAGATCGGGGTGGCCTCGCGGTCACCCAGGTAGCCGATGATCCCGCACATATCTACTCGGTAACTCCTAGCCGGGGGTTTCTAGACGGTTGCTTGAACGTAGGGGGCGGGACCCAGGTTACAGGGAGGGCCCCCCAGGGTGGGCCGGCCTAGGTGCAGTTCGGGGTCCGGGAGATCGAGTAGGTCACTTGCGCCGTAGCCACAGAGCTCGTCACCCCAGTGGGTAGTAGGGGTGCGATCGAGACCCTGAACGTGAAGTCTGAGGTGTGCCCGCTCAGGTCGACGCCGGGCAGCGTGATAGTGGTGGCGTTGGGAACCGCGTCGGAGGGGCCACTGAGAACGATCGTAATCGGGGCCACAGTGACATTCGTTATCTGGTAGCAGCTTGGCTGCGGGTTGACAGGCTGCGCATTGACCAGGGTCACCTGGCGACTGGTCGTGTTGGAAAAGGCTTCGACATGTATAGACACGGTCGGGATATCCAGGCTCATCTGGGGAACCGTGTACGTCTTCAGGTCGAGAGTGGTTGCGTTCTGGACCAGAACCACGGGCGCGCTCCCGAAGTCATTCGAGCCGGACACTAGCAACGGATAGTCGGCATAGGCCTTCAGATTCTTTTGCCAGCTGGCGGGACCGTCAAACGTCACGGTGCACGGCGATCCTGGGCAGCGAGTAAAAGTCTTGTCGGGCAAAAGGGACCATCCGATAGCTATCCCTTGAGGCTCGCGAACTCCAACATTGAGCGGTAATACGTTGCGCGAGTCGATGTTGAGAATCACTGGGGTGGTCTGGATCCCAATGCCTGAGATAGCTGATTTCCCAATCAGGTTCACGTTGACGCTGGTGCCTGTCGTCGCCTTCGCGAGATCCGCTGTGGCCGCCGTGTTGAAGGGATTGGCGGCGCTGACCAGGTCGGCCGGGCCAGTGACTGTGACGCTGGTCGTCTTTGGTGGTGTGATCAGGATCAGTCCTGACGGGACCGAGTAGTTGATTCCGACCTGCATCGTGCGAGAGGTGGGTGGGTTCTGAGAGAACGCTACTGCGCCGAGCATCAGCACTGACAGCCCCAAAGCCAGCAGCTTCAACTTCCAATCGTTTGTGATCCAGCTCACGTGTTCTGTCTCTTGTCTCCCTGGTTTACCTTCTCGCTCGCGATTCCCCGGCCGTTAGCCCTGCCGTTGAGCCGACCCAACAAGCCGTTGGCGCCCATCATGCGCGCGGGCACTTTCACGCTCACCCGGCGTCGCAGGCCGTCGGGGTCGAGGTTGCGCGTGATCTTGCCTTCCTCGATGACCGAGATCGCACCGGTCTCCTCCGAGACCACGAGAACCAGCGCGTCGGATGCCAGCGAAAGCCCCAGGGCGGCACGGTGGCGCGTGCCCAGACGCTCTTTGACGATGCCTTCTTCTGGTAAGGGCAGCAGGCATCCGGCGGCGATGATCTGGTTCCCTCGCACTATCACGGCGCCATCGTGCAGGGGCGAGTTTGGATAGAAGATCGACTGCAGAACTTCGGCCGAGATCTCACCATTGATGCGGACTCCGGTCGCCGCATAGTCTTCGAGCCCCACGTCGCGCTCGAAAGCGATGAGCGCACCGGTTCGCCGCGCGCTGAGACGCTCCGCCGCTCTAATCGTCTCGGAGATCGCCTGGCTGTACTGCGGTGTGCTGAACGCCGACATGGGCCGACCGAATCGGCTGAGCCGCCCGATTTGATCCAGCGCGCGCCTAAGTTCCGGCTGAAACATGACGATGATCGCGATCGCGAGGAAGAACAACCCGTTTCGGAACAACCACGAAAGGAGCACGAGGTTGAAGGCCGTCGCCAGCACTCCGATCACGATGAGAACGACCAGGCCGACGAGGATTTGCGTGCCTTGCGTACCGCGCAGCAGACGCAGCGCCTGGTAGAGGATAAAAGCGATCACCGCCACGTCGATGACTTCGACCCAGCCGAGGTGCTTCGCTACCTCCTGGACCTGGGTGATCAACTGCGCGATCTGCGGGTTCATCTTTCTGGCGTGCCCATGAGCTCGGCCATCAGCGCCATCTGTGCGTAGAGCCGGTTGCCGGCCTGGTCGAACACCCGCGAGCGCGGTCCGTCGATGACTTCATCGGTCACCTCTTCGCCGCGATGCGCGGGGAGGCAGTGCAAGAACACCGCATTCCTGGCCGAGTCCATCAAGGCCTGGTTGACCTGGTAGGGGGCGAAGATCTGGCGGCGCGTCGCGCGCTGGTCCTCCTGCCCCATCGACGCCCAGACATCTGTGTACACGGCGGTCGCACCGTCGAGGGCGGAGGGGTCGTTCGACACCTGCACGCCGACCGCGCTCGTGCCGATGCTGCGCGCACGGGCCAGCACCTGCGGCGCAGGCTCGTAGCCGGGCGGTGTGATCACCGTCAGCCGGAAACCGAGCAGTGCGGCCGCCTCGATGAGCGACGTGGCGATGTTGTTGCCATCACCGATATATACGACCCGCTGCTCTGGGAGCGGTCCGCATGCCTCTTCGATCGTCATGAGGTCCGCAAGGATCTGGCATGGATGCGAGCGATCAGTGAGCGCGTTGATGACCGGCTTGTCCGAAGCTGCGGCGAGCTCGATGAGATCGGCATGGCTTCTCATGCGCGCGACGATGCCGTCGACATAGCGGGCGAGCACGCGGGCCGCGTCGGCGACGCTCTCTCGCCTCCCGAGCTGCACGTCCTGCTCGCCGAGCGTGGTGGTCGTCCCGCCCAGCCTGGCGATGCCGACCTCGAAGGAAACCCGCGTCCGGTGGGACGGCTTCTGGAAGAGCATGGCGACGTGCCGGCCCTCCAGAGGCCGCTCAGCCCAGCGCCCAGCCTTGATGGCATGGGCGAGCTCCAGCACCGTGCGAAGCTCGGCCGGATCGAGGTCGCCGATATCCAGGAAATCTCGTCCCCTGAGACTCGTTCTCATTTACAGGGATCATGATGCCCCGACGGATCGGTGGTGCGTCTATAGACGCGGTTTGATCAGCTCTCCGGACACGATCGGGGAAAGGCTCAGGTCGCGGGCGGAGTCGAACTCGGGCAGTCGCGAGCGAAGGCGGGCGTCATCGCGCAAGCGCAGGATCAGGTCCCGGCACGCGCCCGGCTCGAGTCCGAAGCGGGCCGGCTTGAAGTCGAACTCGGGCTCGTTTCGGAGCCTAATCGTCAGGCGGTCGGTGACACGCACCTTCGGCCACGAGTCGGGGTCGGAAAGGGTGACCGACTCCATGAGGTCCCACAGAGCCCTCATCTCGTGCCTGTTCTGGACCACGACCATCCGGTCGCGGAAGAAGGCGAGCTTGCTGGAGGGCCACGAGTGGACCTGGACCGCGGCCCAGGACGCGACCGCCCACGCCCCGATCGAACCGACGCCCAGAGCGATGCCCGCGACCCAGCCTTCTTGATCCGAGAGGCGTATGGCCACGACAGCCAGGACGGCGAAAACCACGGCGCAGACGAGGCTGGAGACGCCAAGCGTCACGATCGGCCGCCGCGCCCTAACGTAGATCACCTGGCAAGCCCCACTGGGCGATAGTGTATGTCGGCCAGCCTCGCCTGGCGACCCGTGAAAATGGAGGGTGTGATGGACGTCATCGCCGAGCGGTCCGATATCGACGCCACGATCTCGGGCAAGACGATTTGCACGATCTTCGCTGAGGCCGAGGCCAAGTGGGGCGACCGGCCTGCGCTGCGCTGGAAAGACAACGGCGATTGGCACACGCTGACCTGGCACGAGTACCGCGACCAGGTGGCGGCGGTGACCCTAGCGCTGCGGGAGCTGGGTTTCGGCGCGGGCCAGTTCGGGCTGATCATGGCGCGAAACGTTCCGGAGCACGTCATCGCCGACCTGGGCATCGTGCATGCCGGCGGCGCAGCCATCAGCGTGTACAACACTCTGGCACCTGAGCAGGTCGAGTACGTGGCCAACCATTCGCAAGCGACCGTCGCCTTCGCGGAAGACGAGGGGTTTCTCGCCAAGTTTCTCGAGATCCGGCCGTCGGTACCCAGCCTGCGCAATATCGTCTTGATTCATGGCCAGCCGCCCGAGGGCGTGCTCTCGTGGGACGCGCTGGTCGCGTCAGGACGTGCGGCCCTCGAGCGCGATCCGTCCGCATTCGAGAAGTCGTGGCGGGCCGTCGGACCCGAGGACACGGTGAGCCTCATCTATACATCGGGCACGACCGGTCCCCCCAAAGGCGTGACCTACTCGCACTACAACATCCTGTGGACCCTGGAAGCGACCCAGAGGGCGTTGGCTTACAAGGACGAAACATTCCTCAGCTACCTGCCGCTTGCGCACGTGGCCGAACGGTTCACGTCGCAATGGGGCGGGATATACCTCGGCCACGAGGTGTACCTTTGCCCGGACCCCACTCAGCTGCTCCCTTATCTCCTTGCCGCGCGGCCGACGGTTTTCGTCGGCGTGCCCAGGGTGTGGGAGAAGCTGATGTCCGGCATCCAGGCGGGCATCGAGGCTGAGCCAGACGAAAGCAAGCGCGCGATGGCGCGCGGCGCGATAGCCGCAGCCCAGCAGGCCTACCGGCTGCGTCGCGACGGGCAGCCCGTGCCGGACGAGATCGCCTCTGTCGTCGAGAGGGTACAGCCATTGTTCGGAATGCTCAGGGCCAAGATCGGCCTCGACCGCGCGCGATTCGCAATCACCAGCACGGCGCCTTGCCGGCCCGAGGTGCACGAGTTCTGGGCCGCGCTCGGGCTGCCTCTTTACGAGGTCTGGGGCATGAGCGAGCTGACCGGCCCTGCAACAGCTGTGCCCGCCGGCGACCACAAGGCGCCGTCGATCGGCATTCCGCTGCCCGGTGTGGAGGTACGTTTGGGTGAGGACGGCGAGCTGCTCGTCCGCGGCGGCAACGTCATGGTCGGCTACTACCGCGACCCCGCGAAGACCGCTGACGCTGTCGACGCGGATGGCTGGGTGCACAGCGGCGACATCGCGGTGCTTGGCGCCGACGGCCACTTCCGGATCGTCGATCGCAAGAAAGAGCTGATCATCACCTCGGCGGGCAAGAACATCTCGCCCGCCAACCTGGAATCTCTCGCGAAGTCGAGCCCGATCATCGGCCAGGCTGTGGCCATCGGCGACGGCCGCAAGTTCATCTCGGTCCTCGTGGTGTTGGATCCGCAGGTCGCGCCACTGTGGGCGAAGGCGCAGGGGATCGAGGGCACCTCGATGGCGGAG
>DASVEP010000178.1:0-5412 GCA_036380475.1 Candidatus Dormiibacterota bacterium
GCCCGCCGCCCTCTCCATCACGTGCGCGAGGTCGCGCTCGGCCTCCTCGTACACCCAGTCGATGCTCGAGCCGGGCAGGATGTCGTGGAACTGGTTGAGCAGAAGCGTTCGCCAGAGCGCGCCCAGCTCTTTCGCGGGATACGCGCCCGCTGCCACCGACCACATCTCCGCCTCACGAAGCGCGTGTTGCGCCAGTCGATTCAGTCTTTTCGTCCGCGACTGGCTCGTATATGTGCCGCGGTGCAGCTCGAAGTAGAGCTCGCCGACCGATGTGGCCAGGCCGTGCGCTTCGGCGGATGCGGCTTCGAAGAAATCTCCGGCTCTACCGATCTCCACGCCCAGGCGGTGCGCCGATTCGATCATCTCCGGCTGCGGACCTCCGCCTCCATCACCCCAGCCGAACAGGTAGAGCGACCTGTGCGAACTCTGGCCGTCCTTGAAGTTGCGAATGCTCTGCTCGACCTCCTGGCGCTCGAAGCTGCCGTTATAGGTGTCGGCGGGTGGGAAGTGCGTGAAGATGCGAGTCCCGTCGATCCCCTCCCACAAAAAGGTGTGGTGCTCGGGCTTGTTGGTGTCGTTCCAGGAGAGCTTCTGGGTGAGGAAGAAAGCGCAGCCGGCTTCGGAGATGAGCTGCGGTAGGCTGCCCGGGTAGCCGAACACGTCGGGCAGCCAAAGGATCTTGGTCTCGTAGCCGAACTCCCTCATGAAGAATCGCTTTCCTTCGAGGAGCTGGCGCACCAGCGCCTCGCCGGACGGTAGGTTGCAGTCGGCCTCGACCCACATCGCGCCAACCGGTTCCCACTGGCCTGCCGCGACCTTCTCCCTGACGCGACGGTAGATATCGGGATACGACTTCTTCATCCATGCGTACTGAGCAGGCTGCGACGCCGCAAACACGTAGTCGGGATGGTCGTCCATCAGCGCGAGCTGGGTCGACCAGCTGCGTGCCACCTTGCGCTTGGCTTCGCGGATCGGCCACTCCCACGCGGTGTCGATGTGCGCGTGGCCGACGGCGGTGATGAGGTGCGAAGGGTCGAGTGCCGCAGCCCTCACCCCGTCTGCGGGCGCCGCGCGAACGACGAGCTCCGCCTGCCGCAGTACGAAGGCCGGCTCGGGCGACCGGCGCAAGGCGAGCATCGATGGCGCGGGCTCAGTGCCGGCCTCAGTGGCCCGAGGATTCGCCGCGGCTTCGAGGTAAAAATCGACGTCGGGGCCGTCAATCGGCAGCCAGCGGTGGTTGGGATCGACGCCACGCCAGGGTTTGCCACCCTTCCAGGCCAGCGCCTCGCATGTGAATCCAGTCGGTCCGTCAAAGCCAAGGTCGAAACACGCGACCACCTGGCGGCCCTCGGCAACTTGCGGGGCGCGGCCTCGGACACGAAACCAGGTCGTGCTCCACGGTGGGCCCCACGGATCGCCAACTTTGAAGGGCGTGAACTCTCCCCGAATGGCGTCGTCGTAGCTGATGGGTTCGCCGCGCACACACAAAGCGGACAGCTCGAGTGGCGTAATGGCCTCGTCAGTCACCCTTCACCCCACCCCTCACTATCTCAAGCTTGCTAGGGATTAGCCTTCCCGTGTCGTGGCGCTGAGGATAGAACGGCCTACCGAGGCCACCGACGAGCTGGTCAAGGCGCTCGGTGTGCTGATTTCGCAGCTCAACCCGGCGCTGCCTGCGCCGACCGCCGAGCACCTTGCCGTTCTGTTCGCCGACCAGGGCTCGACTCTCTTGATCGCCCGGGATGGAGACCGGATCGTCGGCACTGCGATGGTCATCGTCTACCCGACGACGTTCCGATTCGAATCGCGCATCGAGGACGTGGTCGTCGACGAGTCCGCCCGCGGCCGTGGCGTGGGTGAAGCATTGGTGAAGGAGTGCATCGAGGTTGCGCGCAGCCGGGGCGCCGCCATCGTCGAGCTCCAGACCGCGCGGTCACGCGAAGCCGCCAACCGCCTTTACGAGCGCATGGGCTTCGAGCGTCGCGACAGCAATCCCTATCGGATGACGCTGCGCTGAATCACAAAGGGCTGGATTCGCGCGGGGGCAGCAGCTCCTCGAGTCGCGTCACGGTCTCGGCCAGAGCGGCGAACGCGGACTGCACCGGCTCCGTCGACAACATGTCTACGCCGGCGAGCCTCAATCCTTCGATCGGGTACATCGACCCGCCGCTTTTCAGGAACTTGATGTAGTCCGTCGCTGCGCTTTTGTCGCCGGCCGCCACGCGCTTGGCGAGGTGGTGCGCGCCGGCGATCCCGGTGGCGTACTGGTAGACGTAGAAGTTGCTGTAGAGGTGCGTGTGGAACTGCGCCCACGTCGAGCCGGCTCGATCGCGATCCGGGCCGCTGATGTCGACCTCGTCGCCGTACACCTCGCCCATGAGGTCCGCCGTGAGGTCGTTCAGGTAGGCCGCCGTGATAGGGCCGCCGCGCTCGACCCGCTCATGGAGCTCGAGCTCGAGCCTCGCCAGCGTCGGCATGATGAAAAAGTAGCGGTAGAAATTCGCCATCGCCTCTTCGAGCACTGCGATCTGAAACTCAGGGTCTTGCTGCGTGTCCAGCAGGTAGCGCCGCGTGAGCGCCTGGTGCATGTTCGACGCCACCTCGGCCTGGAACAAACCGTAGTTCGAGTAGACGAACGGCTGTGTCGAGCGTGCGTAGTACGAGTGCATCGAATGGCCGAGCTCGTGAGCAAGGGTGCTCATGGCGAATATGTCGTCGTTGTAGCTCATGAAGATGAACGGGTACGTGTCCGGCACGCCGGTCGAGAAGGCGCCCATCCGCTTGCCCTTGTTCGGGTAGACGTCCACCCAACGCTGTTCGAGGGCGCCCCGCCGCAATATCCGTACGTACTCTTCCCCTAGCGGCGCGACGCCGCCGGCCACCCATTCGACAGCCTGCTCGTAAGGGACCCGCAGCCGGGAATGCTGAAGCGGCGCTCGGGTGTCGTGCGCCTTCAGCTCCTCGAGACCAAGGGCTCGCCGCCGAAGACGCCAGTAACGGTGCCAGGTTCCGACGTTGTCCTGGAACGCATGGATGATGTTGTGAAAGACCTCGGGTGGGATGAACGCAGGCTCGAGGGCCGCATGCAAAGAAGACGCGTACCCGCGCGCCCGCGCGTAGAACACATCGCGCTTGATGCCGGCCGCAAGGCTCGTGGCCATCGTGTTCTGCAGGGCGAGGTGGGTGTCGGCATAGCTCTGATACGCCGTGCGCCTGATCGATGGGTCTGGGCTCGCGAGAAGCGCGCCGATTGTGCCCTGGGCGACTTCCTCCGGACCCTCGGCGCCGACCGCGGGTGGAAACTTCATGTCGGCATTCGCCAGAACGCTGTGTGCAGAAACCGCGCTTGCGAGCGGATCGGACACCTGGGTGAGGATCTCCTCGACCTCGGACGAGCGTACGTGGCTCTGCAGGGCCTCGAGGCGGTCGATGTAATGGCCGAGGTGCGCGAGCCGCGGTGAGGAGGCGACCCATTCGCGAAGCTTTGGGAACCCGATGCGGATCATCTCGGGCAGCGCAAACGACATCGCTGCTCCGAGCTGCGCGGCGACCGTGCGGGTGCGGTCGGTGCGTGCCACGGCGGCCTGGTTGGTGACGTCGACTGAGTAGGACATGGTGCTGTAGACGGTCACCTTGCCGAATAGGCGCTGCACGCTCTCGGTGGCGACGAACCAGTCCGCGAGGGTGTCGGGCGAGTCGCCAAGATGGCCCTTGAACTCGTGGAGGTCCGGAAGTCGCGCCAGCACGGTCTCGATGGCAGCCTCGAGGGCGGCCTCGTCTGGAAAGACGCTTTCCGCGTCCCATGTGTAGCGCTTGTCCACCTCAGCCCGGGTGGGCAGCGTCTTGGCCACGGCCGCTAAGGGTACCTAGTTCGGGCTACTCAGTACGATTGGCCCATGGCGCGAATCCGGGCGAACGGGATCGAAATCGAGTACGAAACGCTGGGGGATCCGAACGCTGCGCCCCTTCTCCTCGTGATGGGGCTGGGCGCGCAGCTGGCCAGCTGGGACGACGACTTCTGCGCCGAGCTCGCAGGCCGCGGTTTCCACGTGATCCGCTTCGACAATCGTGACGCGGGCCTCTCGACCAAGATGGTCGACGCTGGCGAGCCCGACATGATGTCGGCACTCACCGGGAATCCGCATCCGGCCTACACCCTCGACGATCTCGCTGATGACGCGGTCGGCGTCCTCGATGGCTTGGGTATCGGCGCGGCCCACATCGTCGGCGCTTCCATGGGTGGTTTCATCGCTCAGCTGATCGCGATCAACCATCCGGATCGGGTCCTATCCCTGACTTCGATCATGTCAGGGCCGGGCGGGACAGACACGGTGTCACCGTGGCCCGAGGGCGCCGAGGTGCTGACGCGCGTGCCTCCGGATTCTCGTGAAGGCCAGATCGCGCACAGCGTCTGGATCCGCAGGGTCCTGGTGGGTGCCGGCAATCCGTTCGACGAGGCAGCCGAGCTAGCGCGATCGACTCGGCTTCACGACCGCTCCTACTACCCGTCCGGGACCGGCAGGCAGCTCGTTGCCGTTCTCGCGGCGGAGAGCCGGTTGGAAAGACTCGCGAACGTCAAGGTCCCGACCCTCGTCATCCACGGCGTGGACGACCCGCTCGTCCCATTTGAGAACGGCCGCCGGGTGGCGGGGGCCGTGCCGGGAGCGCGCCTGCTCGAGCTCGAGGGCATGGGCCACGACCTTCCCAAGCGCTTCTGGCCGCCCATCCTTGACGCCATCGCCGAGACAGCCGGGAAGGCGAAAGTGCCGCAGCAGCAGGCCGGGTGATAGAGCTCGCCGCCGGCAGCCTCGACGGCATCAATCCGGCGCTGGCCGTTCTCGCCGGACTCGTCTCGTTCGTCTCGCCGTGCGTGCTGCCGCTGGTGCCGGCGTACCTCGCCTACCTCGGAGCCCGCGCGGGTCAGGAGTCGAATGTGACGACGACCGCGATCGGTAGCGGTGCCGGCGCCGTTGCGACGGCGGAGAAGAGCGTTTCCTCGCTTCCGGTCGCGACCGCCGGAATCGGGTTCGTCGCCGGCCTGTCGCTCATCTTCATCCTCTTCTTCTACGTGTTCTCTTTGGCCGTCCAGCCGGTCCGCGCGTACGTGCCTGTGGTGGCAGGGGTGTTCGTGATCGCGATGGCCCTGCACGTCGCGGGCTTCATCCGAATCCCGTTGGTGGATCGCGAGTATCGCGTCATGGACCGCGCGCCGGAGAGGGGCGGAGTTGCGGGCGGATTCTTCTTGGGCATGGGTTTTGCGAGCGGATGGACGCCCTGCATCGGGGTCACGCTGGGCGCCGTGCTCAGCTCAGCCGTCACATCCGGCACCACCGGCCAGGGACTCGTGTTGATGATCGCGTACTGCCTTGGGCTCGGAGTTCCGTTCATCGTGTTGGCCTTCGCCCTGGAGAG
>DASVEP010000179.1:0-3414 GCA_036380475.1 Candidatus Dormiibacterota bacterium
GAAGGCGGCCGCAGACAACGTCAAGCGGGTGGTGAAGCAGGCGCCCGGTGAGATGAGCCCCTACCTGGTCACGGCCTTCATGGAAATGAAGACGGTGTGGCATCCGGTCGGGGTGTGAATGCCTGAAGTCCTGACCAAGACCCCAGCGGTTGCCAAGCCGGCGCGGGCGATGATCAGCTCGGAGCGCATCCGGCGCCGGGTCCGCGAGCTCGGCAAGCAGATCTCCGAGGTGTACGCCGACATCGACACCCCGCTCGTGATGATCGTGATCCTCAAGGGCGCGACCGTGTTCGCCGCCGACCTGCTCCGCAGCCTCAGCATTCCCGCCGAGCTCGAGTTCGTCAGCGCGGCCAGCTACGGCTCCGGCACGTCGAGCAGCGGCCGGGTGAAGCTGGCCCACATGGTGGAAGGCCCGTTGGTCGGCCGCCACGTCTTGCTGGTCGAGGACATCATCGACTCCGGCCGCACCGTGGACGTGATCGTCAAACGGCTGCGCCGGCTCGCACCGGCGTCGCTGCGCATAGCCGCCCTCCTCGACCGGCCGGCTCGGCGCGAGGTCGAGGTCAAGATCGACTTCACGGGTTTCGTAATCCCCGACCGATTCGTGATCGGCTACGGACTCGACTACGCCGGTCTCTATCGCGAGCTGCCGGGGATCTACTCCCTGACTTAGCCGGTTCCGAAGAGGCGGTCTCCGAAGTCGCCCAGGCCGGGGACGATGTAGGCCTTGTCGTTGAGACGATCGTCCAGCGCGGCCGTGTAGATGTCGACCTCGGGGTGGCGCTCTTCTAGCACCTTGACACCCTCCGGCGCCGCAACCACGCAAACCATCCGGATGTCCCGCCCGCCTGCCTCCTTGATGAGGTCCAACGCCTGGGCGGCTGAGCCGCCCGTAGCAAGCATCGGGTCGAGCAGAAGCGGCACCTTGCCCTTCAGCTTCGGGAGCTTCTTGTAGTAGATCCGCGCGACCGCCGTCTCCTCGTCGCGCTCGAGGCCGATGTAGCCCACGCTCACGCGCGGCAGCAGCTCGAGGACCGGGGCCAGCAGGCCGAGGCCGGCGCGCAGGACGGGAATGGCAACCACCTCTCCTTCCACTTGCGTGGCTTCGGCATCGGCAAGCGGCGTGCGCACAGTTCCGTGTCGCACCGGGAGGTCGGCGGTCGCCTCGTAGAGCAAAAGGCTGATCAACTTGCGAGCGAGGACCCGGAACTCTTCCGGCGGAGTCGTGGAATCGCGCAAGCCGGCGAGGCTGTCCGCGACGAGCGGGTGGCTACTTACCTTTAGTGGCACGGTCTTGCTCGATCAGCCGCCGGATGGCGTCGACGGCGACCCGGAGCATCCGGTCCATGTACTTCGGGTCCAGGTGATGGATCTCGCCCGCGCCGAGCTCGTCGACGCAGAGGTTGATCGTTCCCGCGCGCAATTTGCGCAATCGCGCAACGATGAAGAGCGTCGATGACTCCATGTCATTGCTGAGCACACCGGCACGCGACCACATCTCGAGCTCCTCTCGCAGCTGCTTTCCGCGCGGCATCTTGTCAGGCACGAGGTCTGAATAGAGCGCGTCGACCGAGCGGATGATGCCGACGTGGTGTGGGGCGCCTTCTGCCTTCGCCGCTTCCACGAGCACGTTGATGACATCGAGCGATGCGACCGCTGGATACTCCGGCGGGACATATCCGTTCGGTGTGCCTTCGCTGCGCACCGAGCCCGTGGCGATGACGAGGTCGCCCATCTTGATCTCGGGCTGAGCGGCGCCGCATGTGCCGACGCGGAGGAAGGTGCGCACGCCAAGCTCGCTCAGCTCCTCGACTGCGATTGCTACGGATGGGCCGCCCATACCGGACGAGATGGTCGAGACGGGTTCGCCGAGAAGGCTGCCTGTAAAGGTTCGGTATTCGCGGCTGAACGCAACCTCTCGCGCGTCATCCAGGTACTTCGCGATGCCCGGCGTGCGGCCCGGGTCGCCTGGAATCAACACATACTTGCCGACCTCGCCCGCCGCGAGCCCGACGTGGTACTTCTTTTCGCCTGTCGTCGTCACCGTCGGAAGTCTAGCCCGCCCGCGTGACCCCGTCCTTGTCCACACGCGCAAGCACATGGGGCGGCCGCTTGACCTCGTCCGCGCTGAGGCGCCATGCGTTCTGCAGGCGAGCCATGACGCTCTGGGCAAGCTCGGTCGAACGAGCGTGCACGACCGCGAGCGGCTCTCCGGTCCGGACGCGGGCGCCCACGGGCGCCTCGATCACGATGCCCGCCGCGTGGTCCACGGGATCTTCCTTTTTCCTGCGGCCGACACCCAGCTCGACCCCGGCAAGGCCCACCTCCAGGGCGTCGATCGACGCCACAAATCCGTCGGCCGGCGAAGCAACCGGCAGCTGCACCGGGGCCACCGCCAGGCCTTCTTCGATCCGACCGCCCTGCGCTGCAAGCATCTCGAGGAACTTCGCACGGCCGGATCCTGAGGTCAAAGCTTCGTCCGGATCGGCTTCGACCTCGGCCAGCCAGCACATCTCCCGTGCGACGACGAGGGCCACCTGGACGAGCTCCTCGTCCCCCTTGCCGGCCAGAGCGTCGAGCGCCTCCTGCACCTCGAGCGCATTGCCAACCGTGCGGCCGAGCGGGTTGTCCATCGCGGTCACGAGCGCGACCGTGCGGCGCCCGGCTCCCTCCCCGAGCTGCACCATCTCGGTCGCGAGCTCCTCCGCCGCTGTGATCGTGGGCATGAAAGCGCCGCGTCCGAACTTGACGTCGAGCACGATCGCATCGGCGCCGGCCGCGATCTTTTTCGACATCACGCTGGAGGCGATGAGCGGCACCGAAGGCACGGTGGCGGTCACATCGCGCAACGCGTACAGCACCTTGTCGGCCGGCACCATGCGCGGCGATTGCGCGGCGACCGCTATACCCACCTCGCGGACCTGGCGGATGAACCGATCGGGCTCCAGGTCCACGGTGAGGCCAGGGACCGACTCGAGCTTGTCCAGCGTCCCGCCAGTGTGGGCGAGGGCGCGGCCGCTAAGCTTCGGCACCTTGACGCCGCAGGCCGCCGCCAGCGGCGGGCCGATCAAGGTCACCTTGTCCCCCACCCCGCCGGTCGAGTGCTTGTCGACTTTGATCCCCTCGATACCGCTGAGGTCGAGCACCTCCCCGCTCCGGATCATCGCCTGGGTCAGCGCCAGCGTCTCGGCCCGGGTCATGCCGCGGATGCAGACGGCCATCAGCCAGGCGGCCATCTGGTAGTCCGGGATCTCCCCGCGGAGGTAGCCCGAGAGCAGGAATTCGATCTCGTCCGCAGGGTGCTCGCCACCGTCACGCTTGCGGCCGATGACCTCGAGCGCGTTCATGCGCCTAACTTACATTCATCCCGGGCGTGGGCTACAATCGCGCGATCCGGGAGCGATCGCTCTTTGG
>DASVEP010000180.1:0-14759 GCA_036380475.1 Candidatus Dormiibacterota bacterium
AGGAAGAGCACGAGGTCGCGCGGGAAGGTCGGGTCGAACACGCTCGGCGGGAAGCCGTGCTGCAGGAACACCATGATTTCGATGTTCGCGTTGGCCGCCGCGCCAATCGCAAACGCGCCCACCCACGCCGGGATGAGTGATTTGATGTCCGCTCGCGACCTACGCAGCGCGATCCAGACGACGTGCGCCGCCAAAACGACGATCGCGAACACGTGGGTCGCAATCGCCAATCCGAGAAGGACTGAGTACGCGACGAGCCGGCGCCGGCTCCAAGTGGCTGTGCGGTCCAGCACAAGAAGCGTCGCGAGGAGCGCCAGCAGCGCGGCCAGGCTGTAACCGCGGAGGTCGCGACTGTTGTCCACGAACAGGGGGTTGGTCGCAATGAACAGGCCGGCGCAGAGACCTGCGAGCAGGCCGAAGCGCCGCGAGAGGACGACCGCCGAGACGCCGACCGTACCGCCGGCAGCCAGCGCCGGTATGAGGCGATAGACCACCTCGCTCCGCGATCCGGTCAGCGAATAGATGACGTGGCTCACGAGCGAGAAGAACACGTGGTCGTTGGACGCGATGCTCTTGAGGATGATCGTGGACACCACCGGATGGACCGCGAACGCGTCGAGGAGGCTCGGCGTGGCGATGAAGTTGGCGAAGGTCGCGGCAGCGTCGTAGCCGAGCGACCGACCTGAGCCGATCAGGTAAGCGGCGGTGGTCGCGACGCCCAGCGCCAAGCCGAACACGATCGGGGCGTTCGGGTGGGCGACAGCTCGGCGCACCATAGGCGGGCAAACATTACTGTTCGCCCCCCGGCTGAGTGTGAGCTAGACCTTCACGTCCTCGGGTTCAGGCACGACGTCTTCGCCCGTGTAGGCCGACGCCTGCATCCGGAAGAGCCGTGCGTACCGACCGTTGAGCTTCATCAGCGCGGCATGCGTGCCCTCTTCGACGAGGCGGCCATGCTCGAGGAAAACGATGCGGTCCGCGCGTCGCACCGTCGAGAAACGGTGCGATATGTAGACGGCAGTGCGGCCTCGCGTGAGCGAGCGCAGCCGCTCGAACAGGTCGTACTCCGCCTGTGCGTCGAGGGCTGACGTCGGCTCGTCCAGCAGGAGGATCTTGGCATCGCGCATGAAGGCGCGCGCGAGCGCCACTTTCTGCCACTCCCCGCCGGAGAGGTTGACACCGTGGTCGAACCATTTGCCAAGGGCCGTGTCGTAGCCCTCGGGAAGCCCGGAGATCAATTCGGCCGCGCCGGCCTGGGCGCCCGCCACCTCGATCCGTTCCCGGTCGTTGATGTCCTGCACGTTCCCGAGCCCGATGTTCTCGGACGCAGTCGCCTGGTAGGTGACGTAGTCCTGGAACATCGCACCGATCTGCGCGCGTAGCTCGGTGGGGTCGAAATCGCGGATGTCGATCCCGTCGACGAGGATCCGGCCCTCGTTCGGGTCGTACAGGCGGCAGATGAGCTTGAACAGCGTCGTCTTGCCCGCCCCGTTCCGGCCAACGATGGCAAGAGTCTCCCCGGGTTTGACGGTGAAGCTGAGGTCGGTCAATGCGTTGGCCTCGGCGCCCGGGTACGCGAACGTGACGTGCTCGAACCGGATCTCTCCGCGCATCGGCTGCGGCACTTTGACCGTTACTGCCGGCTGCGGCATCGTCGACTTCGTTTCCATCAGCTCGAAGAGGTTGTTCAGGTACAGGTTGTGCTCGTACATGCCGGAGAAACCACCGAGGATCCCCTGGATGGAGCCCTGCACCGAAGATGCCGCTGTCGTGTAAAGGGTGAGGTCACCCAGCGTGAGCCGGCCGACGATAGCCTGCAACGCCACATATAGGTATGTCGCGGACGTGGCGATCGTGCTCAGGTTCCCCCAGGCGAAGCCCGTGATGTAGCGGCGGGCGACCTGCGCGCGCTGGGTCCCGTAGTAGGCCTTCGCGATCAGCCGGTAACGGTCGATGAAGTACTGCCCCAGGCCGAACAGCTTCACCTCTTTGGCGTAGCTGTCGGTGGTCACGAGCTGGACCATGTAGTTCATCCGCCGCAACAGGCGAGAGCCCCAGCGCGCGATGTTGTAGCCGCGCCAGCCGTAGCGCGTGTCGGCGATAAAGGCGGGAATCGGCGTCACCAATGCCAGCAGCGCCAGCAGCGGGCTGACCACCAAGAGCACCGCGACCATCGTGATGAAGGTGAGGAGCGTCTGGACCAGGCCGAACGCGGTAGAGATCATCAGCACCGGCCGGTTGATGGAATCGGTCTGCGCCCTGCGGAGCAGGTCGTACGAGGCCGGGTCCTCGTAGAAGGCGAGGTCGAGCGATGCCGCCTTTTCCATGACCATCAGCTGTATCCGCACGGAAACGTCGTTCTGGAGCAGCTGCTGGGTGATGTTTCGCACCGTGCCCAGGAGGGCGGTGAGCGCAAAGAGCGCCAGCTGGAGCAAGACCAGGAAGACGATGCCCTGGACCGCGGTGAACACAGGCGGCTGCCAGGGCCCAATCGTCGCCGGGCCGCCGATCGAAGCGAGGGTCAGGCGATCGGGTTGATGAAAGCTGTGGATGCCGATGCCCTGCACGACCGAGTTGGTCAGGAGCTTTGCCGTGTAGGCGGCGGCAGCCGGGATCACGCCGGCGACTGCGGTGGTGGCGAAGAGGGCCAGCGTCGTGGCTGGACTCGCATCCCACACCAATCGAAGGACGCGCGGCAGGGCGGCGGTCGTGCCCGTCACCGACTGCTTCAGGTTCTGCCAGCGTCCGCGGAGGTCTTTGGGTCCCTCCGGCTCGGGCGGCTGCTCGATTTCCGGCTGGCCGGTCAGGCCGCTGTTGGCCGGACCGGTGTCCGCCTGCTTGCGCCGGCCCAGCCACCAGTGGATCGTCGGTGGGCCACTCCCTGGCCCCATTATCGCCATGTCGGATTTCTCCCTCGCAGCTTACCCATCGATCTCAAATCACACTCGCGACAAGCACCACTTGCTTTGCATCCACTTGCTGCGTAATATTGTAATCATGGATGAAAAAGAGCTCGGTTCGATAAAAGGTTGGTTCGCCGGAAGACTCCCAGACGGCTGGTTCACGGGAGTGGAGGTCACGGTCGAGGATGACCAGATCGTGGTCCTTGGCACCCTGCCCGACGCAAACCTCGGCAGCACGCCCGAGGAGAAGGAAGGCGCGGCCGCAGGGCGCATCGCCCGCTTCCGCGAGGAGACTCGCGGCGACCGGATCGGCATCGCGCAGGAGGCCGAAGAGCGCTTCCACAAGTACGTCACTTGGGGCGCCAAGCTCGGCGGTGTCACCAAGCGGTTCAACCCGGGTGGCGGCGGCAGGTCAGCCGGCGACCGCCGGGTGATGATCGGCCGGTGGATGCGACGCCATGCACGCGGCCGCCGTGGCGCCGGCGCGCCGACCGCGCCGTCTTCGACCTCGCAAGTCTTCTAGTCAAGGCCGCGTCCCTCTCCCTGTCCCTCTCCCCTACCCTCTCAAGGATGGGGAGAGGGGTATGAACACCTCGCGTCTGGAGGCGTTTTCGGATGGCGTCTTCGCCGTCGCCATCACCCTTCTCGTGCTCCAGTTCACCGTCCCCGAGGTTGCTTCAGGAAAGCTGCTCGCCAATCTCCTCGGCCAGTGGCCGCAGCTGGTGACCTACGTCGCGAGCTTCCTCACGGTCGGCGTCGTGTGGGTGAACCATCACACCATCTTTCGGAACCTGAGAGCCGTGGACCGCACGATTCAGTTCATCAATCTGGTGCTGCTGCTCACGGTGGTCCTCGTCCCATACCCGACCGCGCTGCTCGGCCGCTACCTGAATTCCGGCCTCGACGGTTCGGTGGCGGCGGCCTTCTACGCAGTGGTCATGACGGTGATGGCGATCGCTTTTCAGTTTCTGGTGGGCTGGGCGCTGACCCATCAAAACCTGCTGCGCCCCGAGATCCAGGGTGCACGCGTCGCAACCGTGCTTCCGCGTTTCGCGCTTGGCCTCGTGATTTATGCCGTGTCAATCGGACTCGCCTTCGTCAGTACGTGGCTCGTGGTGGCGCTGTACGCCTTCAACGCCATCTACTACGCGTTCAATCAGCTGTCGTGGACAGAGGAGCGTAAGTAACCGCCGAGTAGATGCTGCCCAGGTAGCGGCTCGGTACGCTGCCGATCTGTCGTGTGCGCTCGAATCCCGCCTCGGTCGCCATGTTCACCCATGTTCCAAACGTGAACGGGTGCGGCACCCAGGGGTTGCCCCGGTCGGAGCCGTACTCGACGACTATCAGCCGGCCGCCGGGCCGGAGCATGGATTTGACCCGTGCCAGGACGGGGCGCTTGTCGCGGATGAAATGCAGCGAGTTGGCCATGACAATTCCGTCGAGGTCGGTCAGCGCAATCGGGCGAGAGAAGTCGGCGACGAGAATCTCGAGGCGCGTCGCGGGAAACCTCCTTCCCATGTCCGCCGCCAGGGTTCGGATCGAGCCCGAATCGCGATCGACGGCTGTGATGTGCGCGCCACGTCCTAGAAGGTCGGCGAGCGCGGCCGTGAAGGCGCCCTCGCCGGCTCCGAGGTCGGCCCAGCTTCCGCCTTTTTCGTCGACCCCCTCACGCAGAAGCCCAACAAGCTCAGCGTGATTCACGGCCCGCCGTCACCAGCTCGCGCACCCGCGGCGCCACCTCTTCGAGGAACCGTTTCAGTCCGTCGGGGTCGTCTGGAGAACCGCCGACGACGAACGTGTCGAAGCCGTACTCGAGCGCAAGGACTGCGAAATCTTCTGCGGACAGGTTGGCCCCGACGTTGAGCACCCGTCGGATCGAGGCGGGATCGCGACCCGCCGCGACCGCGGCGTCGTCGATGCGTTTTGCGGCTTCGGCCAAGTCGGGCGCTTTGAGGTAGCCGAGCGATGGCACCCAGCCGTCTGCTTTACGACCGATCAGGTTGAGCATCCTCGGCTTGTAAGCGCCGAGCCAGATGCCGATCGGATGACCGGGCACCGGACCGGCGTTGAGTCCGGAGAGCTGGTAGAAACGTCCGTCGTACCGCAAGCCACGCTTCCCGCTCCATACCAGGCGGATCACGTCGATGGCCTCCTCGAGCGCTTGCACCGACTCGCCGGGCGTTCGCACCGGGCCGCCCATGGCCTTGATCGCGTCCCAGAAGCCACCGGCTCCGAGCCCCAGCTCGAACCGTCCACCCGAGAGAAGGTCGAGCGAGGCCGCCGACTTCGCCAGCACCGCAGGTGGACGCAGCGGAAGATTGGCCACATCTGGAAAGACGGTTGCTCGCTTGGTGCGAATCGCGACGGCGGTCAGCAGCGTCCAGGTGTCGTGAAAGCGGTACTGGTATGGGTGGTCCTGAATGCCGATCAGGTCGATGCCGAGCTCGTCAGCTCGCACAGCGCTCGCGAGGGCTTGCAACGGAAGGGTTGCGTCGGGGATGACGAAGCAGCCGAACTCGATGGGACGTCCGTAATCCACGTCTCGATCTAGAAGGCAGCCTGACCGAAGGCTATTCCGGCGAAATGAGAGGGCTCGAACATCGAGCCCTCTCACATTGCATCAAGCCTTGGGCGGTGGTCCGGTCGAAGTCGCGGTGCACTGGCCCCGAATTTCGCCAAAGACGATGTTCGGGAGGCCCTGCGAGTCGCCGAACTGCACAGCGGGGTCATTGTCGAAGCAGCTCAGGCTGCCGTGGATCGTGTTGGTGGCAATCTCATTGCCGTCCTCGTCGGCAGTGATGTTCTTGTTCCAGGTGACGTTGCCCCAGACGGTGTTTCGGAAGAAACCAGCCCAGCACGTACCAAGCTCGACGACCGAGACATTGCCGCCGACGGTGTTGTCCTCGTACGTGCTGTACGCAGGCGGCCCATTCGGCCCGAGGGGCTGGCTGGCGCACGTGACGCCGTCACCGCCGCCGGATTGAACGACATTGTGTTTGATGCTGCTGTGGTGCGCGAGCACCATGGTGGCCTGATTCGAGGTCAGGTTGTGTCCAATGCTGTCATTGGTCTGCATTCCCTCTGTTCCGCCATTCATCGCATTGGGGTCGTTGAAGCACGGAAATGCAAACGGCTCGCAACCCAGGACCAGGATCCCGGACGAGCGAACCAGAAGGTCGTGACCGACTTTCAGGTCTGAGCCGGCGAATGCCGCGTTCAATCCTCCTCCGGGCGCGATTGTCAAGTTATGCCGAACCTCGACCAGACCCGAGTCGATGGCGCAAAAACCAGTGATCGTGAGCGAGTCATACGCGCCACCGGCGACCGAACCGCCCGCACAAGTCGCATTTGTCGCGGCACTAGCCGTGACCGGTCCAATCGTCATGAACGCGGCCGCAAGCGCAGCGGCGGTCATCACGGTTGGAAGCTTTCGTCGCAGTAGGTCCACTGCCTTCCCTCCTTACAAGTGGCACGGCGCAACCGCCCACCTCGATCGGGAGTGAACCACAGGCGAGCCCGGCCGTCCATGGGAAATTTGGCCTGCTCGAACTTATAGTCAAGCCATGGGAACTGAGCAGTATCACGAGCCGGCGGGGGACCTAAGCCAGGAAATCAGGACGTTCGCGCGCATGGCCGCATCGCTACAAGAGGAGGCCGAAGCGATCGGCTGGTATGAACAGCGCATCTCGCTGGAGCGCGACGCTCAAGCAAAGGCGATCATGGAGGACGCGCAAAGCGAAGAGTTCAAACACTTCGCCATGGCGCTCGAGTTTCTATCGCGTCGCAAACCGAAATGGCAGGCGGTATTGAAAGACGTCCTGTTCAAGCCGGGCGACATCGTCGAGCACGGTGAGGAAGGCGAAGAGGACGAAAAGAAAGTTAAGTAGCGACCGCCTCTACTATCTTTCTAACCTCGTTGATCTCGTCCGCGCTGACCGTATGCGCGAGACCTGGGTACAGGCGCAGCGTGACGTCTGCGCCCATCCGCTCGAAGACCTGGCCGGCCTCGATCACGCGCTCCTTCGGTATGTACGGATCGACATCACTGCACCCCAGGAACACTGGCGTTCGTGCGAAGTCGCCTGGATAGTCGCGAGGAGTTCCCGGGGGCCCGATCAAGCCGCCGCTCAGGCCGACCACGCCCCCATACCGGCGCGCGTTGCGTGCAGCGAACTCCAATGTGAGGCAGGCGCCCTGCGAGAAACCGAGCAGCAGAACCTTCTCCGCGGGCAGCCGGTCATGGACCTCGACCAGGATCGTGGAGAGAACCTCTAGGGCTGAGCTCAGGTAAGGCTCGTTGGAGTCAAGGGGTGCGGTGAACGGGTTTGGGTACCACGCAGAACCCGCAGCCTGCGGCGCCAGGTACACGACACCTGGAAACATCACTTCTGACGCGACCGTCATGATGTCGGCCGCGCTCGCGCCCCGACCATGGACCAGGATCATCGCGGCGCGCGCCGTTTCGAGCGGTTCGCCGGCGGTAAGAACCGGCTGGCCCTGGTGGGGACCGACCTTGAACATGCTCCCGAAAGTAACGTATTGCCTGTGATGGCGCAGCCTTCTGGGTCTTTCAACTACGCAAACCCTCGCGCGATCCACTGGGGCGCGGGCTCGGTGGCGCAGCTGGCCTCTGAGCTCAAGCGGCTGCAGGTCACCCGGGTCGCAATCGTCACGACCCGATCCCTCGTCGCGGAGGAGAAGCTGCTTGCGCGGGTGCGCGGCGAGCTTGGCGATGCTGAGCTGCACGCAACCGAGGTCGTCGGCCAGCACACGCCGCTATCCGAGATCGAGGCGGCGATCGAACACACGACCGAGGTTGGCGTCGACGGCATCGTGAGCTTCGGCGGCGGCAGCGCCATCGACGCGGCCAAGATGGTCGCCGTCAAGCTCGCGGATCGCCACGGGCTCGCGTATCGCGGACTGCCCCATGTCGCGATCCCAACCACCCTGTCGACGGCTGAGCTCGCGGGCGGCGCGGGTTTCACCGATGCGGCGGGCGACAAAGCAGGAATGCGCGATGTGCGCCTCCTCCTCGACACGGTCATCTACGACGCCGATATGACGCTCGCCACGCCTATGGCGCTGTGGCTTTCGACCGGCATTCGTGCGCTCGACCATGCCGTCGAAGGTTTCGTTGCCGATGGATACCATCCGTTTTCCGATGTCATGGCATTGGAGTCCATCCGCCGCCTCTTCGCGTCGCTGCCGCAGGCGAAAGCCGCTCCCGACGATGTAGGCGTAAGGACGGAGAACCAACTTGCGGCCTGGTTCTCGGACACGCTGCCAGGCCTGTCGGCGTCCGGACTCAGCCACGTCATGGGCAAGCAGATCGGGGCCCGCCACGCCATCCCTCACGGCGTGACGTCATGCCTGCTGATGCCCCACGTGATGAGATACGTCGCGCGCTCGAAACCCGACCGGATGGAGCTGGTCGCCGCGGCGACGGGTTCAGGCAAAGACGCCGCTGACGATGTGCAGAAGCTGATCGCGTCGCTGGGTTTGCCGCAACACATCGCTGATTACGCGATCGGCGAACCAGAGCTGCGCCGGGCTGCGGACGACCTCGGGGACCGCTATCCGGCCAAAGACTTGCTGGAGATCTACCTGGCGGCCCTCTAACTCAATGGCGCCTGGGCTCCGCGCGCTTCATCCAGGTGTCCAGCCGCAGCGGCCGGTCGCCGATCGCCATCGCATCGCGCGCGGCCGACAGCAGGTTTGGATGGACGTCCGGGACGGAGCGCACCTTGACCCAACGAATGCCTGACAAGACTTCGCTCGAGAAGTGAAGGACGGGCACAAAGCCCACTTGCGGCACCGCCTTCTCGGCGGGCAGCGCAACACTTCCAATCCACAATCGCGACAGTCCCTCGGTTTGCATTTTCACGGCCACGCCGGCGATGAGAGACCGGAACACGCCTTTGCGACGGTGTTCAGGCATCGTCACGCAGTTCCAGAGGTATGCCTCCCGCTCGGTGGGCCTGATCTCCAGATCCAGCTCGCCGATCCATTCCGGTCCGGTCGAAAGCCAGCCGTAGCCCGCGAAGTCTGTGCCCACCCACGCGCCGAAACACCGGCATCCGCGTGCGAGGCGTCTGGCGACGAGGTCCCCATCGGAGCCCATCGCATTCGCGACTACCGAGCTCGCGTCGCCGATAACCTCGTCGACGACCGGCTCGCCCTCGGGCGGCGGGCCCAACGTGCGCAGGTCCGCCGCCCACAGCGTGGATCGGATCAGAAGGAGAAGAAGAGGTGGCGCACCTTGTGAATCACCTCGGGGTCGCCGGACGCCGAGCCGCCCGGGAAGCGACCGAAGAATGTCAACACAAGCTCCGCAGCGTTGTTGAAGTGGAACAGCGCGTCGCAACCCTCGAAGTTGCGGGTCTCAGATTCCGACGACCACTTGCCGTCCTTGATCGTGGCCCGCCATTTGCCGCCCCACGGACCATCGACATCGATTCCGTACTGCGCGTCAACGCCGGCGGCCACCTTCTGGTCGACGGTGTACATCCAGAAGATGAAAGCGAATGGCAGTATCAGGCCGGCCGTCGCCTCATCTATCGTGGCCAGCTTGTTTCCGAGCCCGTACTCGATGTCATACGGGTGGACGCCGTAGTCCATGATCTGGAAGGTTCCGTAGAAGCCTGCCGGTACCGGACCCGCAAACGGGTGGTAGACCATGAACCCGGTCCACTCCTCCGGCGTCAACGCCTCGAGGATGCCATCGAGCTTTGCCGCATCTTTCTTGAAACGCTCGAGTGCTTCTTCGCGGGACAGCTTGCGGAAGTCGAGCGCGTGATCGTTGAGCGTCTCGCCCATCACTGGTAGGCCGAGGGCAGTGCCCTCCTTGCCGGCCTTGGCGGCGTCCCAGTTCTTGAAGTAGCCCTCCATGACATCGATCATGTGGCCGACCAGGTCGCGCGTCTCCCAGCCCGTGCAGCGCGTCATCACGTTCCAGTTCTTCGGGTCAGAGACGAGGCGCGTGAAGTTGGCGCGGTCCCGGCGCATGACGCTCATGACCGTGTCCTTCCCTTCCGCCGACATCGGGTTGACCGGTGCGATGACTGCCGTGCTCATCAGCTCAGTTCCCTCCAGAATTCGATTTACTGACCACGCGAAACCCTCTTAGTGTCCCGCACCTCGCGCCGCAGTGGTTGGTACGACGATGGGCGGAAGGTTGAACTTCAAATCCTCGCGCCGGCCTTCATACTGCGGCGGGAGCTGTAGGGCCGAGCCGAGCGAGTCGGCAGGCTCGTCCACGGTGAATCCCGGCTGGTCGGTGGCGATCTCGAACAGCACTCCGCCCGGCTCGCGGAAATAAATCGACCGGAAGTACTTGCGCTCGATCACCGGCGTGACGTTGCGCCCGGACTTGACCAGAACCTCTCGCCAATCCAGCTCATGTGCGTCGTTGGTCGCGCGCCAGGCAACATGGTGCACCGTCCCGGCTGCCTCTTCGCCGACCGGAGCCTCCGGCGCGTCCAGGACGTCGAGCACAGCCCTGGGGCCACCGGCGCCGGTCTCGAATCGAGTCCTGCTGCCTTCGCTGGCGACCTTGCGGAAGCCCATCGTTTCGGTCAGGAAGTTGACCGTCGCAAGGTCTGACTCTTCGCACAGCGTGACCGAGTGGAAGCTCCTGATCTGATGCTGGGCATCGACCGGACCGTCCGGCCACGGCCTCCAGCGCTCATCTGAAGCGTCGCCCACAAGCTCGATCTGGATGCCATCGAAGTCCTTCACGACCAGCGTCTCGATGTCGAACCGAGATGTCCTTTCGACCTCGACGTCAAGCTGCCGCAGGCGGCCGGCCCAGAAATCGGTCGAACGTTCGGGGATCGCGAACGACACCACCGTCACCTGCCCGCTGCCTGCGGGCCGCCAGGGTAGGTGGGGCCAGCCGAAAAAGGTCATCGCGCTGCCGGGCGTGCCGAGGTAGTCGCCGAAATAGATGTGATATGTGTCGGGTACGTCGAAGTTGACGGTCTTCTTTATGAAGCGAAGACCAAGGACGCCGACGTAGAAGTCGACGCACTTCTGGACGTCACCCGTGATGCATGTGACGTGGTGGATTCCTGGAACGTTGGCGGGCACTCCATCGCCTCCTATCGAGCCGATCAGACCAGCGAACCTATGTTAGTCCGTACACGTCGTAAATGCTGTCAGGCTCAGTGGTCGCGATTGTGCTCCGAAGCCTCGTCCTCTATTCGTGCCCAGATCTCGCCGGCCAGGGGTTCCTTGATCTCTTCCTGGACGTGCGCGACCAGCCCGATCGCGCGGGCGATGACGGCAACGCCGCGGCCGACCTGCCAGGGAATCTCGAGCTCGCCGAGGATGGCGCCGATGGCGCCGGTTGCGTTGACCGGCAGGTCCCGACTGTAGGCTCGAGTCGCCTCTTCCGCGATCAGCTGGATCAGCTCCACGTGTCTGCCCGAGAGGCCGTTCTCGGAGGCGATCGTGAACAGCCGCGCCGTGCGCGGGTCGACGGGCTTGTGGATTGGATGGCCGAGCCCCGCGATGGGCGCCTTCGATTTCTGGTAGGCGGCGACGATGTTGCGCGCCAGCTCGCCCAGGTCGGCCCCCGGCGGCGCCGGCTCAAGCGCCTCTTGCAGCGTTCGCGCGACCTCCTCGATCGGGCCACCGAAACGCGACCCCATGCCGAGCAGGCCGGCGGCGACAGCGCCCTGAAGAGACTCAGGCGCGCCGAAGTAAGTGAGTCGGGCGGCGATCGCGCTCGGTGTCATCCCGTGCTCGACGAGCGTTATCGCGATGGCGTTGAAGACGGTCGACTCTTCTGGTGATGGCAGCCGGCCCTTCAGCTCGAGGAATGCGAAATCGCCCAGCGTTGTGTTGCCGATGAGGTCGATCAGGTCGTGGCCCTGCACGACGATGCGGTCTGCAGTGCTCCACGCCAGGTCCGACCGGAGCCGCTTTCGCTTCGCGGTCAAGGCCGCTCGACGGTGAGCCTGGTCTTGTAACCACTTTCCCCGAATTCCTGCTCCGGAATGAGCGCGACTTTGGCGCGGAAGATCAGCTTGGCGCGGATCGCGGCCTCGATGGCTTCCGCGAGCGATGGGTCGGCTTCATGACCGTCGGGCACCTCGACCTCGATCGGAACCGGTGGCGGGATGCTCGTATCCGCTGTCTTGCGGATCACGCGCGCACGACCCGTAACTCGAGGTCGGAACGTGCCCACAACCGCCAGCACAGCCGACGGATAGGCGTTGACCCCGCGCACGATGAACATGTCATCGCGCCGTCCGATGACCCTCATGCGGAAGGTGGCGCGGCCGCACTCGCAGGGACTGCCTTCGATTCTGGCAATGTCGCCGCCGAGGAAGCGGACCACCGGCATCGCCTCGCGCGTCAGGTGTGTGTAAACGAGCTCGCCTTCCGCGCCAGGCTCGATGGTGATGGGTTCGCGCGATTTGGGATCGATGAGCTCGACCCACACGTGACCCCCGCCGCAGAAATGCATTCCTTGCTGCTGCGGGCATTCCCCGAACAGCGAAGGTGCGATGTCGCCGATGCCCATGACCTCGGTGACCGTCACGCCAAGCACGGTCTGGATGTGATCACGGATGGCGGGGATGCCGCCGCCTGGCTCGCCGCCGGTGACGACATGGGTGAGCTCCGTGAAACGTTGGTCTGCCTCGACCTTCTCCATGCGATTGGCGAGGTATTGCGCGAAAGATGGCGTGGAAAGCAGCGTGTCAGCGAGGCCGGCATTGAGACCGAAGATGACGCGGTCGGTGTCGCCCGGCGCGACCGGAACCGAACGGCACCCGATCCGCGAGAGCACGAAGTGCGTGTGCCCGGCGACGAATGGACCGGCCCCGAACGTGGTCAGCACGCCGCTATGGTCGTGGATGCCGGTCGCGAAGTACGTGCGCGTGCCGACGACGGTCCACGCTTCCATGTCTGCCTTTGTGAGCGCGAGAACGCTCGGCGCGCCGGTCGTGCCGCTCGTCTGGTAGACGCGTTGTACCTGGTCGGGCGGCACGCAGAGATTGCTGCCGAACGGAGGCGACTCGTCCATCGCCTGCTTCAACTCTTGCTTGGTGCTGAAGGGCAGCCTGGTGATGTCTTTCAGAGACAGCCCTGACCCGGCGATGCCCGCCTCGCGGAACTTGTGGGCATAGAAGGTCGAGTGCTCCATAAGGTGCCGGAACTGCTTTTCCCAGGCAGCGGCCGCGCGGGCGAATGCCTGGTCGTGCGTCTCGGTCTCGACTTCGCGATCCCAGATCACGTCACGTTCGCAGCTGTCACCGGCTAGCCGTCCTCGTGTAGCCGCGCTCATCGGGCGGGTGGAGTGTACGGTGCGACCGCCGGCCCGTCCGGCATCTGGTCGTGGTCGAGCCAGGTCCGCAGGTGTGCCTCAGCGATCCGCCGCGCTCCGGACAACGGACCTAGCGGATCGGCGAGGCTCTCCCTCGTGAGGTCGCGGACGCGCCTCTCGACGGTGGCCACCGCCTGATCGACATTCTCGAGGCCGGAGGTCACGTAACCGATGGTCGCGCCCGAATTGCAGATGAAGTCGGCGAGCGCGGGGATGCCGCGCTGCTTCAGCACATCGAGAGCGCCGGCGGTGTAAGGAACGTTGGCTCCGGGAGCGACCACTCGCACGCGAAGGCTGCGCGCCCGCGGCTCATCGATGACCCCGATGCGTGCGCCAGGCACGAGCACGTCCGCCTCGACGTCGAACAGCTCGGCGGCGGGCCTGAGTTCCGCGCCGACATGCTCGACCAGGTGGTCGCCGTGGATGGCGCGGAGCCGCAGCAGCTCGTCCACATCGAATCCGGTCGGACGCTGCACGCAGCCGTAGATCGTGGAGAACGCGACGATTCGCGCCCCGCGCATCGCCAGCTCCACAGCAGCGGCGCCTCCAACCTTTCCAAAACCCTCGATGGCCGCGGTTCGTCCTTCCAGGCCGCCGAGCACCGTGTCCGCCGCGGTGGCAACTCCGAGGCCGGTCAGAAAAGCGTCGAGCGGCATTCCCATGTAGTCGCTGTGCATGAGATCCGCCTGGTCGGTGCCAGGGAGCGAGCGGAAATCCTCGGGCATAGTCCCGAGGTCGGTGGCGGTCAGGAATTTCGACGACTCGACCATCGGCCGGATCTCGGTCACATATCGGTGGACGGCATCGTCACGTTCCGAGGGCGTCGCGCGGATGGTCCCCTTGGCGCCGCCGAAGTCGACTCCCAAAACGGCGAACTTGTATGTCATCGCTCGAGCCAACAGCTGCGTCTCCTGCTCCGTCACGTCGGGCGCGAGACGGGTCCCGCCTGCGCTTGTGGGGCACTCGAAATCGAACGCGATGTAAGCGTCCACCGTCGTCAGGTGCAGCGTCTTCATCGCGTCCGATAAGGTTCGCACGATGCCGGAACGCTTGTCGACGACAGTCGTGGGCAGCTACCCGCAACCGGACTGGCTGGTCGACCGCGGGATGCTTGGCAGCCGGCTGCCGCCGCGGACTCGGGCGGTGGAGATCTGGCGGGTCGCGCCCGAATTCCTGGAGCAGGCCCAGGACGACGCGACTGTGTTGGCGATCAGAGACATCGAGCGCGCCGGCATCGACATCATCACGGACGGCGAGATCCGCCGCGAGAGCTACTCGAACCGATTCGCGACGGCGCTTGAGGGGATGGACCTGGAGAATCACGGGACGGCGCTCGACCGGACCGGCCATCCAAACCCGGTGCCGCGCGTGATCGGTCCGATACGACGCACGCGTCCAGTGGAACGGCGCGACGTCGAGTTCCTGCGCGCGACCACGGATCGGATGATCAAGGCGACGCTGCCCGGACCTTTCACGATGTCGCAACAGGCGCAGGACGACTTCTATCACGACGAAGAGGAACT
>DASVEP010000181.1:0-4168 GCA_036380475.1 Candidatus Dormiibacterota bacterium
GGATCGCCGAGCGGCGCCGAGCGACGCCGAGCCAGATCACCATCGCGTGGCTTCTCCGCCGCTCGCCGGCGATGCTGCCTATTCCGGGCACGCTGTCGAGCGAGCATCTGAAAGAGAATCTGGCCTCGTCGAAGGTCGAGCTCACCGACGCCGAGTTCGAAGCGCTCCGCTAAGCATCAGCGCGAACTGGATTCGGACCAGATGTTGATACCGCTCTCGGTCGCGTAACGATCGATCTCGGCCAGCTCGTCGGATGAGAACTCGAGCCTGTCCAGGGCAGCCACGTTCTGTTCGAGCTGAGGGACGCTGCTCGCCCCGACAAGCGCCGAGGTTATGACCGGATCGCGCAGCGTCCACGCAATCGCCATCTGGGCCAGCGACTGGCCCCGCCGCTTCGCGATCTCGTTCAGGGCGCGGACCTTGGCCAGGTTCTCTTCGCTAAGCATGTCGGATCTCATCGACCCGACATGGCTGCCGCGCGAGCCTTGAGGCACGCCCGTCAGGTACTTGTCGGTCAGCAGGCCCTGCGCCAGCGGTGAGAACACGATGCAGCCGATCCCTTCTTCCTTCAGCACGCCGAGGAGGTCCGGCTCGATCCACCGGTTGAGCATCGAATACGACGGCTGGTGGATGAGGACCGGCGTTCCCAGGCGTCGAAGGATTGCGCTCGCTTCGCGCGTGCGCTTCGCCGAGTAAGACGAGATGCCCGCGTAAAGCGCCTTGCCCATGCGCACCGCCGAGTCAAGCGCCCCCATCGTCTCTTCCAGCGGAGTATCGGGATCGAAGCGATGCGAATAGAAAATGTCGACATACTCGAGGCCCATGCGCTTCAGGCTCTGGTCGAGACTGGCCAGTAGGTACTTGCGCGAGCCCCACTCGCCGTAAGGACCGGGCCACATGTCGTAGCCGGCCTTGGTCGAGATGATGAGCTCGTCGCGATGGGCGGCCAGATCCGTCGCGAGCATGCGGCCGAAGCTCTCCTCCGCCGAGCCCGGTGGTGGCCCGTAGTTGTTGGCCAGGTCGAAATGCGTGATACCGAGCTCGAATGCGCGGCGGACGACCGCGCGTTGGCGTTCCGTAGGCGCCGCAGCTCCGAAATTCTGCCAAAGACCGAGCGAGATCGCCGGCAGCTTGAGACCGCTCCGCCCGCTGCGGCGGTACTGCATGCTCGCGTATCGGTCGCTCATCCAGACGTGGTCAAAAGAAGGCTGCCGGCAGGAGGACCTGCCGGCAGCGTGTTTCCTAGAGGTTTTCGTGAATAAGACGTCCGAGGGTCTTGTACTTGTCCGGCTGGCTCGACTTCAGGTAGAAGGCGAGCCCGATGCCGGCCGCGAATATGACCAGGTCGATCGGCCCCAGCCAGCGCGCGAAGCCAAGTCCTCCTCCGATAAAGTCGATGTTCGTGAACAGCAGGTACAGGACGACCGCCTGCCCACCGAAGGAGATGATCGGGGCAAGCACGGTGTTCCACCAGTGGACGTCACCGCTGTGGTGCTGCAAGAAGTATCGAAGGATCGCCACCGACACGAGCGCCTGAACTGCCAGGATCACGATCACACCCATGATCGCCATTAATCCGTACAGGTCCAGGTAAGCCTGCTGGGTGGGGTTGTCGCGGCCGGCGAAGATCGCGAACGCGATCACGATCAGGCCGGCGATGACCGACTGCGTGATGGAGGCGACGTGAGGGCTCTTGTAGCGGACGTGCGTCCTGCCCAGCGCCGCGGGTAGAACTCTCTCACGACCCAGCGAATAGAAGTAGCGAGCGGCGGTGTTGTGGAATGCCATGCCGCAGGCAAAGGACCCGGTGATGATCAGGATGCTCAACGCCTGGTCTACGCCGAGACCGATGAACTGCTGCGCGGGGCCAAGGTAGTAGTGAGCGGGATCGCCCTGCGCCTGCGCGACTGCGGCGGCGACGTTCGCGTAGCCCGCAAACGGTGCCCAGCTCGTCAGGATGTAGAAGACGCCCAGTCCGATGACGGAGATGTACATCGCGCGTGGGACGATGCGCTTGGGGTCCTTGGACTCCTCCCCATAGTTCGGGGCCATCTCAAATCCCACCCACGACCAGAAGGCGAAAAACAGCCCGATGGCCGGAAGGCCCGCGGCGAGTGCGCCGTTGGCCGCGAAGCCCTGGAATGCCTTGACCGGGTTGATGGAGTCGAGCACGAGCGCGGTCGATGTGGTTGCGCCCCGGGCGAACATGAACGCGTCGAAGATGAGGAGGAACAGAATCTCGCCGACCAGGAACACTCCGAGCAGGCGAGCCGAGATCCTGATGTCGAAGTACGTGATGAGCGAGATCAGAACGACCATGAACATCGCCAACCACGGCCACTGGATGTAACCGAGCCAGTTGAGCCCGGTCGACTGGCCTATCTGGGCCAGCTTGAGCTGGAGGAAGTAAGCGAAGCCACCTGCAAGAGAAGCCTCGAAAACCGAGTAGGCGACCACCGCGGCAAACCCGGTGCCGAGACCAAGCTCGCGGCCGAGGCCGTGGCTGATGTACGAGTAGAAACCGCCTGCGGTCGTTACTTTGCGCGACATGGCCACGTATCCGACCGAGAAGATGGTGAGCACGACCGTGGCAAAGAGGAATGCCGCCGGCGCGCCGAGACCGTTGCCGTAGCCGCTGACGAGTGGGGTGTTGAACAGCATGGCCGAGATCGGCGCGGACCCCGTCACGGTCAGGAACAGGACCCCCCAGAGACCGACTGCGTGCTTACGGAGTTGGGGCACGTCCGCACGTTGCGAGACGTCGAAGATGTCGGCTTCCGCTTGCGCGATAGGCTCTACGCCTATGTCCACCGTTCGATCAGCCATGTTGCGTCCCCTCCAGGTTTTTCCGCATAACGTCCACCATCAATAAATCTCCAGGTATTCCTGGAGCTCCCAGTCCGTCACGTGGTCCGCGAATCGCTGCAGCTCGTATCGGCGCATGACGGTGTACGCCTGGACGAACTCCTCCCCAAGCAGCTCTCGGATGCGGTCGTCGGCCTCGAGCAGGCTGAGCGACCCTTCGAGCGTGGTTGGCAGCTGTGGCTTTGATTCATCCTCCTCGGCGGGTGGATGTCCGGGCGGTTCGAGCTCGGCAGCATCGAGGATGCCGAGCAAGCCGCTGGCGAGGAGCGCAGCGCCAACCAGGTAGGGATTGGACAGACCGGACGGAGCACGGTTTTCGAGGTGCCTGCTCTCGGCCGACCCGCCCTTGAGCCGAATGAATGCGGAGCGATCCTCCGGACCCCATGACACGTTGGTGGGGCTGAACGTGTGGCGGCGGCGTCGTTTGAGACAGTTGACAGTCGGCGCCAGCAGCGCGTAGGTGGAGGCTGCGTGGCGCAGCTGTCCCGCGATGAACTGCCGCCCCACCCGCGACAGCCCGAACTCGGCCCCATCCTCGGACATGGCGTTCTTGCCGCCATCGAGTCGCACAAGGCTCATGTGCGTGTGCGCGCCGCAGCCGGCCGAGTCTCCGAACGGCTTCGACATGAATGTCGCGAGGAGTCCTTCGCGCCGCGCGATCTCCTTGACCCCGTTCTTGAAGCTGAAGGCGCGGTCGGGGCCTGCCATCCCGCTGCCCGGCGCGTAGTTGATCTCCCACTGCGAGCCCGCGTACTCGCAGTTGGCCGTGATGATGTCGATGCCGAAATCACGCATCTGGTCGACGATGCGCTCGATTGCCGGCACCCATGTGTTCCGCACCGAGTTGAAGATGTGGTAGCCGCTGAACAGCGGCTTGTGGGTCTCGGGTTCGAGCAGGTAGAACTCACACTCCATTCCGATCACTGGCTCGTAACCCATCTCGTGGCAGCGATCGAGCACGCGCCGGAACACGTGGCGCGGCGAGGCGGCGAGCGGCCGGCCGTCAGCCCAGGAAGCGTCGCAGATGAAACGCGCTGTGGCGTCTGCCCACGGCACGATCGCGGCGGTGGAGGGATCCGGTCGCAGCAGCTGGTCGGCGTACGCGACCTCTTCGTTGTACAGGGTGCCCGGCACGACATCGGACCTCGAGTCGAGCACGGCCGCGCCGCCGTACATGTTCAGGCCGTTCTTCGAATAGCTCGCCGCATGTGCGATCGGGACGATCTTCGAGCGGCTCGTGCCGTGCATATCCGGCAGCTCGAACCGGACATTGCGGATTCCATGCTCCTTCCACCCGGCGAGC
>DASVEP010000182.1:0-8583 GCA_036380475.1 Candidatus Dormiibacterota bacterium
AGAGTGCCGCCGCGAAGATAGGTGAAGGCGGTGCCGTTCGGCGCCCACACCGGGAGACGGAACGTACCGTCTCCAAGCTTGGTCAGCCCGGAACCATCCGGACGAACCTCGTAGAGGTCGGTGTCGCTGCCGAGCAGGATCTCGTCGAGGCTCGACCAGCTGGGGTCGCCCGCCGGCACGGTGGAGGTTGATTTTCCACCGACGTCCGTTAGAACGACGCCTTGGGCGCTCGAGTAGACGGCACCGGTGGCGTCCGGCGACCAGCCGAGGAACTTGGCGCCGGCCAGCCCGAGCGCAATGCTCTTTCCGGTGACAAGGTCGATCAGCTCCAGTGACTGGTCCTGCGTGTAGGCCAGGTGGGCGCCGTCAGGCGCAAACGAGACAGGCGTGATAGTGCCGCTCGATGGGAGGGGCGTCACCTTGGAAAGGCCGTCGGCGCCCTGCGTATGAACGCCGTCTGCAGCCGTCCACTCCACACTGTCCCTGGCCCAGGCAACGATCCCGGGGGCGGACGCGGGGACGATTTCCTGCGTGGTCGCCGACGCCAGCGTGAGGATCTCGACCTTGCCGTTGCGGACGTAGGCGATCTTGTCGCCTGCCGCCGTGAGCGCGGCTGACGTGACGCCGTCGGCGACGA
This sequence comes from Candidatus Dormiibacterota bacterium, assembly GCA_036380475.1. Classification (GTDB taxonomy): domain Bacteria; phylum Chloroflexota; class Dormibacteria; order Dormibacterales; family Dormibacteraceae; genus UBA10449. Next base: position 638 of record DASVEP010000182.1, read on the forward strand.
TCACGGTGAAGGCTCCGCCGGCCGACGGCACCGACTCCAGCGCGCCCTTGCCGGTGACGAAGTACACGGTCGAGGAGTCCGGCGCCCACTGGATGTTCGAGATGCCATCGGGAACGCCGGCGAGCTGGCGCTGGCCTGTGAGCGGCCCCTGCGGAGTTGGACTCGGCACCGGCGTAGGCGATGGAGAGGGCGCCGCCGGCGCCTGGGTCACAAACGTGATCGTCGCCGGAGCGGAGATCGCGCCGCCCGCCGCGGTCTTGGCGCCTGGGCCGATGGTCACCTGGTACTGCGTGTTGGGCGCCAGGTCACCGCTGGTGGGCTGGACCGAGAGCGTGTTGGCCTGCCACGAAAACGCGACAGTCGTGGCGGGCGTGATCTGGACCGCAGCCTCGGTGGACTGATGGTCCATCGGCTGGTTGAAGTTGACAAGGATCGGCTGCTGGAGCTTGACGGCAGGCTGGTCTGAAAGCGGGCTCGCCACCAGGACCTGGCGCGTGTCGTTCGGTGTCGGATTGTTGGCCATGAACACGACGATCGCGGCGATGAGGACCACGCCCACCGCCGCTCCGGCCCACGCGAGGCCGGCGGGTCCGAATCCTCTGCGCCACCACGGCACGGTGGTTTCGCCCATGCCCCAGGCTCGATTCATGAGCTGGCGACGCAAGGCCGAGCGGAAGGCGTCGTCCAGCGGAGGGTCGGTAATTCGCCCCGCGCGCAGGATGTCGGCCACGTGCCGAAGCTCCTGGTCCTGGAGGATGTCCTCGAGCTCGGGGTCGTGCTGCATGCTCATTCGGCCGGCCTCAGGCTGTCGGCCTCGTCACGGAGGCGGCTGACTCCGCGATGGATGAGGAGCTTGACAGCGCCAGGTGTCTTGCCCATGGCGACCGCGATGTCCTCGATCTTCATGTCCTCCTGGAACTTGAGGACCAGAGCTGTCTTCTGCTGAGCGGGCAGTGCTTCGACGAGAGTCCAGATGCGGCGGATCTCGTCGCGGTGCGCTGCTTGCTCCTCCAGCGCCGGACCGGCGATCGACAGGTCATGAAAGTCGTCCAGGGGCGACGAGGGCCGCAGCGTGCGATACCGATCGGCGATTGCGTTGACCGCGATCTGGTACAGCCAGGCAGCAAAAGGACGCCCCGTGTCCTGGTATCGGGGCATGGCCCTCAGAGCCTTCATGAAGATCTCCGAAGTGACGTCTTCTGCCGCGGTTTGCTCCCTCACTCTTGAATACACGAACCTGTAGATCTGCTGGAAGTGGCGGTCGTAGAGCGCCCCGAACTGGCGGGGATCTCGCTTGGCGCTCTCGACGAGATCGCGCTCGTCGTCACGGTGCGAGTCACTCACAGGCCACTAAGCCAGTGCCGGTTCAAACGAAGGTTCGCTCGAACTGGTTACAGGCCCTCACGAGGCGAGTAAGGCGGGTGGCAAGCATTTAGCTATCGATTATCGGGTCAGGTGTCGCACCGTCCCACAACTTCACGTCATCCCACAGCATCTTGTGGACCGCTGGAACCGAGCCACAAGATCTGCTCTGGGCCTTGACGCCGCTATAATCGCCCTGTCCCCAGTGTTCATTGGGAGCCGGCGCCTTTATTGATCGAGCGATACTCTCCGCCTGCCATTCGGGCGGTCTGGGCCGACCAGCACAGGTTCGAGCTGTTCCTGCGCATCGAGATCCTGGCCTGTGAGGCCTGGGCGCGTCTGGGTCGGATCCCTGAGGCGGCGCTGCCCAAGATCCGCAAGGCGACCTTTGACGCGGATCGAATCGCCGAGGTCGAGACGCGCGTCGGCCACGACGTGATCGCCTTCCTGACTGTGATGAACGAGTCGATCGGCCAGCCCGAGGCGCGCTACGTGCACCTCGGCATGACCAGCCAGGACCTGAACGACAACGCCATGGCGGTCCAGCTCGTTGAGTCGTCGCGCATCATCGAGGACGATCTTGGCGCCGTGCGCGAGGCCGCGGCCGAGCTCGCGGTTCGCCATCGCAAGACCCTGATGGCCGGACGGACGCACGGCGTGGTCGCCGAGCCGATCACCTTCGGCTTCAAGGTCGCGGGGTGGGTGGCCGAGCTGGACAGAGCCCTCGCGCGACTGCGGCTCGCCACCACCGAGATCGCAGTCGGCCGCGTAAGCGGCGTCGTCGGCACGCACGCGACGGTCGACCCGGCGGTCGAGGAGTACGTATGCGCACAGCTCGGACTGGCGTCTGATCCGGTGACGACGCAGGTCGTGGCGCGAGACCGACACGCGAACTTCATGTCCGCGCTGGCGCTCGCCGCGGGCACGCTGGAGAGGATCGCGCTCGAGATCCGGCACCTCATGCGGAGCGAGGTCGGGGAGGCGTTCGAGCCCTTCGGCAAGGAGCAGAAGGGAAGCTCGGCCATGCCCCACAAGAGGAACCCGGTCATTACCGAGCGTGTCTGCGGTCTGGCGCGCGTGGTGCGTGGACATCTCGTCACTGCACTCGAGAACACCGCTCTCTGGCACGAGCGGGACATCAGCCACTCGTCGGCCGAGCGGATCATCTTTCCAGACGCGTGTGCTGCCGTTGACTACATGGCGCTGGAGATGACGAAGGTGCTGACTGGCCTCGAGGTGCGGCCCGAGCGCATGTTGCGCAACCTTCAGTTCGGCGGCGGCGTTGTCTTCTCACAACGTGTGTTGCTCGCCCTTGTCGACAGCGGAATGTCGCGCGAAGATGCGTACCTCGTCGTGCAGAAGGCGGCGATGCAGGCCCTCGATCAGGACGGCCCCGGGTTTCGCGAGCGTCTCGAAAAGGACCCCGAGGTCATGAAGCGGATCGGCGACCTTCTCGACGCGACCTTCGATCCGTGGGCCGGCCTCGAGCACACGGAGCTCGCTTACGAACGCCTCGGACTTGGAGTGAAGTCGCGATGATCGCCGGGCCTGCAGTAACCGAGACCGACCTGCCGCTCAAACTCTTCTCCCGCGGCAAGGTGCGCGACACGTACGAGCTGGGCCCGGACCGCCTGCTTATGGTTGCCACCGACCGCCTGTCCGCCTTCGACCACGTGCTGCCCGGCGGCATCCCCGACCGCGGCAAGGTGCTGACGCAGCTCTCTATCTTCTGGTTCTCGCAGACGCACCTCTTCCAGGAGAACCACCTTGTCTCGGGGATGGTGCCCGACCTGCCGGCTGCCCTGCGCGACCGGCGGCACGAGCTCGCCGGGCGTTTCATGATCGTCCGTAAGGCCAAGCGCATCGATTTCGAGTGCGTCGTGCGCGGGTATCTCGCCGGCAGCGCATGGAAGGAATACCAGGAGTCGCACACGCTCGCGGGCGAGGAGATGCCTCCAGGACTTCGCGAGAGCGAGCGGCTCGCATATCCGATTTTCTCGCCGGCGACGAAAGCCGAAACCGGCCACGACGAGAACATCACTTTCACGCAGCTGAAGAAGGAGCTCGGCGACGAGCTGGCGACGAAGCTTCGCGACTCGAGCCTCGAGCTATACAAGTTCGCGTCCACGCTCGCGGAGCGACGCGGGCTCATCCTCGCGGACACGAAATTCGAGTTCGGCCTCATCGACGGTGATCTGGTGCTGATCGACGAGGCGCTGACGCCCGACAGCTCGCGCTACTGGGAGGCGGCCACGTACCAGATCGGCGCCGCACCCGACTCGTACGACAAGCAGTTCGTTCGCGACTGGCTCACGCGTTCCGGCTGGGACAAGGAATCTGATCCCCCGGCACTGCCAGAAGACATCGTCGCGCAGACACGCGAGCGCTACCTCACCGCCTACCACCGTCTCGTCGGCAAGCCCCTGTTTCCACCCAAGCCGCGCAACGAACAGTGAGGGTCGTAGCAAAAGTCGTAGTGACACCGAAGCCGGTCGTCAACGATCCTCAGGGACTCACCGTCAAGCAGGGGTTGGCCACACTCGGATTCAGAGAGGTCGACGATGTTCGTGTGGGCAAATACATCGAAGTCACCCTCGATGCGGAGAGCCTGCATGAGGCCCGCGAGCGCGTCGAGTCCATGTGCGACCGGCTGCTGGCCAACCACGTGATCGAGGACTTTCACTTCGAAGTGGACCACCAGGAAAAGCACTAGTGTCCCGCCCCCGAAGTTCCTTGCATCTTCGCGGCCTAGACGGCCGGGCGCCAGCGGCGCTGAAGCCTGCGTCATGGGCCCGGGCGCCGCGTTGTCACGCATTTAGCAATGCGCTCCTAGCGGCGCCACCCATTCCTTGGCTCCGGCCGCCGATGCCGCGAATCTGCGGCGGAACTCGAGGTCGGGACACGCGATGAAGTTTGGAGTCGTGGTTTTCCCGGGCACGTGGTCGGATCGCGACTGCGGCTGGGTCATCGACCAGGTCGTCGGCGCGCAGCTGCAGTACCTCTGGCACAAGGACGCAGACCTCAAAGGCTGCGACTGCGTCATCCTGCCCGGCGGCTTTGCGTATGGGGACTATCTCCGCACGGGCGCGATCGCGCGGTTCGCGCCGATGATGGAGGTGATCGGAGAGTTTGCGGATCGCGGAGGGCTTGTGTGGGGCATCTGCAACGGCTTCCAGATCCTTTGCGAATCCGGCCTGCTCCCCGGGGCATTGATCCGCAACGCCTCGCTCGAGTATCGGTGTGAATGGACGAACCTCACCGTCGAGCGAACGGACCTCGCCTTCACATCCACGTGTACGGAGCGCGAGGTGATCCGCGTGCCCATCTCGCACGGCGAGGGCAGCTACTTCGCCGAACCGGCTGTGCTTTCGCGATTGGAGCAAACCGGTCAGGTCGTCTTTCGTTACTGCGATGCAGGCGGTCGGGTCGTGCCAAGCGCCAACCCGAACGGGTCGCTGCACAACATCGCCGGCATCATCAACAAGCGCGGCAACGTCCTTGGGATGATGCCCCACCCCGAACGCTGCGCCGAGCCGGAGCTAGGCAGCGCCGACGGCCTCAAGCTCTTCCGCTCTGTCGCCGACCACGCGGTGAGGGTTCTGGTTTCTTGAGTTTGGATATGGTCGATTCCCGCCGGCTCAGGGAGGTCGCCCTTACGCCGGAGGAGTACCGCGTCATCGTCGAGAAGTTGAAGCGCGCGCCGAATGCGGTTGAGCTCGGCATGCTCGGCGTGCTGTGGTCGGAGCATTGCTCGTACAAGACGTCGAAGGCGCTGCTACGTCGGCTGCCATCGAGCGGCGAGGCGGTGCTGCAGGGCCCGGGAGAAAACGCCGGGGCCGTCGAGATCGGCCAGGGCTGGGCCGTGGTGTTCAAGATCGAATCGCACAACCACCCGTCCGCCATCGAGCCCTACCAGGGGGCGGCCACGGGTGTCGGCGGCATCATCCGAGACGTCATCGCGATGGGCGCGCGGCCCATCGCCCTGCTCGACTCGCTTCGCTTCGGCCCCCTACCGGCCTCGCGGCATCATTTCGATGGCGTCGTGGCCGGCATCGGCGGTTACGGGAACTGCATCGGCATCCCGACGGTGGGTGGTGAGGTGTATTTCGATGACTGCTACGCGCAGAACCCGCTCGTAAATGCGATGTGTGTCGGGTTGGTGCGTGTGGATCGCCTGATGCGCGCGCGAGCCGAGGGTACGGGCAACAGCCTGATGCTGGTCGGCGCGGACACCGGGCGCGACGGTATTCACGGCGCCTCGTTCGCATCCGTCGAGCTGGATGAGTCGAGCTCTGAACGGCGGCCGGCGGTGCAGGTCGGGAATCCGTTCTTAGAGAAGTGCCTGCTCGAGGCCTGCATGGATCTCGGGCGCACCGACGCAGTTGTAGCAGTCCAGGATCTTGGCGCTGCGGGCCTCACCTCGTCGGTGGCCGAGTGTGCGGGCCGCGTGCCCGGTGCGGGCGCGCGCATCGACGTCTCGCTTGTGCCTCGCCGCGAGCGGGCGATGTCCCCGTACGACGTGATGCTGTCCGAGTCACAGGAGCGGATGCTCGTCGTCGTGCAGCGCGGCCGAGAAGAAGAGGTCGAGCGCATCTTCAAGACCTGGGACCTGACCTCCGCTGTGATCGGCGACGTCACCGACGACGGCCACCTGACGGTCTTCGACCGCAACGACGTGGTGGCGCGACTCCCGATCGATCTCCTGACGGACGGCGCACCCTTGCGGCGCCCTGCGAGCGAGGCGCCGGCGCCGCCGCCGCCGCTCCACCTGGATTCGCTGCCCCCGCTCGTCGACGCCGGGCAGTCGCTGCTGCGGCTGCTTGCGAGCCCTAACCTCTGCAGCCGCCGGCCAATCTTCCGCCGCTACGACCACATGGTCGGAGACTCGACCGTCGTGCCGCCTGGCGGCGACGCCGCACTGCTGCGCATCAAGGGCACGCGCATCGGCCTGGCGATGACGACCGACTGCAATGCGCGCTACTGCCACCTCGACCCCAACCTGGGCGCCCAACACGCGGTTGCCGAAGCCGCTCGCAACATCGTCGCGACCGGGGCGCGCCCGCTGGCCGTCACCGATTGCTTGAACCTTGCCAACCCGGACCGGCCAGAGGTGTACTGGGAGCTCGAAGAGACGATCGCGGGCCTGGCGCAGGCATGCCGGGCGCTCGAGGTGCCGATCGTGAGCGGAAACGTGAGCCTCTATAACGATTCGTCCGGCACGTCCGCCATCCACCCCACCCCTGTCGTGGGCATGATCGGCGTCATCGACGACTACGGTCGGCGGCTCCAGGCCGGCTTGAAGAACGAGGGCGACTTCGTGCTCATGGTCGGCTCGAGCCACAACGACCTCGGCGGGAGCGAGTACTTGAAGGTCGAGCACGGAACGGTCGCCGGCCGGCCTCCCGCCCTCGACCTGGCGCGCGAGGGGGCCGTCAACAGGCTCATCATCGCAGCGGCCAAGATGGGTTTGCTCCGCTCCGCCCACGACTGCGCGGATGGGGGAATGCTCGTTGCGCTGGCAGAGTCCTGTCTGCTGGGCGGCATGGGCGTTCGGTGTCCGGCGCTGCGGCCCGAGGCCCCGCTCCGACTCGACGCAGCATTCTTTGGCGAGACACCGGGTCGATTCATCGTGAGCGCGGGCTCGCGCGCGATGCCGGAGCTCCAGACCCTTGCGCGTCGCCACAGCGTGGAGATCTCCCTACTGGGCATGGCCGGTGGCGACACTGTCGAGTTCGAGGGCCAGTTCCGGCTCTCGCTGGCCGAGATGCGCGAAGCCTGGGACGGAGGACTACTGGCCTAGACATGTGTGGGGTCTTTGGAATCTGCGCGGCTCGCGGCGTCGACGTCGCGAACATCACCTACTTCGGGATGTTCGCGCTGCAGCATCGCGGCCAGGAATCGGCCGGGATCGCGGTCTCTGACGGGCAGTCGGTGCGCGTGCATCGCGGCATGGGCCTGGTGGCGCAGGTGTTCTCGCCTGAGACGGTCAAGGCCATGGGCGAAGGTTCCATCCTTGCTCTCGGGCACACGCGCTACTCGACGACGGGTTCGAGCCGGGCGGAGAACGCGCACCCGCTGCCCTTCCATCACCCGCAGCTCGGCCCCGGCGCCATCGCACACAACGGCAACCTGCTCAACTCCGAATCCCTGCGCCGCCAGCTCGAGGAGCAAGGCGCGACCTTCGACTCCGGGCTTGACACCGAGGTGATGGCGCGACTCATCGAGCACACACATGGGCGCACGTGGGAAGAGGTGATCCGCAAGACGTTCGCCCGCGTGGTCGGTGCTTACTCGTGCGGAATCATCACCCCGACCCAGCTAATTGCATTGCGCGACCCTTACGGTTTTCGGCCGCTGTGCATCGGCTTCATCCCGCTGCCCGGCCAACCGGCGCATGTCGTCGCGTCGGAAACCTGTGCGCTCGACACCGTCAACGCCACGTTCGTCCGCGAGGTGCAGCCGGGCGAGATGGTGGTGATGGACGAGCACGGAGTGCACAACCTCTCGTTCCAGACATCGAGCAAGCACGCGATGTGCGTTTTCGAGTTCATCTACTTCGCGCGCCCCGACTCCATCCTCAAGAA
>DASVEP010000183.1:0-10079 GCA_036380475.1 Candidatus Dormiibacterota bacterium
CCCGATTCGGTGCCAGATTGCAGGCTGGGCCGCAACGCTTCCTAATGACGGCCTGCGGCCGGGGATTCGACTCCGGACCGGTGGGCTTCAGTCTCCATCAGACCCAGGGCAGTTCACTGCCCTCTGCTCACCCGGTTCACAGGCACTTCGGCTGATGCGTCACAGTCCCGCGCATGATGCCAACTACTTCTGCAGGGATTCGACAGACAGGACGGTTCGAGTCCGGCGCAGGTAGTAGAGGCGCCGGTTTCCCTCATGAAGCGCGTCGTAAGCAGCGATTGGGACGTCGAATGTTTCATTCCCAATCTGGAAGCAATAGACGGTAATCGGTTGTCCGTACCGGCCGCTCACGGTCCGCTGATTCTGATGTAGGTACCCATTCGCGACGAGGACGCTCCCCGGAGTCAGGTCGAGCCATGTCTGCGCCGACCACACGGCAAGCACCAGCCCGAGCAAGATCAGCGCAATGCCGAGGACCGCGCCGCGACCATGGGTCGGGACTGGCAGCCAGCCGGCGAGCTCGCCGATGTTGTACACGGTTCCCGCCACCAGACAGACAGCTGCCCCGAGTATCTTCAGCATGTCTTGACGCCACAGCCGCGTGCGCTGTGAAGCCGACAGGAGACCGGCTCGGTTGGCGTCGAGATCCGCCTCGTCGAAATGGAAGATCTTGCCCAGGTCTTCGGGCGCAGGCTGCGCAGCGGGCCCCTCGAAGGCTTCTACGCGGCCGAAGTACTGAGCCACGATCTGGTCCCCGCCGTCGCCGTTGATTACGTCCAGGAACGTTCGCCCATCGAGGGCCGGGATCGGTTTCTTGACCCAGGCTTCAGGGTCTGTGGGCTCAATCAGAGCGTTGATCCGGCTCTGAATCTCGTCCGGCAGGGACTCGAAGCTGTCGTACATTCGCGGGTTCAGGTTTCGCCCGATAACCGGTCGGAGGGCCGCGGCTTGTCGCGCTGACGCAACAGCACCTGACGGATCGCGTCAGTGCTGGTTTCGAAGCGGGCTCTGATGTGCCGGTCCACTCAAGCTAGTCCAAGGTCAGCGCGAACAAGGCCAGCACCAAAATGCCGGCTCCTCCGAACGACGCTAGATACTCCTGCCAGGTCTGCCTTACGCGCATCGCCAGATCACGAGGGCGGCGATCCTACACCAGATCGTACTGAGCGCTGTACTGACCGGCCGGGCTCTTACCCATCGTTGGTGCAGTGGGGCCACGGACCCATTCCCGACCCCCGCCCCGATCCGGTAACGGTGAAATGCCAACTGCCATAGGAGTCAACTACAAAGTAGAACGTTCCGCCGGTGTGGTAGTGGACCACGCCATGATTCGGTCCACCATGCTTGGTGATGCCCTGGATCTCCGGCGACAACTCACAATCGGACATCTGCTTGACCGTCAGTTTGAAGTCACATTGATCAAGCTTTGGGTATTGGCTGCCGAGGCTCGACGAGCAGTCATAGGACCACCGGAGATCCCAGTCGCCGTGCACAGTGAATACTTCAGTTGTCTCGCCGCCTGGTCCTGAACCGCTCTCGTCCACTAGGACCCCTCTCTCACGGTAGACATAGATGCCCGCGAGGATCAGCGCAATCAGCGCTCCGAGTGCGCCAAGAGCGATCAGCGGCAGCCGGCGACGCCCGTCCCGCATACCGGTAGAACGCCCTGAATGATCGTGGGTTACGAAGGTCCAGCCATGCGATCCGGTGGGCCGAAGCTCATATAACGCGAACCGCGCGGCAGTCTACAGCCAACAGATCAGTCTTGATCATGAGCCTGCCAGCCCCTGATCGATGTTGGCTCAGCCCTGCGATGGACTACTCGAGGGATACCTGTACTTCCCGGCCAGGTGACGTTACTGTGCGACTCAATGGCTGGCTCGAGTTCAGCGACTGGGCAGCGGTTAACGACCTGGATGAAGGTCACGATTGCGCTGCTGGTCATCTACGTGTTGACGCTCGTCATCGAGGTGCCAATCGGGCTTTACACGTTGATTAAGCGATACGGAGCTGCCACCGCGATTGGGCCAGGTGCGATCGAAGCCATATTTGTGGCGCTGATGATCACGTTCATTTTTTACGGTGGGCGAGGGATGCGCTGGAGCTATGTAGGAGCCGTGGTTGTCGGCATAGTGCATGCCATTTTCTCCGCGGCGATCGTGTTGATGGAGCCGTGGGGCGAACCGCTCGACTTCTTCGTCAATTACGCAAGTCCGCCTGAGCTGATCCATCGCGCGTCCATCGGCCTCCCGGCCGTCGCAGCTTTCCTCACAGTGTTGCCAGCACTCCTCGCGATTGCGGCCGCCCTTGCTGTGCTCGAGTTGAGGAGACGAGCTCCCAGCTAGTCGCAGCGGCCCAAGGTGGAAAAGCGTTGTCCCGGTAGACGGTCGGATTTACGATCTGGTGGGCTGCGGTGGACTCGAACCTCTGATTCCAAGTAAGGGGAGTCGCCCGACGGAGCGAGGTGGGAGGGCCCCTCCCGTTTCGCGTTCACGGTCGCCGGGCGATCGCTCAAGGCTCTCGGATGCATTGCCAATTTGTATTGCCAAGCCGGGGTGCCGCGGGGTGCCAGGGGAGGCGAGATGCGGAGAATCGAATACGGGAGGAGGCGTGGGGAGGCGTCCTGCGGAGTTCGGGACGAGCTTCTAAACCGAGTGTCCGGGGTTCGAGTCCCCGCGCCGGCACCAAATCCATGTGCTCTTCGGCTGAAGCACGACAAAGCGTCCCGAGTGCTGCCTTAAAGACAGCACAGGACCACCGGACGACTGGCGACCCACAATCAGGAGCGTTGAGCTTACGAGCGTCCAGGTTCCCCTGATGTGCTCCGACATTGCGGCGGCTGCACCGTCACCGTGCCATCAACATGGAAACGACGGTTGGGGCAGCTTCGGTGTACGCCGCACTCGGCCTCGACAGCGACTACGAGGCAGCGGTCGTGCGGCGGCGTCAAGCACGGCGCGAGGCGACAAGGCGGAAAGCCCACGCCTGAGCGTGGTTCGAGAGCTCTGATTCAGTCAACCCTGCCCGCGATCATTTGGGGGCCGTTGCTCGTCCGCGATCCGCCGGTGATGTCGACGCCGCGGTGGCTGGTTTGGCGGTTGGTGGCCGCCTCGACCAACCATCCGGCGACGTCAGCGCGCGAGATTCTCTCCGTAATTCGGCGCTTCGCCCCCTCGGGCAGCACCTTCACCAAACCGGTGGCAGGGGTGTCGGTAAGCCGGCTCGGGTAGCCAATGGTCCAATCGAGGTCGCTCTGCCGGAGCAGCTGCTCGCCCTCTTCCTTGTCTTTGATCATCGAAGCCCGCACGACCCCCGTGATCAGCCGGGACAGCGCACCCATCCGATCGCGCTCAACGAGAAATGACGACAGAACGACGACGCGCTTTACTCCCGTTTTGTGCGCAGCATCGACTATGGCTCGAGTTGAGTCGGCGATCACCGATCCACTGCCGCCGAGAGTACTGATTACGGCGTCGGCACCCGCCATTGCCCGCGCAACGTCGCTCGCGTCTGTCGCCCTGCCGGCGACCACGCGAAGGTTGGAGTTGCTCATGGCCAGCCTTTCTGGCGAGCGAACGAGCGCCGTTACGTTGTGGCCGGCGGCGAGTGCCTGCTCAACCACAAGTCGTCCAGTGCGTCCTGTAGCTCCGAGGATTACCAGGTTCATCGACTTTCTCCTCATTTCTTTCATCCATCCGGATACTGATGATTCTATCAACTATGACTAGTACCTCAGTATTCCAGGCTTGGTCGGGATCCATGAGCGGTCCAGGCAAGCGTGTGATGGTGCTGTCCGCCGGCGTGGGCTCAGGCCACAACACGGCGGCCGCGGCGCTCGAGGCGGAGTTCGGGCGCAGGAGGAACGTGGAGGCGGTTCAGCGGGTCGACGTCCTCGACCTGACCAGCGATCTCTTTCGGACTCTTCAGGACGACGCATATTTCGGGCTCGTGGACGCAGCGCCCTGGCTCGTCGGTTGGGGCTACGACATGAACGATGTCCCATTCCGAAGCCAGGGGGCGATGTCGGTCTGGGACCAGTTGAACACGACGCCGGTTGTCAAGGCGATCAGGGCCTTCGCGCCTGACACCGTCATCTGCACGCACTTCCTGCCCGCCAGGATCGTGTCCCTGCTGCTGGGTCGGGGCCGGTTGCAAGCCACGATGTCAGTGGTCACTACGGACTACGACTTCCAGGGCATGTGGTTGACCGCGCCCTTCAATCGTCTCTATGTCGCGCGCGATGAGACCCGCGCCCACATGGTCGAGATCGGCCTGCCGGCCGATCGCATCACCGTCTCCGGGATTCCCGTCAGGGCAGAGTTCAGCGAGCCGATAGACCGCGATTCTGTGCTCGCGCGTCACGAGCTCCAGCCGGATGTTCCAATTCTTCTCATATCCGCGGGCGCCGCGGGCGGCGAGTACACGAAGGCGGCGGTCATACAGACGCTGGCAATCCCAAATCCTTTCCAGGCTGTCGTCGTCTGCGGACGCAACGAGGAGCTTCGGGATGCGATCACCACGCTAGTCGCGTCGAGTCCGGGCCGCTACCTCGTGATCGGCTACACGACGGAGATGGCGGCCTTGATGCGTGTCGCGACCCTCTTCATCGGGAAGCCAGGCGGTCTTTCCTCCTCGGAGTGCATGGCCGCCGGCCTTCCCATGGTCCTGATCAATCCGATTCCAGGTCAGGAAGTACGCAACAGCGATTTCTTGCTGGAGGAAGGCGCCGCGATACGGTGCAACTACAGCACGACCATCGGCTACAAGATCGCCATGCTCCTCGACGCGCCTGATCGCGTTGCGCGCATGGCGGCCAATGCTCGCCGCATCGGTCGCCCGGACGCTGCGGAGGTGATCGTGAGCAACGCTTTGGCAGAGACGTCGCAGCTGGTCTGGATCAGCCGCGAAGCCCGGCGCGTAATTCGCAACGGTGGACAGCAGGGTCCGTCGGTGCATACGCGCAACGCCGGTGGCAATGTCGAGACTGTGGTCGACGCCGCGACCGGCGTTTCTGTCGCGCTGGTGACCGGCGTCGATCTCCGGCGCATCGCATCGCTTCTACCGCCGGGTGTGAGCCTCGAGCCAGAGTTGCGCGTTACGTCGGACCTGATTGCGCACCTGAAACACCGGCGTGCCGCGGCGGACGCGGTGGCCGTGCTTGACAACGCCCTTGGCACCGCGGACGAGGTCGTGCTCGAGGTCCGGCGCGAGCCGAAGAACGTGCCTATCGGTCGTTAGGCATTGCGGGCATCGGCCTGCGGGCTACGTCGGCGGCGTCCTCAGGCGTGAGTCCGAGCAGCCGCAGCACTCCCTCTGCGTGAAGGCGGCCGGCGTCCTTCGGCGCATGTCCGTCGAGGACGTCGCGCATGACGGACAGGAGCGCTCCGCCGGCGTCGAGCATGGCTATGCGCCTGTGCGCCACCCGGAAACGACCGGCCTTGATGCCGGCGGCGATGTCGTGCTCGGCAAACGGTCCGAGCGCGCCCAGCGCGAGCTTCTGGGACAGATCGAGACGGATCAGCAACCAGGCCCAGTCGGGATCGCTGCGTGCGAGCTCGACGAAGTGGCGGTGGGCGACGGCGACCACCTCGGCCGGATCCGCGAGGCCTCCGGTGAGCGCGGCCACTGCCGCGCCCTGGGCGGCGAGGGTCTCCTTCAGGACGGCCTCGACGACCTCCTCTTTCGACTTGAAGTGGTTGTAGAAGGACCCGAAGCCGACGTCCGCCTCGTCCGTGATCTCGTTGATCCGCGTGTTGTCCACGCCTTGGCGCGCGAAGAGGGCGGCCGCCGCCCGGACGAGCCTGGTGCGCGTCTGCCTGCGGCGGCGAGCCTGGCGGTCGGAGGGTGCGGCGGCGGAGGGTGAGGCCAACTGCTTGTCGAGCGCCGAGCTTACGCCATTTCCCGCTGTAGCGATACTCCCGTCGGTACTGAGGAATGATTTCATAGTTGACAATATTATCAGAAGTGTGCCAGAGTATGGGCATGGAACCGAAGACGGACCCAGAGGTGGGGAGGCCCAAGGGCGCCAGGGCCAACGGACCTTGCAGGGCGCGTCAATGGGTTCCCAGGATTCGGATTCAAGAGGAGGATTTGACATGGACAAGGCTCTGACTCGGATGTCTCGTTTGATGGCGGTTGCAGGGGTGGCTTCGATCGTTTTTGGGACCACGGTTCTGCTCTGGCCTGGAATCTCGCTGCTCTCATTGACCCTGCTGTTCGGCGCGTTCGCGTTCGTGTACGGGACGTTTGCCGTCGGTGCAGGCCTGTACCTGCTAGCGCACCGGAGCACGGACTGGGTGCCGTACGTCGCGGCCGGGACGGCAGGAGTGATCATCGGGGTGATCACGTACCTGCACCCGGGGATCACCGACCTGACGCTGGTTTACCTGGTGGCCGCCTGGGCGTTCGTCGTCGGCGTCTTCGAGATCGTGGCCGCGCTCGACATGCGGGGCACGCTTCCCGGCGCGGTGTGGCTGGGACTCGCAGGCGCGCTTTCGGTGGTGTTTGCAGTCGTGGTCGCGTTCCGGCCGGGAGCCGGCATGCTGGCCATCCTGTGGGTGATCGGCTTCTACGCCATCCTGGCGGGGGGCACCCGGTTGGTCGCCGCCTATCGCATCCACCAGTTCCACGGGGACGTCAAGGCCATTGGCGCCCGGATCCGCCCGTCGCAGGCGTAACGGTGAAGGTGGCCGGCATGAAAGGCTCGATGCGGGCCGAGGCCTTCGCCTCGGCCTGCAAAGGCTCTGGATCGCCGTATCGGCTCATCAAGGGCGTCGGTGACCGAGTGGTAGTGATGACGCTCACGGAGGATGAGATCCAAACTCCGATCAGTCCGTCTTTTGTAATTGGGGGATAGTCCCGATGAGCACCGGTTATCCGTCTTGGTTTGGCTCTGGGAGCTACGCAGAGCAGGCACGCGAAGCAAGCACGCTGGCTAAGGTCATGGGCCTTCTGGGCGTGGCCGCAGTCTTCACCGCTATCGGAGCCTTTGTCGGCCCGGCACTCGGAGAGATCGGCTTCTGGGTGGCGTTGATTGGAGGCCTGATCATCATTTTCGCGCTGCGGGCCGCGCGCGACGTCGCCCCACTCAACCTGATCCTGCTGATCCTTTTCGCGACCGTAGAAGGCGTTGTGCTCGGCCAGGTGCTCGAGCTCTACGTAAGCCAGGGGCTCAGCCTCATCGTCTTCCAGTCGGCCGCGGCGACCGCGGTTGCCGCTTTGGCAGCAGGTCTCGCCGGCTATACCACGGGCCGCGATCTGAGCAACATTGGCGGCTTTCTCATGGCCGCTCTGGTGATCGTGATCGTCGCCTCGGTGATTGGCCTGTTCATCCAGGCCCCGCTGCTCTGGACGGCCATCTCGGCGGTTTCCGCCATCCTCTTTTCTGCGTACCTGGTTTTTGACCTGAACCGAGTAGCAAGGACCCAAGGAGCGACTGAGGGGCAGGCAATCATGCTGGCTGCTTCTGTGTATTTGGACATCTACAACCTCTTCCTCGATTTGCTGACGCTGCTCTCGGGCAGGCGGAGGTGATCAAGATGTTGGGGACGGAAGGCCTGGACCACGCCGACCAGCTCATGATCAAGGGCGACTTCAAAGAAATCGATTTCTTGTCGCTCTTGAGCGACAGGAGTCGGCGGCGACTGCTGGCCGGCGCGAAACGCACGGCCTATCGTGCCGGCGACGTGCCGCACTGTGCCGGCGGCCCGCAGAGCGCCGCCATAGTCGAGCATGGCCTCATCCGGATCTACTGGAACGACCCGGACGGAAGGCAGGCAACGATCGCCTTCATGAGCTCGAGTGAGCTCGTCGGTGGCACGACCCTCATGGGTGAGCAGTGGGCGGGCGCATCGGTGCAAGCAGTAGTCGATACGACCCTGCTGTGGCTCGACGTCGATGCAGCCCGGCGTGCTGCAGCAACGGAGATCGGCGTCGGTGCCGCCGTGGCGACCCACCTGGCGGCGCAGGTCAAGAACCTGTCGAGAACGATCGCTGTGCGCTCGCTGGGAAACGTCTCGCAGACGCTGGCCTTCGACATCCTTGAACGGGCATGCCGCAGACAGCTCGAGAATGGCCGGCTCGAGGCCAAAGCAACACATTCCGACCTCGCTGACTCCATTGGTTCCTCGCGCGAGGTGGTGGGCCGGGCTCTCAAAGATCTCCGCGTCCTCGGAATCGTTGAAACCCTACCGGGAGTGGTCCGAGTCAATGATCCAGGACGCTTGGCCGGGATCGTGCGAGGCTTCGAGTTTCAGGTCACGCAGTCGGTCGCCTGAATCGTCCCTTGGAAACGAGCGGGGCTGTATTGCCAAGCCGCGGTGCCACGGGGTGCCGCGGGGAGGCGAGATGCGGAGAATCGAATACGGCAGGAGGCGAGAGGGGGCGTCCTGCGGAATTCGGCACGAGCTTCTAAACCGAGGGTCCGGGGTACGAGTCCCCGCGCCGGCACCAAGGCCGAACCCAATTTTCCCAGCAATGTGCCCGATGCCATACTGCGGCAAGTGGCTGCGATGTTGATTGCACGCTTTGACGGCGACGTCGAGCGTTTGAAAGAGGCCTATGACCGGGCCCACGCCCTGATTCTCAGCCGCGGGGGCGCGACTTCATTTGGCGAGGTGCGGCATCACTGTGCCATCGGAGACGACGCCCTCTACATCATCGGCGTGTGGGAGTCTGAGGAACAAATTCGAAGCCGCTGGTCGAGCGACGAGTTTGAGAAGACACTCGTCTCAGGTGGGTTTCCATCTCCGAAGAGCGCCGAGATCACGATTCTTCATCTGCACAACATCGAGCCGCCCCTCTGACTTTCCGGCTCGGGCGCCGGACGGCAGCAATCGGACACTTATCGCCCCGGCTAGTCGATATCGTCCGGACGCTGCCGCGTGTAGCCCCACGCATAACCCAACGGGACGCCCAGCTCCTGAGCAACAAGATCAGCGATCTCGCTGATCGCCTCGCTTACCGACATTTTCAGACTGACGTCCGAGGCAACAACTAGCGGGGCATGCGCACTCGGCACCCTCGGGCCAGAGCGGGCCAGGGACCCCATGCCTCCACTTGCCAGCCTGGACTCGTTGCCGTCCCAGTTGTAGACACTGGCGACTTTCAAGGGCGAAGGGGTACCGTCAGTCACGACCCACACTGTGTCTGTGCTCCCGCCGTTGCCAGGCCAGAGCTCGCGCTTCAGCACGACCGAACCCGCACCCAACCAGCCTGAATGGGGCCAATGTCGGCGAGCCAACGTCGTGGCCGGCTTGATGAAACCGCGACTCAAGATCCAGGCGTGGCTGCTCTGGTAGATGACGATCGGGATAACGATGACCGCGAAAAGCAATGTCATCGCCGACAGGCCATACATGCCGTCAGCATGGGCGAATCGCGCGACGAGCGCGGCTCCGATCGCAACAACAGCCGCAGGTGCAGCGCAGCCAAGAAGCGAGCTTCCAGGCCAGGGCATCATGACCACCAGGTCACCGTTCGCGTCACGATGCGTTTCGTAACGGGAAAGAAGCCGCGTCATCCGATACTCAGGAGCCCGGCTGCGACTACGGCCGTGCTACGGCGACGCACACAATGCCAACCTGGTCTAGTACTGCCACCGATCGGCGACGTGGTCCGGGCCGAGGTTTTCTCGCACGCATCCAGTAGTTTGCGCCTCCGAAAGACCTCCGCAGGGCTCTGGCAATCCACTGCCCGATGGGATAATCTGCGGCCCGTCGTGCGCCTGAGCACTGTCTTCATCTGGATAACGGTCGTGGCGTTTGTCGCCGCCGTCTTCAGCCAGATGATGGGGTGGGAAGCGGTTCGGACTGTGATCGTTAGCCTTTGGCTTGTGGTGTTGCTGCTGGTGCTCATGACCCGCGGGATGCGGTGGACCAGCGGGCTCACCTACCTGTCAGCCGCGGCGCTCCTGGGCGCCGTAATCAGCCAGCTCGCCAGCTGGGAGAGAGGGCGGGGCTGGTTCCTGCTCGGATGGGCGGTCCTCATGCTCCCCGTCGCCGTCGCGCTGGCGAGCCACCCGATGCGCAGGCCGGCGTTGGGGATGTTCGTCGGCTTCTGGGGAGTGGTCGGGATCCTGT
>DASVEP010000184.1:0-4445 GCA_036380475.1 Candidatus Dormiibacterota bacterium
GGTTCTGCCGTTTGTTGACACGATGAGCGCGGCCAAGGACATGGATGTGATTCGTGAGGCCTTGGGGGACAGCAAGCTTACATATCTCGGTTTCTCGTACGGGACCTTCCTCGGGCAGATGTACGCGCACCTCTTCCCCACTCATGTGCGCGCACTTTCGCTCGACGGTGTCCTCGACCCCGCACTTTCGGCGAACGACCTGCTCCTGGCGCAGATCGTGGGTTTCGACAAGAACCTGCAGGCTTTCCTCACGAACTGCAAAGCGAGCACCACGTGCTCGTACGGTCGCTCCGGCGACCCTGGCGCGAAGCTCAACGCGCTCATGCAGCGCCTGGACACGACTCCAATGCCGGTTGGCAGCCGCATGCTCACGCGCTCACTCGCGCTCACCGG
The DNA here is from genome assembly GCA_036380475.1 of Candidatus Dormiibacterota bacterium. Classification (GTDB taxonomy): domain Bacteria; phylum Chloroflexota; class Dormibacteria; order Dormibacterales; family Dormibacteraceae; genus UBA10449. The sequence continues at coordinate 394 of DASVEP010000184.1, forward strand.
CGTGCTTGTTCCGCTGTACGACCAGAGCTCATGGCCGGTGCTCGACCAGGCGCTTACGCAGGCCGACCGCGGCAACGGCGCAGTACTTATGCAGCTTGCCGACCTCTACCTGGGACGAAACGCTGACGGCACCTACTCCAACGAGACCGACGCCAACTACGCCGTCAACTGCCTCGACCGGCCGGTACCGACCGACATCGCGTCGTATGACCAGCTGGCCGCTTCGTTCACCGGCGCTTCCTCGTTCTGGGGCCCACCCGAGGTGTATTCGAACCTTCCATGCGCCTACTGGATCGTCAAGCCGACCCGGCAGCCCGGCCCGCTCACCGCCGGCGGCGCGCCACCGATTCTGCTCGTCGGCGGCACAAACGATCCCGCCACGCCGTATGCATGGGCGCAGTCTGTGCATCAGGTGCTCGCGGGGTCAGTGCTCCTGACTCGTAACGGCAACGGACACGTCTCATACTTCGCCAGCGCCTGCGCACAGCAAGCCGAAGACGCGTATCTGATCAGTCTCAAGCTTCCGGCCGACGGCTCGACCTGCTCGTAAGGCCGCGCGTCGGCGGATTACGCCGGGCTAGCGACCCTGGCTTTGTTGAATGCCAGCTCGCCGTCGTGCACGCCCACCTCGATGGAGTTGCCGTCAGAGAACTTGCCCTCGAGCAGCATCATCGCAAGGGGGTCCTGAACCAGGCGCTGGATCGTGCGCTTCAGCGGACGAGCGCCGTAAACCGGATCCCACCCGCGCTCGGCAAGCAGTTTGCGAGCCGCATCCGTGACGACCAGTTGGATGTTGCGCTCGCCCAGCCGCTTCTCGAGCCGCTTGAGCTGGATGTCGACGATTGCGCCTAGCTGCTCCTGCGTGAGCGCACGGAAGACGATGACCTCGTCGACGCGGTTCAAGAACTCGGGCCGGAAGTGATCGCGCAGCACCGCCATTACCGAATCGCGGACCTCTTCGAATGGACGGCCGGTCATCTCCATGATGATCTGGCTGCCGAGGTTCGAGGTCATGATGATCACCGTGTTGCGGAAGTCGACAGTGCGACCCTGGCCGTCGGTCAGGCGCCCATCGTCGAGGATCTGCAGCAGGATGTTGAACACATCCGGATGTGCCTTCTCGATCTCATCGAAAAGCACGACCGAGTAATGACGGCGCCGCACCGCCTCGGTTAGCTGACCGCCTTCGTCGTAACCGACGTATCCGGGTGGAGCCCCGATCAAGCGTGCGACGGTGTGCTTCTCCTGATACTCCGACATGTCGAGCCTGATCAGCGCCTGCTCGTTGTCGAACAAGAACTCCGCCAGGGCGCGCGCCAGCTCCGTCTTGCCGACGCCGGTCGGGCCGAGAAAGATGAACGATCCCACCGGTCGGTTCGGGTCCGACAGACCAGAGCGGTTGCGACGCACGGCATTCGCAACCGCGCTGACAGCCTCGTCCTGACCGATGACCCGCTCGTGGAGCCGCTCCTCCATCTTGATGAGCTTGGCGATCTCACCTTCCATCAACCGCGAGACCGGGATGCCGGTCCATCGCGCGACGATCTCGGCGATGTCCTCCTCGTCCACCTCTTCCTTGAGCAGCGCATGGCCGCCCTGAAGGTCGGACAGGCGGGCCTGAGCCTCCTGGATTTGCTTGTCGATCTCGACCGCCTTGCCATATCGAAGCTCCGCGGCTTTCGCAAAGTCGGCCGCACGCTCCGCCCGGTCGGCTTCGCCGCGGACGTCTTCCAGCTGGGCCTTCAGGCTGCGGATGCGACCGATCACCTCTTTTTCCTGCTCCCACCGAGAACGCAGAGAGGTTCGCTGCTCCGAAAGCTCGGCCAGCTGCTTTTCCAGCGCTGAGAGGCGCTCCTTCGAAACCTTGTCGGTCTCCTTCTTCAGCGCCTCGCGCTCGATCTCTAGCTGGCGAATCTGCCGCTCGATCTCATCAAGCTCTGCCGGCAACGAGTCGATTTCCGTGCGTAGACGTGCGGCGGCCTCGTCGATCAGGTCGATCGCTTTGTCGGGCAGGAATCGATCGGAGATATATCGGTTGGAAAGGACTGCTGCCGCGACGATCGCAGAGTCCTTGATGCGCACGCCATGGTGAATCTCGTAGCGCTCGCGCAGGCCGCGAAGGATGCTGATGGTGTCCTCGACTGTCGGCTCGCTGACCATGATCGGCTGGAACCTGCGCTCGAGGGCGGCGTCCTTCTCGATGTGCTTGCGGTACTCGTCAAGCGTGGTGGCACCGATGGCGCGAAGCTCGCCACGAGCGAGCGCCGGCTTCAAGAGGTTCGCGGCATCCATTGCACCTTCGGCTGCTCCGGCACCGATAAGCGTGTGCAGCTCGTCGATGAACAGGATCACCTGCCCATTCGCTGACTGGATCTCCTTGAGAACGGCTTTGAGGCGGTCCTCGAACTCTCCGCGGTACTTCGTGCCCGCGATGAGCGAGCCGAGATCGAGGCCGATGACGCGCTTGCCCTTCAAGCCTTCAGGCACGTCGCCGGCGGCTATGCGCTGGGCGAGGCCCTCGGCGATGGCGGTCTTGCCGACGCCGGGCTCGCCGATGAGGACAGGGTTGTTCTTCGTGCGGCGTGAAAGGACCTGGATGACGCGCCGGATCTCCTCGTCGCGACCGATGACCGGATCGAGCTTGCCCTCCGCGGCAAGCGTGGTCAGGTCACGGCCGTACTTCTCCAGAGCCTGGTACTTGGATTCGGGGTTCTGGTCGGTGACGCGCTGGCTGCCGCGGATCTGGCGCAGCGCCTGCAAGAGCGCATCGTGCTTGGCGCCCGCGTCCTTCAGCGGCTTTGTGTCGGCGAGTGCGAGCACCAGGTGCTCGGTCGAGATGTACTCGTCCTTCAGCTTGTCCGCCTCCAGCTCCGCCTGGTCCAAGGCTTTCTGCAGGCTCGAGCTCAGGTAGGGCTGGACGCCGCTGACCTTGGGCAGCCGCTCGACGACCGAGACGAGCGCGGGCTCCAAGGCCTGAACAGACACGCCGGCCCGCTCCAGGAGCGTCCGGCCAACGCCATCGTGCTGGCGGATGAGCGCCAGGATCAGGTGCTCGGGTTCGATCGCCTGCTGGCCTAGGCCACGCGCGAGCTCGGCAGCCTCCTGCAGGGCTTCCTGGGCTTTCTCGGTGAATTTGTCCAAACGCATGTTTCTAGCGTTCCCCCTCGCTGCCGGTCGTCAAACCGGTCGCCGTATCTTGGCTCCATGCCCGAATTGCCCGAGCTGGAAGCGGTACGGATACGGCTTGGTCCGCGCCTCGAGGGAAAGCTGATAACAGCGGCCTCAGTCAACCCCAAGAAGGCCCACATGCTCCGCTACCCGGTCGAACATTTCGCTGACGAGCTCCCCGCTCGCCGAATCGTCTCACTTACCCGGCGCGGCAAACACCTTGTGTTTGGGACCGAGCTCGGTGGAGGCGGTTCGGAGCGCTGGCTGGTGATCAACCCGATGCTGGGTGGGCGGTTTCAGATGGCGGACGGCGGGGCGCCGGTGCCGGCAACCGAGGTCTTCACGATTCGCGTCGAAGGCCGCCAGGAGCTCCGGTACCTCGACTTTCGCGATATGGGTCGCATCTACTGGGTCAGCGACCTGGTGCGTGAGGTGCCCGGATGGGGCGAGCTGGGACCGGAGGCGGACTCGGTGCCGGCGATGGGGATGGACGCCTTCCGCAAGCGGCTGCGGCGCTTCCGAGACGAGTTGAAGGATCTGCTCCGCAACCAGGAGTTCCTGGCCGGGGTAGGTAACGCCTATTCGGACGAGATCCTGTTCGAGGCTCGGTTGCTTCCCCTGCGCCGGCGCGCCTCTCTGAAGCCGGCGGAGGAGGAGGCGCTGTTCGCGGCGATTCCGACAGTGCTGTCGCGGGCGGTTGAGGCGATCCTTGCGAACCCCAACTACGACGAGTCGAAGCAGGACCGGTCGTTCATGGCCGTGCACATGAAAGGTGGGAAGACCTGCCCGCGGTGTGGGCACCGGATCAGTCAGCTCGGATCGAACCGCGAGCCGCTGAATTTCTGCCGGGGCTGCCAGCTCTAAGCGGACATACCTTTAAGGGG
>DASVEP010000185.1:0-11310 GCA_036380475.1 Candidatus Dormiibacterota bacterium
CGCATCAGCAAAGATCTCAAGCGCCGCAACTTCACATTTGTCGGGTCCACAATCGTTTATTCGCTGCTGCAGGCTGCCGGCATCGTCGATGACCACGTCGTCGGCTGTCCGCAAAAACGACCGTGAGAGGCGCCGGCGAGCTCATCAGGGAGGCCGTCCTGTCGTGGCCTGGAGTGGAAGCCGTGCCGCATCGCTTTGGCGGGACCGAGTACCGCTACGGGCGAAAGGAGATGGGTCATGTCCATGGCGACCGCCTCGCCGACCTGCCCCTTCCGCGCAAGCTTCACGATGAGGTGATCGCCGCCGGTCGCGCTGTTCCTCACCACGTTCTGCCCGACACTGGATGGGTGAGCTGCTGGATGGCGGGGCCCGAGGACGCGGCGGGGGTGATCGACCTCTTCCGCCTCCAATATGAGCGCTATTCGGCGAAGCGCGCGCTGGTCTAACCTCTAGTTAGTGGCAACCAATCCGCCTCCGCCGCCGACCAGGCCCGTGGTCCGCAACCCGATGCGCTCCCTCCGTTTGTGGGTGACGCTGGGCATCATCCTCGTGGCCAACATCTTCATCACCAACGTGCTTTTCGCCCCGGCGCAGCCGACGACGGTGACGCTGCCCTACAACGTGTTCAAGCAGCAGGTCTCGGCCGACAACGTCACGACCGTGACCACCACGGGCGATTCGATAACCGGCGTCACCAAGACCGCGGTCAAGGAGGCCGGCACCAACGTCAGCGCAACCCATTTCATAACCCAGCGGCCGTCGTTCGCCGACGACAGCCTGGAACCTCTGCTCGAGCAGCATGGGGTCACCATCAACGCCAAGCCGGAGAACCCGCCACCGCCATTCTGGGAAACCCTTCTATTGAGCTTCGGGCCGACATTGCTGATCGTGCTCGGTGTCCTGTACCTGGTCAGGCGGGCAAGCAATGCCGGCGGCGCCGGCGGCCTGCTCGGGACATTCGGCCAGAGCAAGGCCCGGCTGTACGACCCCGAAAGGCCAGGCACCACGTTCGCTGACGTGGCCGGCATCGACGAGGTCAAGCAGGAGCTTCAGGAGCTCGTCGACTTCTTACGCGAGCCGCAAAAATATGAACGCCTCGGCGGCCAGGTGCCGAAAGGCGTATTGCTGATCGGACCCCCGGGTACCGGCAAAACATTGCTTGCGCGCGCGGTTGCGGGCGAGGCGAAGGTCCCGTTCTTCAGCCAGTCAGCTTCGGAATTTGTCGAGGCCATCGTCGGGGTTGGCGCCTCGCGCGTTCGCGATCTGTTCACGAAGGCACGGCAGGCAGCCCCGGCGATCATATTCATCGACGAGCTGGATGCCATCGGCCGCAGCCGCTCCTCGGGCTTCCGTATCGGCGGCAACGACGAGCAGGAGCAGACGCTCAACCAGATCCTGACCGAGATGGACGGCTTCGAGCCGGGCAAGGGAGTGATCGTCCTGGCGGCGACGAACCGCGCCGACGTCCTCGACCAGGCCCTCCTGCGGCCGGGTCGGTTCGACCGGCGCGTGACTCTCCAGCCTCCCGATCGCCGCGGCCGCGCTGCCATCCTCAGGATCCACGCGGTCAAAGTGCCGCTTGCTCCAGACGTCGACCTCGATGAGATCGCCGGCGCAACCCCCGGGCTGGTGGGCGCCGACCTGCGCAACCTCGTCAACGAGGCAGCCCTGGGCGCGGCTCGGAAGGGCGAGGCGCAGGTGACCTCGGCCGACTTCTTCCAGGCGATCGACAGGATCCTGCTCGGCACCGAGCGCCACCTGGTGATGACTCCAGCAGATCGCGAGCGCATCGCCTACCACGAGTCCGGACACGCGCTGCTTGGCCTCCTCGTACCCGGAGCTGACCCGGTGCGTAAGGTCACGATCATTCCTCACGGCGGCGCGCTCGGGGTGACCGTCTCGAGCCCGATCGGGGATCGCCTTAACTACGGCGAGGACTACCTTCGCGCCCGAATCGTGGGCGCCCTCGGCGGGCGCGCCGCCGAGCAGCTCGTCTACAACACTGTGTCCACCGGCGCCGCCAGCGACCTCCAGCAGGTCACGCAGATCGCTCACGAGATGGTGGTGAGGTGGGGGATGAGTCCGAAGATCGGGCCCTTGGCCTTTGCTGAAGATGGCGCCGGCTCCGGCCTCGGACTGGCGCGGCCTTACAGCGAGGTCACTGCGCGCGAAGTCGACACCGAGGTCAAGCGCATCGCCGATGAGTGCTACGCAGATGCGATCCGACTCCTGACCGAACATCGGACGCAGCTGGACAACCTCACGAAGGCGGTCTTGAAGGACGACTCCTTGAATGAGGAACAGATCCTCGCCGCCACGGGGATCCAGCGCCCGGCCGTCGCGGCCGAGGAGATTGGCGAACCGATCTCAGCGATGCGGTTCGATCACTAGGGTCGGATCCCAGCCTCCCAACCGCGCTCCGGCGGCGTAGGTGGTCTCGCAAAACTGGAGGATCGCGTCTCGTGGCGATGCGCTCTTGCGCACATCGTCGTACTCCAACGCAAACTCGCCCAGGTCTGAGTTCCAGCCGGCGTCGGGTGGTGAGATCGTCTGGTCTTCTATTGCGTCTGGTTTGGGGTACGTGTACGCGAATAAGGCCGGGCGCGGGAACCCGGCGTTGCCCGGCCAGAATCCCGCGCAGATCTGCTCGGCGTCGCCGCCTACACGTTCGATGAGGCCGGCGCCGGGTCTGGGATCGACCGCACGGCCGGAGAACCTGACGAGGGTAAGGTCGAAGCTGCCCCAGAAGAACTGCACAGGAGAAGTCCTGCCCCGAAATCGGGTGCGATGCTCTTTGAGCACCAGGTCCACTTGAGATACGACCCTCCAGAAACGGTTCGCCCATTCCGGCTGGTAGGTCGAGTGAACGGTGTCCTCCGCAAACGGAATCGGATCGCTGACCTCGTCAGGAATGGGTCGAAAGTCCGCCACGATGCCGAGAGCGTTCAGGTTTGACATGAACTCGGCGTAGAAATCAGCGACTGGGCGCGAGGTCAGCGCCACGTGACGAGCCTCGCCCTGGGCGGTTGTGATGAGGACCTGGTGGTCGATCAGATCGAGATCGATCTGAAACACCAATCCCACATAGGCCATCGGGGTCGTGGTCATTCCGCGCGAGGTCAGGTACAGCGGAACGTTGGCCCATTGTGGCTCCAAGGGGGTCAGCGCAAGCCGGACCTTACCGACGATCTGAAGGTTCATGTGCAGGGTGTCGAGCGTGTCCTTCCATGCGTCATACGGCAGCTCCGGCCAGAGTTCCCTGCTGTCGACTCGGCCCCCCATGATCACAACGGTACTAGTCCGAGGCTTCGGTAACGAGCGGGAAGGGACGCGGGCTACCCGGCTGAAGCCTTTGGCTGCTGGACCACAAGCCGGTAGCCCTTGCCCTTCTCGTTGACTACCTCGCATACGCCCTTGAACGGCAAGAGCTTCTGTCGGAGCCGCGTTACATAAGTTCGGAATTGCTCAATCGACGCGTCCGGACCCCACGCCGGCAGCGCCACTTCCTCAGCTGCGAAGAACTGGTTCGGATTGGTCAAGAAGAACGAAAGCAGCTGCCATTCTCGCTTGGTCAAGGAAGCAGTGCCGACGCCGTCCCTGACAGTGCGCTGGTTGGCGTCGAAGACGAGTCCGCCTAATTCGATTTTCGTCGCGATCGAAACTACCGAGGCAACGTCGGGTCCTCGCAGCTCGGACTTGATCGCGCCGATCAGGGCGTCCGGGACGAAAGGCTTAGGCAGGACCTGGCTGGCGCCGGCCTCGAATGTTTCGAGCGTCTGTCCGGCATCCGCCGATGACTCGTCCAGCAGGATGAAGGGTGATCTGGCCGCGGTTCGCAGCTCACCAAGCTGACTGGGAGTCACGCGAGACTCGGCGCTCATACCGAGGATGACAAGGTCGTACCTGGTGGACCGATCTAGCTGACGCCTCGCCGCATCGAAGTCGGCCACACTCTCGAATTCGCCACCCGCCAGCTCGACGACGTGTGAGATGACAGAGCGGTATCCGGCATTGGCATCGACGACCAGGATTCGTGGCAGTCTGGCTCGCGGCCGAGATCGAGAGTGGAGCTTCTGTTTTCCCATGGCCTCCCATCTGCCGGTCCGAGGCCGGCGCTCAATTATCCGCGCGGAACTCCACGGAGTAGCCACGACCAGGCCGGTTGACGATATCGGCGGGTATTTCCAGCCTCGCGATGATCCTGCGCACACGCTGGATGTAGCTCCGAACCTCTTCCGGAAAGAGGCTGGGTTCGGCCCAGGCCTGGCTCAGGATCTGATTCACGCTGAAGTATCGGTATGGATGATCCAGCAAGAACTGGAGGAGCTGAAACTCGCGGACCGTGAGTTTGGCCTCGCCGCCTTTGTAACGAATCACCCGCCCGTCTGGATCCAGCCAGAGACCCTTGAGATCCCGGAGCCGGCGGTGCCAGAGCTCGAGCCTCGTTTGATAGCCCTCCATCTGGCCCTGGATGATCCTGACGTCCGCCGCTGCCGCTTTCTGCGCTACCGGCCCCAGCTTGGTCAGGTCGCGCCTGATGCGTTCGAGAATCCCCCGCTTGAATTCCAGGAGGTCGCCATAAATGCTCATCCAATGACGCGCGTCTTCCCAGTCGTTGGTTTCGAGGTGCTCACCTTCGAGCGGCGGCGGCCGTTTACGCGTCAACGGGGGTGCACCTCGAGGAATGTGGCACTCGACCAGTCGGGTTGTCAGCAAAATTCGGCGATTTGCCGCATTACAAATGTTGCGACCCGTTGACCCGGGGAACCATCAGATGCTCAGTGGTGTAGGGGGTGGGTAACTCGAGGCGTTGCCCCCCGGAACGCTGACCTAGGCGGTTACAGCCTCAGGCGATCGCTCCGCGCCCGCCGAGCAGAGACATGCGGTAGATCTCGAGACGGCCGGCACGCCCGCGCACTGCGGACTGGTTCGTCAGCTCGCTCTGAAGCATGTTGGCGACAGCCTGGTAGACCGTGCCCGTCATCAGCACGTCGCCGGGGCCCGCATGCGTCACCAGCCTCGCCGCGACGTTCACGGCATCGCCCAGCACGCCCAGCTCCGAACGGTCCGCCGAGCCGACGGCGCCGATCACCACCGGTCCTGACGCGATGCCGACACCGACCTCGAGCCGGAATCCCCAATCGGCCGCGCACCGGCGGTTCAAGGCTTCATTGGCTCCGATCAAGCCGATCGCCGCCGCCATAGCCCTTTCGATGTGGTCGGTTTCGTAGTGTCTGGCGCCGAATGTGGCCATCACCCCGTCACCGACGAACTTCTCAACAAGGCCTCCACAGATCCCGATCGAGCGGAGCACCGTCTTGAGATGAGCGTTGAGCACCTCGAGAAGGCCGGCGGGATCGTGCGCAAAACGCTCGGTCAGACGGGTGAAGCCTCGGAGGTCTGTGAACAGTATCGACGCATTCCAGAGCACCGGCGGCGGGACAGTTGGCCACGCGAGGAGGCCAGGGCCGCCGACTTCGTAGGCGTGCCGCAGGTGCTGCAGGCGGGCGAGGTCGCCCGCATGAGCGGGGTAGCGGCTTTTGGGTGCTTCGGGGGCGATCAACTGGCCATCACCTCGCTCATCAGCGACTTGGAGATCAGGTTCGCGGCTGTTTCCGCTATTCCGGCGCCTTTCTGCAAGACCGCGATCACTCCCAGCTTCTGCAACGCCAGGCTCTGGGTGGCGTTGAGATCCTTGAGCGTCACGATCACGACCGGGATCACATTCCCATGCGTGGCTCGCAACCGCTCTAGAAAGTCCTCGCCCGACAGGCCCGGTAGCAGCAGGTCCAGGACGACGGCTCGTGCCATCGTCTGCGTCATCAACCGTTCGGCCGTCTCCGCGTCCGCGGCCCAGATGGTGGTGAGACCTCTGCCGGCCAGCTCTGCCTCCAGGAGATGGGCGAACCCGGAGTCGTCCTCGACCACGAGCACATCACCGGTCTGCGCGCGGTCCCGCGCCAGCGGAATTGTGAACTGGAAGCGGGAACCCTTGCCGACGCCACGAGACTGGGCGGCGATTTTGCCGCCGTGGGCCTCGACGATGTTCTTGCTGATCGCCAGCCCGAGGCCCGTTCCCTTTATCCCGCGTCGGTCATCGGTGTCTACCCGATAGAACCTGTCAAAAACACGGTTCAGGGCGTCGCTGGGGATGCCGAGGCCTTCATCGTCGACCGTCACCTCCAGCATGCCTTTGACAACGGCGGCGCTGACCACAATGGACCCGCCATTGGGGGAGTACTTGCGCGCGTTGGAAAGCAGATTCGCGACCACGCGGAAGATCGAGTCAGCATCAACGCGAACCAGCGGCAGAATGTCGGGCAGGCGGGTTTCAATCCCGATTCCGCCGCCCGCGCTCATCACGTCGATGGCACGCCTGATTAGCGCTGTCATATCTGCCGACGCGAAAGTCATCCTCATGTGGCCGCCTTCGATTCGGCGGAGATCGAGGAAGTCGTTGATGAGTGCGCTCAGGCGGCGGCCCTCCTGGAGCAAAATCCGCAGGTACTCTGTGCGCTTCGCCGGAGTCACCTCGCGTGTTACGAGCAGCTCGGCAAATCCGACGATGCTGGCAAGCGGCGTTCGCAGCTCGTGACTCACCATCGAAACCATCTCGTCTTTGGCGCGGCTGAGCTCTGCGCTGGCCTCCGCCCGAGCGCGGGATTGGTTGAGCTCGAGCTCCAGTCGCTGGCTTTCCGAGAGGTCCTCGGCGAGGACAAAGCGAGCATCGTGCCCGCCGAATACGACCGTGTGTGAGGTGATCAGGACCTCCACAACGGTCCCATCCTTCATGAGGTGACGCCATGGTCCGCTTCTGTCGAAGGCGGGCAGCGGGAGCGCCTCGAGCTCGAGGAACTTTGGAAGATCCTGAGCAGGGCGAATGTCTTTGATGGTCATCGCCAGGAATTCTTCGCGTGAGTAGCCGTATCGGTCCACCGCTGCGTCGTTGACCTGGAGAAACGCGAGCGTCTTGACGTCATACAGCCACATCGGCTGGGGGTGGCCCTCGAACAGCATCCGGTAGTTGCGCTCCGAGACCACTGCTGCTTGCTCGCTTCGCAGCCTCTCGCCGAGCTCGCGCTTTACAGTCCCCATCAGCTTGTCGAAGTCTTCGGCCAGTGCAGTCACTTCGACTGCTCCCGTACCGGCGACAGCCGTGACAGCGTCGCCGGGCGTTGAGCCGCGCATCACATTGCTCAGGCGCCGCACTGGTTCCGCGATCCTCTGGTAAACGATGAAGACGACCACGAGCATGATGGCGACACCGGCGAGGATGATCGCCAGGTCGCGGTTCGACGAAACGTCGGCAGCGGAAAGCGCGGCGGCCTGATCGGCGCCAACGTAGAGCTGCCAACTGGCCGCAGGGATAGGTGCGTGTCCGTAGATGCGTTGCGTTCCATTCAGGTCGGGGCGGCTGGTGTCCGGGGCGGTCACAAATGGCGACCGACTGAGCTTCCTGCCGACCCAATTTGCCGGCGCTATCGATCGCGCGACAACGGCGCGACCATCGCCGGTTGTGATCAAGAACTCGAGCTGGTGGACCCCACTGCCAAACTCCGATTCGAGCTTGGGCCCGATCGGCACAAGGTCCAGGAACCAGACGATTTCGCCTTTACCCGGTACGGGGTAGGCGAACACGACCACCTGATTGCCCGTCAAGGGATCGAGCGTGGGGCCGACTGACATCGGCACCGAAGATTGCAACCAGTCTTGGCCCTGATAGACCGGAGACCGGCCGGGGCTCGCAGACTTCAGCGACGAACAGACGATGGAGCCGTCGAGTCTGACGATGTCGATGTGTCCAGTGTCGAATACCCCGACCGGCGCGTAGCTGATCCCACATTTGGTCGGGTCTGCATACACCGTTGCCAAGGCAGGATCCGCGGCGAGCGGTACAGAGATCTTCTGCATGATGTCAAAGCCGGCCTTGAGCTGTGTTGCCGCTCGCTGTGCGGCGAAGCCCGCGTCTGCGCTCGCCGACTGCCGCGCATCCATCTCGGACTGGCCCCGCACCGCGAGACCGGCCAGGGCCGCCACGGCGATGAGCACGCCAGTGAACAGCGCCATGTAGTTGCGAAGGGACCAGCCTTTGCGGTCGACCCCTGTTTTGAGTCCGCGGTGGCGCCGTCGCAACGCCGTCATCAGAGCTCGAGGGCTTCTTCAACCCGAGTGAGAAGATCCAACGGGGAGAACGGCTTGGTCAGATAGAAGTCGGCGCCTGCGATAAGACCAGACTCGATGTCGGTCTCTTGCGCCTTTGCAGTCAAGAGGATCACCCGCGTCGACGCGAGGCTGGGGTCGTCTTTGATCAACTTCAGCACCTCGAGCCCGCTCTGCCCCGGCATCTGGACGTCGAGAAGGACCAGCGATGGTCGCAGCTTCTGAACCAGCGCCCAGGCTTCGGTGCCGTCGGACGCCTCGACGACCCGGTACTCGTCGGATTCGATCGTCGCGTGAACGAGGAGGCGCATGCTGGACTCGTCGTCTGCAATGACGACGGTGCGCAGTACCTGCAGCTGCGGCGGCGTGGTTGTTCTCATCCGGCCACTGTTTCGCGGGCCAAGAATTCGACCACCAGGGCCACCGCGGCCTGGGGAGCGCCGGCTTCTTTCGGCAGGACTGCAATCGCGCCCTCCGCTGTAAGGGCGGCCACGTCAGCCGGTCCGAGATCTTTCACCGTCAACACGACCACCGGGACGGTCTTGCCCCCTCTGGACCACATGCGCGCAAGGAAGTCCTCACCCTGGAGGCCGGGAAGGACGAGGTCGAGGATGATGGCCCGTGGAGTCATCTCGCGGAGCAAGCGCTCGGCGGTCTCAGCGTCGGAGGCACGAAGCGATTCGATTCCGTGGGCGGTGAACTCGGCTTTCAACACCGTGGCAAACCAGTTGTCGTCCTCCACGATCAGAACATCGCCGCCGATCTTGTTCGACAGCAAGGTCGGGAGCGTGAACTGGAAGCGCGCGCCTTTGCCTTCGCCATTGGAGCTTGCGTCGACCTGGCCGCCATGGGCCTCGATGATGCGGTGGCTCATCGCCAGGCCGAGGCCGGCGCCAGGAGGCAGCCTGCCGAGTCCCCGGTCGGCCCGATAGAACTTCGTGAAGAGCCTGGGCAACGCCCCTGGCTCCAGGCCGATGCCATGGTCCTGCACGCTCACCTGCACAAAGTTGCCAACCGTGTGAGCCGCCACGCTGATAGCCCCGCCGTCGGGCGAGAACCGGCGCGCATTCGAAAGGAAGTTGGCCAGCACGTCGAGGATTGCCTCTGGCTCCGCTGAGACGAGTGGGAGCGGCTCCGGAATCTGCACCTCGATCGGCCGCTGGTCATCCAGACCTGCGGCCACCACGGATCGGCGAATCAAGGAGCCAAGGTCGACTGGAGTGCGGTCCAGGTTTCGATGGCCTGTCTCCAGCTTCTGCAGCGCCAGCGCGTACCTGACCACAGCGCTCAGCCGGCGTCCTTCGCGGAGCAGGCTCGATGAGTACAGATGCCGCTGGGCCTCGGTCAGCTCGCCGGACTCGATCAGCTCCGCAGAAGCCAGGATGGTTGCGATCGCGTTGCGCAGGTCATTGCCGTGGAGAGTGACCACGTCATCCTCTGCGGCGGCAGGCCGTTTCAATTCGAGGACTCTCAGCCTTCGAGGCGTTGTGCTGCTTCGGGTCATGGCCGCCTCGCGGTCGGGCGCGACGATTCGCGCACGGCCTTCAGCGTCCCAAGCGAAAAGCCGGTCGGCACCCCGTCTTCGTAGGCGCGCCGGTCCTGGCCGAGCACCCGGCATGCCGTCCAGACGCCAAGGATGTATCCACTCGTGAAGACGGCGAAGAGCAGGCCCACAATCCCCATGAGGCAGGTCTACGCTCAAGGGCCCCCAAAGTCGCCATGTCCTGACACGGCATGCCTACCCTCTATGCGCAGGGTCTCGACGTCGGTTTCCGCCTCGAATTGACGGTTTTGGACAGTTCAACGCCCATCGATTTGGATGGGCGCGTGACCTAATTTCGCAGGGAGACAAAGCTCGCCAGCAGGCGTATCACTGTGCGATGGCCTCAGCTGGGGAGCGGGCACCGATCGTGGTTTGCGTGGGCGCACACAGAAACCCGTGATCATGCAGATGCGACGAGGCCTACCCGCCGGGGCGCTCTCGCGGGTGCTCCTTTCCAAGTCGCCTGGGGCGCCGGCCACATTCTCGGCGGCACCTGGCCAGATCGTTCTAGGGCAAGCGCTGGCATCTCGCGTGACAGTCGCCACACGCCTTACCGCCGACGCTGCGGCCGCCGCCGGACTCATCGAGCTCGCGTCCCGTCGATTCGCAAGGCCGATACATGACGTACACAACCTCATGACCAGGGCGATTGCCAGGTTCCTGATGACCGGCCAGGGCACGACGGACGTGGAACGCGACTTCATCGGCCGGCTGGGAGTGATGGCTGCTCGTTACGGTCTCTCGCTCACGACCCTGACCAGGTCCTACTTCCTGTGGAGGGACACGAACCTCCGGATCCTCAATGAAGAGATCGTTCGTCTGGGTATCGCCCCTGCCATCTCAGACGTCGCGCGAATGATCATCAGGTCCAGCGCCGACACCGGCATCATGCGGATGGCTCAGGCGTTCGACAACCAGGTTGAAGTCTCGAGCCCTCTCGCTCCTGCGATTCCGCCACTCAGGGTGTCGGTTCCGCTATCAGCGGAACACCGGCAGCCACAGCTATTGCGTCCGCCAGTCTTCGAAGATCAGCTACGAGCGGATCAGTCGGGTCGGATGTAATCAGCGGCCGCCCGCTGTTGGCGGCCCGGTCCAGGCTCTCGTAGCGCTGCACGACGACGTCGGGCCGGCGACCCAGAACTGCGGTGGCCGCTTCGGTGTCCATCGAATGCGTTGTGCTGTAGTTGAGAATCAGCTGGACGCGCTTCTCCGACACACCAAGCTTCTCGAACAGCCCGAGGCACCGCCGCGTCGCCTTGAGTGAGGGCAGCGATGCGGATGTGACCAGGCAGATCAAGTCACTTGTGTCGAGCGCCGTCAGCGTGCGTTCGCTGAACGAGGCCGGTGCGTCGATCAGCACGTACTGACAGGTTGCGCTCAGGCGGTCGATCGCCAGCTGAATCGCCGGCAGCGTCACCAGCTCGGCGCGCTCAGGCAGGTCGGCGCCCACGACCAGCCGCACACTCCCCGACTCCGTGATGAAGCCCTGGAACAGCGCCTCGTCGACGATCGTGCCCGGTGCCGGCTTGAGGTCGGCCAGGGTCTGGTTCGGATGGAGATTCAGGTAGACGGCCGAGTCGCCGAACTCGACGTCGAGGTCGAGAAGC
>DASVEP010000186.1:0-4568 GCA_036380475.1 Candidatus Dormiibacterota bacterium
GACAGCTCACGAGCGACACCCAGGTGACCCATGCAGTCGGGCCGGTTGGAGGTGACCTCGGCGTCGAGAACCGCCTGGCTCGGGATGACCGTGGTCAGCCTGTCTCCGGGCTTGCCGGAGTCGAGGATCAGGATGCCGGAATGGTTATCGGTGAGCAGGAGCTCCTCCGCGGAGCACAGCATTCCCTTCGCGCTGAAGCCGGCGATATTGAGGTCCTTGACGAGCTTTCCGTTCGGAACGGTCGTCCCCGGCAGCGCGACCGGCACCAGCGAGCCGGGAACCGCATTCGGCGCGCCGGCGATGATCTGCTCGGTCCGATCGCCGAGGTCGACCTGGTGGATCCAGAGGTCGTTGCGCGACTTCGGATGCTTTTTCTGCTCGATGACCCTGCCGATGATGATGTCCGACAGGTCGATGACGCTCAATGACTCGACCTCTACGCCATGGCGCGTCAGCAGGTCTGCTGCGTCCTTGGGCGTGACGCCATCGAGGTCGACGAACTCCCCGAGCCACTCGTACGAGAGCTTCATCAGAATTGCTCCAGGAAGCGAAGGTCGGATTCGTAGAAAAGGCGGATGTCGTCGACGTCGTGCTTCAGCATCGCCATCCGCTCGATGCCGAATCCCCACGCGTAGCCGTTCCATTTCTCGGGATCGATGCCGCCGTTGCGCAGCACCTGCGGGTGCACCATCCCGCAGCCGCCGACCTCGAGCCATCCTTTGTAACGGCAGCTCTTGCAGCCCGCGCCGGCGCAGATGCCGCAGGTCACGTCGAACTCGAAGCTCGGCTCCGTGAACGGGAAGTAGCTCGGACGCACGCGCACCTTCCGATCCTCGCCGTACAGCGACTGGATCATGTAGAGCAACGTCCCTTTCATGTCACCAACGGTGAGGGCTTTGTCGACGGCCAAACCTTCCACCTGGCTGAAGTAAGGCAGCCGCGTCGCCTCCGGCGCGTCGCGGCGGTAGCAGCGCCCGGGAGTGATGATGTAGATCGGCGGCTCCTTGATCCGCTGCATGGCCCGAATCTGCACTGGCGACGTGTGTGCCCGGAGCAGAAGGTCGGGCGTGAAGTAGAAGGAATCCCAGTTCTCGCGCGCCGGGTGGCCCGGCGGAATGTTGAGAGCCTCGAAGTTGTACCACTCGGTCTCGACCTCGGGGCCCAGCTCGACTGTGTAGCCGACCGACTCGAGCACGGTCTCGATCTGGCGCTGAACCTGCGAGAGCACATGGATGTGGCCGCGGCCGAGTGGCGGACCTGGGAAGGTGATATCGATCGCCTCGGTCTCCGCGATGTCGGCCAGCCGCGCATCTTCGAGCTCGACACGCTTGGCGGCCAGCGCTGCTTCGATCGAGCGCTTGGACTCGTTGGCGGCCTGACCAAGGGCGGCGCGCTCTGCCGGAGGCATCTTGCCGATGCCGGAGAGCAGGCCGCTGATGCGGCCATTCTTGCGGCCCAGGTAATCGACCTCAATCGCCGCCAGCTCGGTTTCGGTCCGTGCCTTCGCGATGGCGGCGAGCGCTTCGTGAGTGAGAGCCTGCGGGTCGCTCACGCCGCCAGCCTCCGCCTGATCTGGAACAGGATCAGGGCTGCCGCAGCGGCGACGTTCAGCGATTCCACCCCGTCGCTCAGCGGCACGGTGACCAGCTTGAGGTCGGACCGAGAGAGCCCGTGTGCTTCGCTACCCAGGACGATCATGTCCGCATTCTCGATCGGAGCCTCGCTGAGCGGTGCGCCGCCCGAGGCAGCCGCGCCGTAGCCGTCGAGCCCAGCAAGGTCACCCCAGTCCGCCCGCGCGACCGTCAGTCGAAAGACATTTCCCGCTGAGGCGCGCACTGCTTTGGCGCCGTATGGGTCAGCCGATCCGGAAAGCGCAACCAGCGCAGGTGCCCCAGCGGCCGCGGCGGTGCGGCAGATCGCACCGACGTTGCCGGGATCCTGCACGCCGTCAAGGACGACGAGCGGCCAGCGACGGCTGCGGGCCGCCTCGATGGCGGCCTGCGCGGCGGGTTCCCGGAAGCGCGCGATCGCGATCACACCCTGAGGCGTCACCGTCTGGGTCACGGACCGGAACAAGCCAGGCGTCAGGGTGATCTGTTTCACGGACCGACCCATGAACTCGTCGCCGTCGCGAACCGCCACCAGCTCGAGCTCCACGCCCGCCTTCTCCGCCTCGGCGAGCACGCGCGGACCTTCCAGGAGAACAAGGCCTGGCTCGCGCCGGGTCGCGAGACGCCGCAAGCGGCGGACGACCTCGTTGTCCGGGCTGCTGATCAGCTGGTCAGAGGGAGTTTTTCGCAACCTCCACCAGCCGAGCAAAGGAACCGCTGTCGCGCACGGCCAGGTCAGCCAGCACCTTGCGGTCGATCTCCACTCCGGCCTGGCGAAGGCCGTGCATCAACTTGTTGTAGGGCAGCCCCGACTGCCTCGAAGCGGCGTTGATGCGAGCGATCCAGAGCTGCCGCATCTCACGCTTGCGGCGGCGCCGGTCGCGGTACGCGTACGCGAGGGCATGAAGCACCGCCTCGTTCGCGGGGCGGAACAGCAGCTTCTTCGACAGACGGAAGCCCTTGGCGCGATCGAGGATCGCCTTGTGGCGCCTGTGCGCCGGGACTCCGCGCTTGATTCTTGCCATCGATCTATATGCCTAGCGCCCGGCGAACTTCTTTGCGGTCTGCCTGAGAGACAGGCTGCTTCTTGGCGTAGTTGCGCTTGCGCTTCTTTGACTTGTGCTCGAGCAGGTGACTCTTCCAGGCGCTGGCCCGCATCAGCTTGCCGGTCTTCGTGACCCGGATCCTCTTGGCGAAGCCCTTACGGGTTTTCATCTTAGGCACTGGTCGCCGACTCCTTGGCTGCGCTTGGCGCGGCTCCGCGGCTGGGCGCGAGGATCATGAAAAGGTTCTTGCCCTCAAGCAGTGGCTGGCGTTCGACGACCGCGAATGGGCGCGCGTCGTCAGCCACCCGGTCGAGGATTCTCCTCCCGATGTCCTGGTGGACCATCTCGCGGCCCCGAAACATGATCGTCACTTTCACCTTCTCGCCTGCTTCCAAGAACTGCTTCAAACCCTTGAACTTGGTCTGGAAATCGTGCTCGGCCACCTTCGGCCGCAGCTTCATCTCTTTGAGCTTGATGACGTTTTGCTTGCGCCGCTGGTCCTTCTCGCGCTTGATGGTCTCGAACTTGAAGCGTCCGTAGTCCATGAGCCGAGCGACCGGCGGGTTCGCCTGCGGCGCCACCTCTACGAGGTCGAGCCCCTTCTCGCTGGCGATACGCAAAGCGGCGTCCAGGGATACCACCCCGAGCTGGTTGTTCTGGTCGTCGATCAGCCGCACTTCGGAGCTGCGGATCTGATCGTTGATCCTTAGCTCCTTAAACGAGATGAGACGTTACCTCGGCCAAATTCAGTGTTCTTAGTATTCCTCCAAGCAGATAAAACAAAACGGACAGCAGGTGCCGTCCGTCATTCCGTACCCACGTCGAGCGAGAGCTCTGGGGGTGAGGGATGGTCCCTGCTTCAGATGCAGGATGGTACCTGAAACGTAACCCGAAGCGCAAAAAGGATGTTCGAATAGATGATTCCGGCCATCAAGCGCTACAAAACCCTGGTCGTGGTCGCGCTGCTCTTGACCGGCTGCGGCAGCCAGGGAACTCAGACCTTCACATCCCCCACCGCGAGGGCAAGCTCGTTGCCGTCGTCAGGGCCGTCAGCCTCCGCGGCGCCTCCCCTGACTGGCGCGTTCGGCGTCGTCGCGACTTCGCCGGCGACGGACAACTACACGGTCAGCGTGATCGGCGTCGACGGCAAGGTCGTCGGCAGCGCGCAGGCCAGCAGCCCCGCGCAGGTCACCTGTGCCGGCGGTTTCCCTGCCGACGTGCCTCTCCCGGTCAGCACCAGCAACAGCCGCGTCTACTACATGGACGCGCAGGGCGTGGTGCGGTTCTTGACGGTCCAGGGTGAGACGGGTCGGGCCACAACCGTGCCTACCGGTAGCGGTCGTCGCAGCACGTTCGCGGTCAGCCCGGACGACCAACGCATAGCGGTCATCGTCAGCGACTTCAACCCAAGCGGAGCAGCGCAAAAGCTCTACGTGGAAGACCTGAACGGCGGTGGCAACCACCTCGACATCTTCACGTCGTCCGGCGCGAGCGGACTGTGGCCGATAGGCTGGCACGGCAACGACAACCTGGTCGTGGCCCTGGTGCCTGTCTGCGTGGGAGGGGGCGGCGGACCTCAAGAGTTTCACGTCGTCGATCCGGCGTCAGCAACCCGGCGCTTCACGATCGGTAGTTTTTCGACCTGCCCCATAGCAGGGCCTCCGTCCCGCGGCGGAGCCGTCTGCGAGAACGCCGCCCACACGCAGGCCAACGTCATCAACTGGTCAGCGGTCACCATCCGGTCGATCTCATTGCAAGGCGCCGCCGCTGCGTACATCTCGCCCGACGGGAACCATGTGGCCCTCGTCACCGGTCCAGGCACGGCTGTCGAGGGGTACAAGACGTTTGGTGGGCTGCACGTGTGTGGGTGGATCGATGACACGCACGTGATGTCTGCGGGACAGGCCAATCC
>DASVEP010000187.1:0-3354 GCA_036380475.1 Candidatus Dormiibacterota bacterium
GATCAGGCCACGGGTCTCCTCATCGACTTGGACATACTGTTCGTCGTGCTCACCTCGCTGACCGCTCGATTTGTCCTCGATGAATAGCAGCCGGTACGAACTCGGAGCGCTCGCCGCGGTGGGACTGATGCTGGTTGCGGCCGCTTTCATCTTCCTGTTCGCGCCCACAGATGCGCTGCAGGGACCGGTGCAGCGAATCTTTTATCTGCATGTCAGCTCCGCCATCGCCGCGTATGGGTGTTTTGCGGTGGTTCTGCTCGGAGGCGTCGTCTATCTGTGGAAGGACAACCTCGCTGCCGATCGGCTCGCGCGATCAGCGGCATTGGTCGGCGTCGTCTTCACAACCGTGACGCTTGTGATGGGCATGCTCTGGGCGAAGCCGATCTGGGGCACGTTCTGGACCTGGGATGCCCGCCTGACATCGACGCTGGTCCTCTGGATCATTTATGCGGGCTACTTGATGGTGCGAAGGCTGGCCGAGCCCGGACGCCAGGCCGCGCGATTCGCCGCCGTCGTCGGGATCTTCGGATTCATCGACGTGCCCGTCGTGCATTTCAGCGTTACCTGGTGGCGTACGCAGCACCCGGGACCGGTCGTCATCAACGACGCGCTGCCGGCGCAGATGCTGATCGCGTTCCTCATCACCATGGCGTGCACCCTGTTTCTGGCCGCGGTGATGATCGCCATCCGCTATCGCATCGAGCTCCTGACGGAGCAAGCCGCGGAGAGGGCCATGCCGGCTCCGATCGTTGCGCCGACCGAGGTTGGTGGCGCCTGATGGTCTACCTGGTCACCGCCTACGCCTTCGCGATCGCCGTGCTTGGCGGATATTTGGTGTGGTCTCTGCTTCGCCTGCGCGAGCTGACTAGAAAGAGGTAGCAGTCGCGAAAGCGGTAATCGTCGGCGGGGGTCCCGCGGGGGACGCCGTCGCCGCCGGCTTGCGCGATGCCGGATTTCAAGGCGAGATCGTGCTCGTCGGCTCGGAGCCCGAAGCGCCTTACGAGCGGCCGCACCTTTCGAAAGGTTTCCTGCTCGGCACGGTCCCGAGAGAACGCCTGGGTTTGCGCCCGATCGAGCAGTACCGCAGCCTTGCGGTCGACCTTATGCCGGGCGCTCGGGTGGTCGAGCTCGACCTTGAGCGCCGCCAGGTCGTTTTCGAGACTGGCGATCGATCTGGCTACGACCTCCTCTGCATCGCGACCGGTTCGTCGGCGCGAAGGCTGGACGGCTTTGACGACGCGATTTACCTTCGCGAGCTTCCGGACGCCGAGCGCCTCCGCGGCGTCCTCGATCGCAAAGAACCGCTCAACGTGGTCGGCGCGGGATTCATCGGCTGTGAAGTCGCCGCGGCCGCGCGCCTTCGAGGTTGTGCGGTCACGATGTTCGAGGCACTCGGGCAGCCACTCCAGCGGGTGCTCGGCGCAGAGCTGGGCGAGTATCTGGCCGGAGTCCACCGCGCCCACGAGGTCGACCTTCGGCTGGGCACCGCGCCGCGACCGGGGCTATCGCCGCCAGTCGTCGTCGGGGTCGGCTCCGCGCCGCGAACCGAGCTCGCGACGGCGGCCGGGCTGTCCGTCGATGGCGGCATCCTCGTCGACGAAGCCGGCCGCACCTCGGCGCCGGGCGTGTATGCAGCTGGCGACGCGACGCGGTTCTGGAGCCCGCTGTTCGAAGAGCGCATACGGGTCGAGCATTTCCAGACCGCGCAGCGCCAGGGGTTCGCGGTTGGGCGGGCGATGGCCGGTTTTGAGGTGCCGTTTGCCGAGGTGCCCTGGTTCTGGTCCGATCAATACGAGATCAATCTCCAGTACGCGGGCGCCGGGCTGCCGTGGGACGAAACCGTCACCCGCGGCACATTTGGCCGGCCGCCGTTCAGCCTGTTCTACCTGCGACGCGGCTCGGTCATCGCGGTGGCCGGGATCAACGACCACCACACCGTCGCGCGGGCCAGGCACGCAATGGAGGCGCGAGCCCCTCTCAGCGCCGCGCAGCTTGCGGACCCGGCGTTCGATCTGCGCTCAGCCGTCCGCTAGCGCTTCGACAAGCTTGGGCGCGAGCCCGGCCACGATCCGCTCCGTGAGTCCCCAAACCACGCTCTCCTCGTGCGCGAGGTAGCGAAAGCGCCACGGGTCGTCTGACTGGCGCCATGCGCCATCGTCGAGGAGGCGCTCGAGAGGGATCTCCAGGACGCCATCCAGCTCGCGAGGGTCGTGCACGAAGGCAGGAACAGGGGTGGGGAGGTGGGCCACGAACGGGACGACCGAGAAGTTCGAAATGGCCGCATAGATCGGGTCGCCCGCGCCAAGGGCTACCAGCCGGCCGACCGGGACGCTGATCTCCTCGGCCACCTCTCGCTCGGCGGCCGACCACGCCGACTCGCCTTCTTGCACTCCTCCTCCAGGCAGCGCCACCTGCCCCGGGTGGTCGCGCATGTCGGCCCGCCGGCGCACGAACGGGACCATCCAGCGGCCGTCGACCTGGTACAGGACGAAAACAACGGCAGCCTTGCGCGCGCCTCTCCGAAACTCGCCCCAGCCGTCCACCGGATGGAACAGGTGTTCGAGTCGCGCAACAAAATCAGTCAAAGACTGAGGCTTGAGAACTGGCCCGGAGCCGGTAAGCTAGGAAAGGTAGCTGACGCAAGGTAAGGAAATGATCGATCACACGAGCACCCGTATCGAGCAGCAAGAGACCTCGCTCCGCCGGAAGAACCGGCGGCGATACGCGTTTCAGCGCATGTTGGAGGCCACCGACAGGGTCCTGTGGCGGCTCGAAGAAATGAACCGTGACGGGGTCAAGCACGTGCCCGCGCCCGTTCGCGCCGAGCTGAGGGAGGCGGTCGAGCTCATGCCGGATCACGTTCGGGAGCCGCTCAAGGACTCGGGCCACGTCCAGGACACACTCGACAGTCTTTTCGAGGTTCAGGAGCGCCTGTTCCGCTGGCGCTTCCCGGAGTGGGACGACACCGAGCCGGACGACATCGACTACGCGAGCTAATTGCTGGCGAGCGTCAGAACCAGGTCCGTCGCGTAGGCGGTAAGGAACCCGAACAGCAACCCCCACGCAAATGACGTGGGCGTGCTCAGCCGGCGCCCGACGTGGAACAGCTCGTTGACCACGTAAAGCAGAGCCCCCGCTGCGACAGCCAGAAACGCCACGTAGAAGTAGTCGGACGAGGCCAGGTATCCAATCCAGGTGCCGATGAAGGTCGGACCGCCGCCGATGAGGCCGGCGAGTCCCAGGAATCTCCACGAGGCGGGCTTGGGGTCCATGGTCATCGGCGCCGCGATGCCGAAACCCTCGGTGATGTTGTGCAGAGCGAATCCCACGACCAGAACGCCGACAAACGCGATG
>DASVEP010000188.1:0-4112 GCA_036380475.1 Candidatus Dormiibacterota bacterium
GTTGCGGGACGCTTCGATGGCGGGGATGACCGCTCGGCGAGCGATCCATGCCGCGCCAAGAATCCCCCAACCTACGCGCTCGGCTATATGTCGACCTCGACCTGCGCGCCGCCGCGGGCGATGGATCGCGTCGCAGCTTCCATCACGGCAACCGTGCGCCGAGCCTCAGCGGTGGTCACCGCCAGCGGCTCGCCCCACGCGAGGTGGTCCGCGAGGTTGCGATAGAAACCGTGGTCGTCTCGCGGAGCCAACGCAAGGTTCTCTTCGTGCGAGCCGCCACCGTCCGCGGGCCGGAAGACTTTCACCCGCGCAGGAAAATCGGCGGGCACCGGCTCGTCGCGCCACTCTCCAAGCACAGCGCCTTGCGTTCCGAGCAGGTACCACTTCGGCTTCATCGTCGCGGCGATGTCCGATTGCAGGAAGCTCGCCTGGGCGCCGTTTGCGAATGTGAGGTCGACGCGCACCTGGTCCGAGTTGGTGACATCGTGCCACACGCGCTTGTGGGCATTCGCTGACACTGCCCTTACTGGGTCGGGGAAGAGCTGCAGGATCCAGTCGAAGTAATGAGACCCCCAGTCGTAGATCGTTCCGCCGGAGATCGGCTCGTGACTGTGCCAGAAATCGCAGGGATGCGAGAACCCACCGATGAAAGACTCCATGTAGAACAGCTCGCCTATCCCACCGGAACGCACAACGTCTCGCAGGGCGATGAAATCCGGATCCCAGCGCCGGCTCTGGAACACAGTCAGGACCCGACCGCAGGCGGCCGCCGCATCGATCATCCGGTCGACTTCGTCGACGCGAAGCGCAAACGGCTTCTCGCAGACGACGTCCTTTCCCGACGCAAGCGCAGCAAGAACGGCATCGGCATGGGCGACGGGCGGAGTGCCGACGACGACGAGACCGATGTCGGGATCGTCGTAAAGCCCGGCGGCCGTCGCGTGCACCGGGACGCCCAATTCGCGCTTCGCCTCTTCCCGCCGCTCGGTAGACAGGTCGCACACTCCGCCGAGGCGGAGTCCACGCACAGACGCGATCGATGCCGCATGGTCCCGGCCGATCGCGCCGTATCCCACCAGTCCGACGCCCACAGGCGCGGCCGGCCTCTGGCCCGCCGCAAACCGAAGCGATCTGTGCACGAGCCTCTGAAACGAGACGTCTTCGTAGGTCGACGCCGAATGCCCGAGCCCGATGTGAACGAACCTTCCTGCGCCAAGCCCACGTTCATATGCGACCACCTGCTCGGTGAATTGCCAGCTGGTGCGCACAAGTACTGAAGCCTCCGCCGGTGGGCCTTCGGAAAGGTAGAGCTCGTCTATCAGCTTCAGCTCCGGCCCAAGCCGCTCGGTGATCGGATGGGTCGGGTCGACGCGAAGGACGAGCTCCGTCTTCGGCGCTGGACCGCTGGGAGTCCAGCTCGCCAGCTCGCCGAGCGCGCCCCCGCCATTCCACGCGGCGAGCGTCCCGCCGAGGAGGATGACCCCACCGCCACGCTTGACGAAATCGGTGAGATTCTCAGCCTCGGCCGGCGACAGACTGCTGTCGCTGGCTGCCATGATCACCCCGCCTCGCTCGAATGAAAGAGCGGCTGGATCATCGATCATCTCGAGATCGAAGTGATGGGCAAGCTCGAGCGAGCGCAGGAGCGGACGCGCCAAGTGCCGGTAGTCGTGGACGCGCCCGGCAACCAGGGCCTGAACCAGAACGCGGTTCGCAGTCATCCGCCTGATCGTACGCTCAGCCCGGAGACCCAATCCGGCGCAGGACTTCGATGGTCGATGCCGCCGCGCGTTTCCAGGTGAAGCCGGCAGCTCGCTCCCTCCCTGCCTCGCCAAGCTTCGTTCTGAGGGCCTGGTCCATGAGCAGCTTTTCGAGTCCGCCGGCGATCGAGTCGACGTCCTCCGGGTCGACCTCGACCGCAGACCCGGCGGCGAGCTCGGGCAGCGCCCCCGACTTGCCGATAACGGCCGGAACGCCATATGCCATCGCCTCCAGCAAGGGGAGGCCGAAACCTTCATAGAGGCTCGGGAAGGCGAGAACCGATGCGGATTCGTACAGCGCGGCGAGGGTGGGTTCGTCGACGTGACCGAGGTAGCGAACCCCGGGCTCGACCTGGATTCGCTGCAGCGTGTCGCCATAAGCCCAGCCGGGACGCCCGGCGACAACGAGCTGGGGCACGCCCGGCCGCCTCCCTATGACGATCGGCAACGTCCCCGCCCGCAGCTTTCGATAAGCACCGAGCAGGCGCGGATAGTTCTTTCGCGGCTCGACCGTGCCGACGGCAAGGATGAACCCCGGCTCGACACCGTCCGGCAGCGTGCCGGCCGGCACAGGTTCGCTCAAGCCCTCGGGAACCACGGTCAAACGGGCTTCCAGATCCTTCAACGGGTAGGCGGCCAGGAGGTCGCGCCGGGTGGTCTCGGATGGAACCAGGACGGCAGCGGCCTGGCGCAGCGCCGGGCCGAGGATGGTCCCGAGGTACGCCCTCTGCTGCCATGGGACTTCCGCTGGGCGGAGGCGGAACGCCAGGTCGTGGACGTAGATCGCGGCAGGCGGCGCGCCCGGGCGACGCCGGGGTGGGCTGGGCCAGTACGGATAGAGGATGGCGTTGGCGCCGAGCTGCGGCTCGATCATGGGCAGCCAGCGCGCCTTGAGCACGACCTCGTGGCGGTAAGGAGCGAGGACTGCCTCGCAATCGAGGCCCGCCAGGGAAGCCGGGCGCTCCCGGCTGCACAGGAGCGTGAAGTTGTCGGCGCCGCGGCCCTCCACCAGCGCTCTGGCCAGCTCGATCGCGACCGTGGTCATGCCGACGCGCTGCGGTCTCCAGCAAGCCGTGAGGTCGATCGCGAAGCGGGGCACCAAGCGACTGTAATGAGTTGACGCGCCTGGGATCCGACGCCTGTTAACTCATGGTGACGACGGGGTACAGTAGGTTTAAGATCTGGGGTCGGTACCCCTCGGCTACAGGAAGCCCTCCCTCCTTTCTGAAGGTCCTTCGCCCGTCGGTGGAGGACCTTCCCTGTATCCGGTCTAAAGGACCGGCTGACGCCAAGCGTGCGGAAATGAACGTACGGAAGGGTCCGGTTGAAGCCAAACGTGCGGAATAGGGGGGTTAGGTTTCGACTGAGCGGATCGCGAACACGCAGTCGAACGTGCCGGTCACGCACCCACATTCGACCTCTTCCACGTACCAGTCGTTCGCAAGCCCGGCCCAGCGCAGGATCGCTTCGATGGTGGCGACCCACACGTGGCACGACTTCACGGTTTTGATCCGGCCGAGGGCGAACATGTTTGAGAAGTTGACGAGCCAGAATTGAAACTCGTCGACCTGGAGCCAGGCATGCGTGTGCTCGCCGCGCACGTTGTCCATGGCCTCGCTGAAGTTCTTGACCACATTCGCCAGCTTGCGCTGGCGTCCGGGAACGAAGCGGCGCGCGCCACCGAGGCCATGGCGTCCCTCGGCGAGCCAGCGCTCGGCGCCGCGTCGGCCCCAGGCGCGGATCATGTCTTCCGACTCGGGGCCGTAAATCGTCTCGAAGGCCTCGTTCAAACGCGACAGCGACTCGACCGGCGACGACAGCTGATCGTCGTGGGGCGCGTCCTGCTCGATGTACTGCACGAGCCCGGCCGCGTAGGCGACCTCGGGCCAGCGGTCGCCCGTTACCTCGCGGGCGACGTGCACCTGGTTGCTGAAGTAGGAGTTGAGGATGAAGCGACCGCGCGCTCGGGCGGGCCGCACGCCCATGAGCTCGAGGGTGCGGATGGTCGAGCCGGCCGCGGAGGTGGGCGTGGGAGGCGGCGATCCGTGCAGGTTCGGCGGGGGCGGAGCCGGAGGTGACGACGAGAGGGCTCGCATCGACGTGGTGTCCGGACCGCTCGCTGCGACGGCGGGACGCGGCAGCACGGCGACGCCGCCGGAGGACGAGGTCGCCGGCGCGCCGACCGCGGGTGCGCCAACCGGAGAAGTCCGCCGCTGAGGCAGCTTGGCCATCTGCGCGAGCACGTCTTTCACGGTCTGGGGCCGGTCGCCCGGCTCCTTGGCCAGCACCCTCGTCAGCAGCGCGTCGAGCTCGTCGGGCAGCTTGGGATTGATCTTCACCGCCGACGGGATC
>DASVEP010000189.1:0-4565 GCA_036380475.1 Candidatus Dormiibacterota bacterium
CGTGGCCGGACGCGAGAGCGGGCCATTGACAGGGTCGCCGCCAAGGCGAGCCACCACTGCCCTGGACCGCCATCGCTGGGCCAGCACCAGCACCAACGCCGACCCAAAGAACACCAGCCCGCCTATGTTGTCGCCGAATGCTTTGGGGTCGTCCCGTTCGAGAATGAACCCGGCGATTTGAACCACCACTGCGAGGCCCGACAACGACAAAGGCACGAGGGATCTACCGAAACATTTGCCTGGCCAGAGATACCAAACCGTGATGCCGACAGCGATGACCAGGAAGCCCGCGTCGTCGACTTTGTCACTCCAGTCCTGCTCCTGGAAGACGACCGCGCCAAAAGTGAGCCCGCCAAGACCAAGAATTGCGGTTGCAAGTAGGTTGTCCCCGCGGTTGGCGACCATCTGCAACGGAGTCTTGGTTTGGATCTGGGGTGCCTTCAAGATCCGACCAAGGAGCGGACGACAGCTCCGTTGAGAACGACGTGGATGACGCCGGCCGCAACCAAGCCAAGCATTACTCGGAAATGGGTCTTACGGAGTCGAAGACGCTCCGCACCGCGCAGCGTCCTCATCTTCATTCCTATGTACGCCTGGCCTCCGGCCAGGAGCATGCCGCCAGTGGCGACCCAGAGGCCGGCGGCGTACCCGGCACCAGCGGGTAGCCTCCCTGACATTGCAAAGCCCGCGTGAATGAAGCTCAGTCCCGCGATCGTGACGCCAATCCAGTAGTGCGGGCGCATGCGCTCCAGGTAGGGCACGGTCCAACCACCCGCCGCCAACAGCCTGCCGCGCAAGAGGTAAGGCAGCGAGACCGTAATCGGGATCAGTCCCGCGATGAGCCAGCCGGTCGCTTCCCCGATTGCGACTGATGGGCTCATAGTCAATCCTGACTATAGATCTGCACGAGTGCTAAAGTCAAGTCTGACTATGGACGGCCACTGTGCCCAGGACCTGTCTCGATGCACAAGAGGCTGCTGATCCTCGGCCTCCTTCTCGGGGGCCCCCTCACCGGTTACGACCTGCATAGGGTGATCGCTGCCCACGGCGAGCTCTATCGCGATCTCAAGAAACCGAACCTCTACTACCTTCTCGACCGGATGGCCCAGGAACGACTCCTTGAGATGAAGACCGAGACCGGAGCCAGAGGACGGCGTGGTGAGCGCCTGGTTTACTCGATCACCAGTGCCGGGCGTGCACAGATTGTCGATCTACTTCGCGAGGTGTTGACGGCATACGAACCGATCCACTCGGGGGTCGACGTCGCCATTGTGCTGCTAGACCAGTTACCGAAGCGCGAGTCGGCATCGCTGCTGAAGCAGAGGCTCGACCAAGTCATCGCCCGGAGACAACAAATCTCGCTTGAACTTGGGCAGGGCGGAAGAGAGCCGGGATCAGCAGGAGATCACTTGCTCGCGCTCGTCGACGCCGAGGCACGATGGCTCAAACGCGCCATCAGCCGGATCCAAGCCAGCTCGGGCAGGACGCACGCACCAAAGACCTGAGCGGGCCGGCGCGGTGGGCAGTTACAGCCAACTCATGGGCCGCCCGCATGAGCCTCAAATGAGCGGCTGCCCGGTCGGAGTTCCAGTCGACCTTTGCCGATTGAGGGGCGCGAGCTGTATCTGCTGCGCAAGCGCGAACGCGGTTGGTTGATCGCTGTCGCTCGCGACGAATACACGGCCGATCACGAGCACGGAATTGTTCGGCGAAGAAATCTGTGTCATGCCGTTCGGTACGGTTCCCTTCCAGCCCGGCCCGCTGAGAAGATAGTCGCCGGCCTTGGTTCCCGTCGTCCGTTTGCCGACGTACGCAAAGTTTGCGCTGCTCGACGGATCGGTGAACTGCACGCTGTAATACCGCCCCGCCATGTCCGGCACGTGCAGGACTTGCGGCCCATTCCTCAAGTCGAGCCAGCCTCCGACGTAAAGCACGTCGTCGGTTCCGGTTCCCAGTAGGCTCGCATTCGACGCCGACGCGGAAGAGACCTTTGGCTCGGCGTAAAGCGTATTGACAGGGATCGGGCCGCCGCCGAAACCATGGTTGACAATCGCTCTTTTGAAGCCCGTGACCGTGAGCCGCGGCCAAAAGTAAATGAAAGCCGGCGCGCCAACCACCCACACGATGACCGCCGTTACGGCGAGTGGAATGACTGAGCTCCCGCGAGATATCCGCTGATATACGACCCACGCGAAAACCACCAGTATCACGGCTGTAAGCGGGTATCCGTATTTCAGAATGAGTCGGTTCAACTCACCGCGCCTCAACGACTGGCGGCACGCGATAGGTGCCGTCGAGAATGGCCGCACCGGGCAGGTACGCGCGGAGCATCAGCTTGAACTTGCCGGAAGGAGTCGGCAGCCAGTTCTGCTCGTGCCCGGTCGGAGCCTCTTGCTGGAGGTAAACATCGATTGAACCGTCGGTGTTCTTAGCGAGATTCGACCGATCGTCAAAGCTAGAGCGTTTGATCGGATTGTTCACCATGTAGCCGACGACATCGGTCATCGTTAGAGACCAGAAGGCGTCATTCGGCGGGAGTTGCCCGGCCGGAAAATTCAGGACATATCGATGCCGCCCGCTGAGCGTTCGCCCAGAGCCATCCCTGGTGGTCGTCCAGTACGCGGCCTCTTCAAACACATTGACAACGGGCAGAGCTTTCGCGCAGGCGGCACGCACGAGGATTCCGTTGCTGGGCTGGCCGCATTTGCGGATGCTGCTCCAGCCGTTGACCGTCGTTGTTATGGACCTGGCCACGGCGTCCATGATGAGAATCGCCGTCAAGAACGCCAGCGTGGCGCCGATGATTATCCCTTGCACGACTCCGGACTGTGAGAACGATGCGAGGGCATTTGCCATATCGGCACAATAGCTGGACTCCTGGAATCTCGCTTCAGGACATGCACATTCATTGGCCAGATTGGGGTCAGGGTTCCTTTACCCTTCAGATGACGCCGGCATAGCTCAATTGGCAGAGCAGCTGTTTTGTAAACAGCAGGTTACGGGTTCGATTCCTGTTGCCGGCTCCAATGGCCGAATTTTTGATGGTCGATTCCTAGACGGGCGCTCGCGCGAGCACTGCTCACGTAGACTCCGTTCCGCTTGATGCGTCCTCCCATCTTCTTCGGCGTCCCCGGAGCGACCTTGCTCACGGTCATCGCGTTCTGGGCGGGTCTGTACGCGTGGCTGTTCAGCGAGATCTGGCTGGGATGGAAAAAGCGTGCGCTGCCCGCCGGCGCGAAAGCGCGCGACCGCGGTTCCAAATGGCTGCTGATCAGCTCCATCTGGCTTGCGGCGTTTTTCGGCATCGGCTTCGCAATCGTCCTGCCGCAGGCAGCCATCGAAGTCGGCCGCAGCGTTCTTTTTGCGGTCGGGCTCATCCTGCTGTTCTTCGGGATCGTGCTGCGCTGGTACGCCATCGTTTCGCTCGGAAGCTCCTTCACGCTCGAGGTCTCCATGCGAGACGGCCAGCGAGTCATGCAGACCGGTCCATACCGTTGGATCAGGCACCCCTCTTACACCGGCAGCCTGCTCACGATCCTCGGGATTCTGGTTTGCTGCCTCAACTGGGTATCGCTTGTCCTTTTCGCGCTGCCGGCGGTCGCCTATGCCTACCGCATTCGCGTGGAGGAGGAGGCGCTGGTCGAGGGGCTCGGCGATGAGTACCGCACCTACATGCGGCACACTCGGCGCCTCATTCCGCTCATCTTCTAGCGTCCTCGCCGCCCACCAGTTCGCGATACGCTTCAACCATGGACCCCGACGAAAGAGCCGCGCTGATACGGACATATAAGGAAGGGCACCGCGCCGTGGTCGACGCACTCCGCGGCATCACCGACGAGGAGCTCGATCGATCGGCCAGCGGCGAATGGACGCCGCGGATGATCGCTCACCATCTCGCCGACAGCGAGATGATGTCGGCGATCAGACTGCGCCGGCTGGTCGCGGAGGATGACCCGGTAATCCACGGCTACGACGAGGTCGAGTTCGCGCGCAAGCTGACGTCCGACCGCCCGATCGCGCCTTCGCTGGAGGCCATGCGGTATGCGCGCGAGTCGACTGCACAGATCCTCGAACGCCTTTCCCAGGATGAGTGGCTTCGCAAAGGGACTCACAGCGAGAGTGGGCCGTACTCGGTCGAAACTTGGCTCACGATCTATGCCGCCCACGCGCACGACCACGCGGCACAGATCAAGCGCTCGCGGGGCCTGAAGTAGCGATGGCGACCACGCAGGTTCTGATGGATTCGGCGCTCGCAAGGGCCGCCGCAGCCAAAGAAGCGGACCTGGCCGACCTGTTCGAAGAGCTCCGCATCCCCTCCATCAGCACTCTTCCGGAACGCCGCGAGGATTGCCTGCGCAACGCCCAGTGGCTCAAGGCCCGACTCGACCGGATCGGGTTCGAGACCAGCGTCGTAGACGTGATGGAAGGCGGCTTGCCCGTCGTCGTCGGCGAATGGAACGGCCGGCCCGGGAAGGCGCACCTGACGATCTACGGGCATTACGACGTCCAGCCCGCCGATCCCCTCGACGAGTGGCAGTCGCCCCCGTTCGAGCCGGCGATCCGCG
>DASVEP010000190.1:0-5436 GCA_036380475.1 Candidatus Dormiibacterota bacterium
GCTTAAGGGGGTAACCTGCGCGCCCATGGGCGTGGGGATCCTGTCCGGGCTGCGCATCATCGAGATCTCGGCATTCGTGGCCGCTCCGCTGGGCGGTGCGACATTGGCGGCGATGGGCGCGGACGTCATCCGCGTCGACCCTCCGGGCGGTGGCGTCGACATCGGCCGTTGGCCGCTGCATCGCGGGCGCAGCCTGTACTGGGCGGGGCTCAACCAGGGCAAGCGTTCGGTGAACATCGACATGCGCCAGCCCGACGGCCAGGAGAAGGTCGCGAAGCTCATCACCGCGCCAGGCGAGGGCGGCGGCATTTTGCTCACCAACCTGCCCGCGACGGGCTGGAGCTCATACGCCGAGTTGAGGAAACGACGCCGCGACGTGATCGTGGTCGCGATCACCGGCAATCGCGACGGCAGCGGTGCCGTGGACTACACGGTCAACGCCGCGCTCGGCTTTCCGCTGGTCACCGGGCCCGAGGATGTCGAGGGTCCGATCAACCACGTGCTGCCGGCATGGGACGCGATGACCGGATTTCTCGCGGCGACCGCGATCCTTGCCGCGGAGCGCCACCGCCGACTCACCGGCGAGGGCCAATTTGTGGAGCTCAGCCTGTCCGACGTCGGGTTGGCGGTGACCGGGCACCTCGGCTTCATCGGCGAGGCGCTGCTCGAAGATGAGCCCCGTGGCCGATTCGGCAACCACCTGTACGGGACGTTCGGACGCGACTTCGTCACGCGCGACGAGCGGCGCGTGATGGTGCTGGCGCTAACGCCCCGCCAGTGGCGGAGCTTGGTCGAGGCGACGGGTTTGAGCGGGGAGTTTCGCAACCTCGAGGCTCGCCTCGGTTTGTATTTCAACAATGAGGGTGATCGGTGGCGAGGGCGCCAGGAGATCTGTGAGCTGCTGCAAGGCTGGATCGCCGTCCGCAACCTGACCAGCGTCGCTGCAGCTTTCGACGCTAACAAGGTGATGTGGGGTCCGTATCAAACGTTCAAGGAGCTCGTGGCCGAGGATCCGCGGGCGTCGACTGCCAATCCGCTTTTTGCGGAGGTCGAGCAGCCGGATCTGGGTGTGTATCCGGTCCCGGGATCGCCGCTGCGGTTCGGCGCCATCGATCCCGTGCCGCCTCGTCCTGCGCCGAAATTGGGCGAGCACACAGAAGAAGTTCTTAAAGAGTTCGATCTATAGCCAACCTCCCCACCCGGCCGGCTCGCTTCGCGAGCGGGTCGACCTCCCCACGGGGTGGGGAGGTGAACGCGCCGCGAGCGGGCCGACCTCCCCACGAGGTGGGGAGGTGAATGCTCCCCCATGGTGGGGAGGTGAAACTCAGCTAACTCTAAGGATCCTCTGATAGTCCTCAAACAATCAGACGGCATCGTGGTGGGCAACGTACCGAGAGCAGAATGGGAGTTGACCCGATGTCAGAGATTGACCCGCAACCGCCGCAGATAGTTCCCAACGACCAGCAAGTAGTCCCAGCGCCGCCGCCGAGCCCGGAAGGCTGGTTCGTGCCGCCGTCATACACCCCGCCGGCGCCAGCCCAGCACCAGGGCATTGGCCGCTGGGTTGCGGTCGTCACCGTCGTCGCCACCATCCTCGCCGCCGGTGGAGGCATCGGCATCGGCCTGACCATGGCGCGATATCTGCACACGTCGCACGCCGCTCAGTCCGCCGCCCTGCCAACGGTCGCGCCCTCGAGCTCCGACGCACCGATCACGCCCGCCTCCCCGTCCACCAGCCAGAACGGGACGTTCAACGCGGCGGCAATCGCCGCCAAGGTCGACCCCGCGATCGTCGACATCAACACCGTCATCGCGACCTCAAACGGCACCGGCTCCGCAGCCGGCACGGGGATGATCATCACCTCGTCCGGCGAGGTCCTCACTAACAACCACGTCATCGATCAATCGACGAGCATCTCGGTCACCATCGCGGGTCACTCGGGCAATTACGCGGCGCATGTGATCGGCTTCTCCGTCACCTCCGACGTCGCGCTGATTCAGATCGAGGGCGTGTCGGGACTGCCAACGGTCACGCTCGCCGACTCGTCGACCGTGAAGATCGGTGACCAGGTCGTGGCGATCGGCAACGCGCTTGGCCAGGGCGGAACTCCAGCCCTCACCCAGGGCACGGTCACCGCGACCGACCAGACCATCACCGCAAGCGAAGGCAACGGTCGCTCCGAAGTCCTCAGCGGCATGATCCAGAGCGACGCCAGCATCCAGCCGGGCGACTCGGGCGGCGCGCTCGTCAACTCGGCAGGCCAGGTCATCGGGATGATCACCGCCGGCGAAGCCCAGGGATTCCGCAGCAACTCCTCGACAGTCGGTTACGCGATCAGTGCCAACACCGCGCTCTCGATCGTGAACCAGATCCGCTCAGGCCAGGCCGGCAACGGAGTGATCATCGGCGCGGTCGGCTACCTCGGTGTCACGATCCGCGACCTCACCCCGCAGCTCGCCGCGTCGGTCGGCCTCAACGCCACCTCGGGCGCGCTCGTGTGGGCGGTTCAGGCCGGCTCGCCGGCCGAGAAGGCGGGCATCGCCCGGCTGTCGATCATCACCGCGGTCGGCGGCACCTCGGTCGACTCGTCCGCCACACTCGGCAACGCGCTGCTCAACTACAAGCCAGGCGCCAGCGTGTCGGTCACGTGGGTCGATCCGAGTGGGGCTTCGCACACCAAGAACCTGACCCTGATCTCCGGACCGAACAAGTAGATCCCTACTCCCCCCGCACAGGCCTCCTCACCGGGTGGGGAGGCCTACGGGGGTTTCTGTGTCACAAACCTAGTGGACGCGGTGCTCTGATTGAAGGTGGCGACTACCGAACCAGCGCTTCGGGCTGCAGGCCTCAGCAAGTCCTATGGCTCACGACTCGCTGTCGACAAGCTCGATCTCCAGGTCGAGCGCGCTGAGCTCTTCGGCTTCCTCGGCCCCAACGGAGCAGGGAAGACGACCACGATCCGCATGGCCCTCGGTCTCATCGCGCCGACGGCTGGATCGATCGAGATCCTCGGGCGCGAGGTGCGACGCCACCGCTCCGAGGTCTTGCCGAGAGTCGGCGCGCTGGTCGAATCGCCCGCGCTCTACGGCTATATGTCGGGTCGCGACAATCTGCGCGTCGTCGGAGCGGTGCTCGGCGGCGCGAGCGAGAAGCGGATCGACGAGGTGCTCGAGATCGTCTCGTTGAGGGGTCGCGACAGGGACAAGGTGAAGACCTATTCGATGGGCATGGAGCAGCGCCTGGGCCTGGGCATTGCCCTTCTCAATGATCCCGACCTTCTCATTCTCGATGAGCCCGCTAACGGCCTGGACCCAGCCGGCATTGTCGAGATGCGCGACCTACTCCGCAATCTCGCCGAGTCGGGCAAGACTGTGTTCATCTCCAGCCACGTGCTGAGCGAGGTGCAGCAGATTTGCACGCGTGTCGCGATCATCAATCAGGGCAAGTTGGTACGCCTCGCGCCGGTCGCGGAGCTGCTTCACACGGCCGGCGAGTTCGAGGTCAAGGTCGACGATCCCGCCGTCGTTCTGGCTCTCCTGAATGCCCAGCCGTGGGGTCGCGAGGCGCGGTCCGAGGATGGCGTTCTTGTGACCGCAGCGCCGGGCGGACGGGGCCGTGACCTCATCACGTTTCTCGTCCAGGGCGGCCACACGCCCGACTCGGTGGCCGAGCGCCAGCGCGACCTCGAGGACATCTTCCTGAGCCTCACCGGGGGCAGCCACCCATGAGCGCCGCCGTACTCCGGCCGCGTTTCTTTGGCGCCGTTCGCGGCGAGGCCATCAAGGTCACGCGGCAGCTGAGCTTCTGGCTGATGCTCCTGGGCGCGTTCGTGCTCTTGGGCGTGATCATCCTGGCGATCAGCAGCACGCAGAACGTGGGCGACGCGATGAAGACGGATCCCACCGGTTTCTTCTACACGTCCCTGGACGTCTTCGGCACCACCTTCCAGATCGGCTCGGGGATCTTCCTGTTGATCGTCGGTGCTCGTCTGATCGGAATGGAGTACTCGTCGGGCACGGTGCGGATCCTGTATGCGCGAGGCGCGGGACGGCTGAGGGTCCTGCTGGCGAAGATGCTGGCGCTGGCGATCATCGGAATTGCGCTGCTGGCGGGATACGCGTTGCTGGTGGGCGGAATCATGGCGGCTCTGATCGCGGGTTACACCGGCAGCCTCGATCCACTGCAGCACGTGTCGTCCGCGTTCTGGCAGGACCTGGGCCGGTGGGCATTGGTCCAGGGGTTGAGCCTGTCGATGGCGATCCTGCTCGCGGCGGCAGCCGCCGGCCTCGGACGATCGCTCGCCTTCGCGATGGCCGGCTCGCTGGCGTTCTTTCCGGCCGACAACTTCCTGACGATCATCCTCGCACTTGGCGCACGCGCGACCGGGCACATCCATCCGTGGTTCGACATCAGCGAGTACCAGCTCGGCGGCAACCTCAACATCGTGCTGAGGTTGATCGAGCCCAGCCATCACTCGAGGCCGGCGTTCGCCGCTCCACTGCAACCGGTGGATGCAACGCACGCCCTGGCCGTGATCGGGGTGTACGCGCTGCTGTTCGCGGCGGTCGGGATCTGGCGTGCGGTGAAGCCCGACGTTCTTGAATAAAAGCTAAGTCCCGCCGCCCCTTGCGGAGCTGCGGGACTTATTAGAACGCTCGGCAACGACCTACTCTCCCATCGGGTTACCCCGACAGTACCATCGGCGCTGGAGGGCTTAACTTCCGTGTTCGGAAAGGGAACGGGTGTTTCCCCTCCGCCAAAGTCACCGAACGACGGGAATTATACCGTCTCGGGTTAGCGTCACTCCCCACCCGCCCGGCCGCTGCGCGGCTGGGCGACCTCCCCACATGGTGGGGAGGTGAACTACCGAGTTCGGCGCCGCCGGGCGCGGAGGCTCTTGATCTTGCGAGCTTCCGCGGGCGGAACATAGTGCGAACGGCGTCGCATCTCGCGCACGAGCCCCTGCTCCTGCACCTTGCGGCGGAACTCCCGAAGAGCTTGCTCGAACTCCTCGGGGTCCTTGACTACGATTCGCACAACCGCACAAGGATACCCGCTGAAGCTACCCGAGCGCCGGTTCGGGCTCGGCCACGCTTTCGGCGCTGAGCGTGGGGAGGAGCAGGTAGCACCGCGCGCTCAGCAGCACCAGCAGGCCGACCAATGACACCAGGACGTCCACAACCACCTGGCCAACCCGAGCGTGGAAAAGCACGATCAGAACGGCCTCGGCGATGCAGGCGGCGAACAGGATGGGCACGAAGACGCGGTCGTGCACGGCCATGAAGAACTGCACGAGCAGGTTGTCGAGCGAAAGCGCGAGCCCGATCACGCCTACCGGCAGCACATACGGCGTCGCGTCCTGGAAGCGCGCCCCGAAGAGCACGTTCACCACCAGCCCTGGCACCACCGCGAAGACGAGCAGCGCACCCGCACCG
>DASVEP010000191.1:0-3131 GCA_036380475.1 Candidatus Dormiibacterota bacterium
CCGGTCGTTCATGGCCGTGCACATGAAAGGTGGGAAGACCTGCCCGCGGTGTGGGCACCGGATCAGTCAGCTCGGATCGAACCGCGAGCCGCTGAATTTCTGCCGGGGCTGCCAGCTCTAAGCGGACATACCTTTAAGGGGCCCCTCCCTTCCGTTTGGGCCCCCTCCCCCGGCCCAGCGCACCTGTCGCCCTCGACCTTAATAGAGGCGAAGGGCGGCGCCAACCCAGGTTGTTAAGCCCGGCGGGCGGGAAGGTTACCGGCGATCGACTCGAGCAGCCGCTGCGAGGCGACGGCGATCTCGTCCACCGCTCCCTCGAACGCCACCTGGTGCTTGCCCGACGGCTCGCGAAACCCACTCACCTTCCGCACGAACTGGCGCGCGGCGGCGCGAATCTCTTCCTCGGAGGCGACGACGTCAGCCTGGCGCAACGTCTTGATGCTTCTGCACACGCGACAACGATACGGGGAGACGCGAAGGGAGAGAAAACCGCGACGCCTCACCGACCGCGGTGCGGCGGCAGCTCCGGCAGCTCCGGCGGCGCCAGCCGGCTCGGATCCAGGCCCGCTCGCTTCAACATCGCCGCCGCAAGCCGCTCATAACGGCGCTCCGCGATGTCGCCCACTGGATCGGCGCTTGCCGACATCAGCTGACGGAAGCTCAGCGTGGACACGGCGCGGTAAGCCAGCACCGCGCGCGCCTGGTCAGCGCGCCCGGTGATCGACGCAATACGAACGAACGCCAGCGCAGAGCCGATCTCTCGCATATCGCGCCACCTCCAGGCGCCATACGGCAGCAGCACCAGCAGGATGGGCGGCAGCGCCACCAGCAATGCCAGAACGATCGCGACCTGGATGATGGCGTCGTGGACCTGGTGTCCGGCGGACACCAGCGGATCGCCCGAGTACTTGCGCAGAGCATCGGCGACGCTGATCAAGAAAGAGGTCACGCCTGGAATCCCCCCAGGGATCGCGCTGCGGAACTGAGCAATCCATTGATTGAAGGTGGTCCCCGTGCTGGTGATCCCGTTCGCGATCACCTCGAGACCAAGAATCGTGTTGTAGATGAACCAACCCAGGACCGTCCACGCGATCGTCCAGCCCAGTGCGAGCAGGTCGGCGAAAACTCGCATCATTGCGGGAACTGGCCGGTCGGGATATACCTTGATCATGTGCCGGAAGATAAGTCACTCCGCGAAACAGCGCCTGAAACACGGTTCGGCTGAATTCGACCGAAAGATGGCTGAAGACCTCCAGCACGGCAAGTGAGCAACGAATGGTGGCCCTGGGCAGCGCTGGCGCTGCTGGGGGCGTATCACGGGCTGAATCCGGGGATGGGCTGGTTGTTCGCGGTCGCGCGCGGCATGCAGGAACAACGACGTCAGGCGGTGTTGAGCTCCCTGCTCCCGATCGCCATCGGCCACGAGGCTTCGATCGTCGTCGTCGTCATCGCGGTCTCTGTCACTGAGCAATTCGCGCCGACCTATCTCATTCGGCTCGTGGCCGCCCTCGCGCTGGTGAGCTTCGGCGTGTACAAGCTCGCGAAGCCCCACTCGCACCCGCGCGGATTCGGCATGCGCGTCGGGTTCCGAGGCCTGACCGCATGGTCTTTCCTGATGTCATCGGCGCACGGAGCGGGCCTGATGCTGGCTCCAATACTTCTCGGCCTACCCGTCGCCGATTCGTATCACAGCCTGCGCGAAATCTCAGTGCTGGCTGCCGCCACCGCGACTCTGCACGTCGCCGCGATGCTCCTGGTGATGGGCGTCATATCCGTGATCGTCTACGAGCGGGTCGGCCTCCGCATTCTTCGCCGCAGCTGGTTCAACCTCGATCTTGGTTGGAGCTTCATTCTCATCGGCAGCGGCGCCATCACACTTTTCACGGCCTAACCGTCGATCGCGAAATCGACCTCGACCGTTATCTGTACGTCGAGCTGACCGACCGGGATCTGGGTCGCCGCCGGCGCGGCACCCTTGAGATCGTAGTTCGCCGATGGATAGCCCGATATGGTCAGGTCGCTCACCCGAAGCACTCGGCCTAGCTTCACACCGGCCGCGTTTGCCATCGCCTGAGCGCGCGTGCGGGCATCCGCGATCGCCAGCGTGCGCGCCTCAGCCTGGGCCGCCTTGGGATCGGCGAGCGTGAAGCTGACGCTGATCTGCGTGGCACCACCCTCCTGCACCAGCACGTCGAGCGTCTTGCCCACGCTGTCGACGCTGTGCCATTTCAGGAAGAGCTGCTCGAATGCCCTGTAGCCGTCGATGGCGCCATTGGACAGGTAGTTCGGACCCACGAAATACCCGGATGTGTTGACGTCCTTGTCGGCGATGCCGAG
Source organism: Candidatus Dormiibacterota bacterium (assembly GCA_036380475.1). GTDB lineage: Bacteria > Chloroflexota > Dormibacteria > Dormibacterales > Dormibacteraceae > UBA10449. The sequence continues at coordinate 2,338 of DASVEP010000191.1, forward strand.
CGCCTTGGCTCGCGCAATCAGCTTTGCCGCCTTGCTTGCGAGGTCCTGCTGTGCAGCCGAGGCCGTGCTCTGTTTCGACTCGACCGCAACCGAGATGAGCGCAAGGTCGGGTTTTCGCGAAACTATCGCGTCGCCGCTAGTGAGCACGCCCGGATCGAACGTCGACGCTGTCGACGCAGAGGGGTTCGTGGAAAGGAGTACTGACGGCCGGCTGACCGTGAGCACACCCAGCGTCGCCGTGAGGGCACACAGAGTGCCGACGGCGGCCGAGAACACGACCGTGCGAAAACCTGGTTGCATCTTGTTGACCCTCCTGTCGAACAAACGCCGCATCGCGCGGCGGCGTAACAAGATGGGTCCGATTAGATTCGGGTCAATCTCCAGAACCGCCCCGGCGGGTACATGGCGCTCCGGGTCGTGAGAGGGACGTCGAGGTTGTAGTTCCCCAAAACGATGCGAAGTGTCCCTTCCGAGGTTCCCGGTGGGATCGGCTCGCTGATCAACAGCGAAGGTGCCCGCAGGGTCTGTTTGAGGATCATTCCCGGCCACTCGACCAGGTCGACATCTGCTGTGGAAAGGAGCTCCGAGCGTCCTCCCCACGGCAGCTCGTAGCTGCCCACCGACTCGTACTGGGAAAGGATGCGGGAGACGCGCAGCTGCGACTGCATCGCTGCGATGAGGGCTTTGGCGGCGGCGAACGCGCTGTCCAACGTCGGCTGCCCCATGACGCAACCAAACATGACAACCGTGAAAGCGCCGACGTTGGTGCTCGCCGCGAACAGGAAGTTGGCGCC
>DASVEP010000192.1:0-4333 GCA_036380475.1 Candidatus Dormiibacterota bacterium
ACAGCAACCGGCCTGTACCTGCTCGCCATTTACCCCCCGAATGCATGGCTGTAGGGAAGCTTTCAAGACTGTACGCTAGGGACAGTGCTCGAAGTCCTCGCCGGGCTGCTCGCCTTTCTTCTCGTCGCGGCTGGAGTCATCGTCTTGATGGGTCCAAACGCGAAAGGTCTTCTGAGAAGGCTGGGCACGCTGCGCCGGCGCCGCCCGTCGCTCTCCGTATTCCAGCCGGCACGCCAGCGCGAGGTGCCCTCGTCAGGCCTCAACCCCAAGACCCAGAGGGTGCTCGTCGCCGCCTCACGCCTCGGCAACTGGCTGCGGGCGCACAACCTTGAAGAGGTCGCCCGCGAGCTTCGGGCCGCGGCGGGCCGCATGACGAGCGACGAGCCGGCCGGCCTCTACGCACTGCAAACGGTCCTCCGCCGCGTTCGCACGATGAACCTCGACGATCGCGCCGCCCAGGAAAGGTTGAAGTCGCTCTCGAACGAGCTTCGGGATGCCGTTCAGGATCGGTTCGAACAGCTGGAGCTTCTTCCCTTCCGCCGACCGTAGCCTCAGGGCCCTGTCCGCCGTTGTAACCCATGTGCGAGCGGCTATAGCACCACCCCAGCCAACGTCGGCCACAACCTCCACCCATCGCTCGCACGCCAGTCCGGACGCTTAGATCGGTTCTCGACGTAGGACCTCTGGGCGGAACTCTCGCGGCAGCTCGATCTCTGCCTGTGCGACCAGGCAGAACTCCGGCGGCGGCCCCAGGACCATCATCCGCCGCCACAGGCTCGCCCCTTCACGGCCACTAAACGGCTGCATGCGCTCGTACAGGTCGGCGTAGGACATGCCTGCAGGCTTGGAGAACCCGATCTCGAAACCCGCCGTGGATCCGGGCTCACCGCCGGCGAGGCTGTAGAGCTTGCCGGAGCCGTCCACCGCCATGCCGGCGGCAGCGCTGTGGGCCTGCGCGCGGGCACCGCTGATTGCGGCCTCGTTGAGCACGTCGAGCGCGGCTGAGCTGTCGAGCAGATACCAGTCGCTGTAGCGATCGCCGACCCTGAACGTCGATGAGCGAAGAAATCCGCTGGGAGGCGCACCTGCAAGGGCGGCGTGAAATCGCTTCAGGGTGGCTTCGTACTCCGCCACGTCCACGCCGGCGGACGGTCGATGGCTGAAGACGTAAGCGAGCAACGTCACTTCGCCTTGGCGGCTTTCGAACCCTTCGGCCCTTTACCGGACTCGACGTACTTCTTGAGAGCGATCATGTTTTGGCGGATGCCTGACGCGTACTGACCCGCGAGCAGGCCGCCCGCAAAGCGCAGCAGCCCGGTGAGCTGGAAGTCCATCTCGTAAACGACGCGCGTCCAGCCGTCCTTCTCTGTGTACGTGTAAGACCACGTACCCTTCAGCGGCCCGCGGATGAATCTGCCGGCGCACTTTTTCGGTTTGTTGTAAACGTCCTGCTCCACCTCGAGCGTTTCCTTGAGGCCGCCGGGGAGATCCAGGTGATAGCGGTAGCGCGTGCCCTTGCCGGGGGGATCCTTGTCGAGCTTCTCGATCTTCGCGACGTTGCTCGACCATTTCGGGGCGTTCGTTGCGTCCTCTTGCACGACCGCCCATACACGCTCAGGTGGCGCGTCGATGTCGACCGACTCTTTCAACTTGGACACCCTGCGATTATCAAACGAGTGGAGGATGCTGGCGCGGTACAAGGACCCCGGCTGGTTCTTGGGGCGCTGCGGCACCGAAACTACCGGCTCTTTCTGACCGGCCAGATCATCTCGACGATCGGGACGTGGATGCAGAGCGTCGCCATGCCGTGGCTGGCGCTCGAGCTGACTCACAGCGGCCTCCTCGTCGGGCTCGTCCTCGCCACGCAGTTCACGCCCGTGCTGCTCGGGAGCCAGCTTGGAGGAGTCGTCGCCGATCGGTTCCGGAAGCGCAACGTCCTGCTCGCCACGCAGTCGCTGTTCATGCTGCCGTCGTTCGCGCTGTTCGCGTTGACGGCCACGGGGCACGCCCAGTACTGGATGGTCCTGGTCGCCGCGGCCGCAACTGGCACGATCAATCTGTTCGATGTCCCGGCGCGCCAGTCGTTCGTCATCGAGATGGTCGGGCGCCAGGACCTGATGAACGCCATCGCGCTCAACTCCTCCGTCTTCAATGCGGCCGCGGTCATCGGTCCGTCGATTGCGGGCGTGCTCATCGGATGGGTTGGAGTGCCGCTGTGCTTTCTCGCCAACTCGGTGAGCTACCTCGGTGCGGTGGTCGCGCTGCTGTTGATGAAAGACCTGCCCAACGTCGTCCCCGAACACCACGAGCGGCCGTGGCACGAACGGATAGCGCAGGGCGCGGCCTACGCGCGGCACGAGCCGGTCGTGGGCATGCTGCTCGTGGCCGTAGCGGTCTTCTCGCTGTTCGCGATGAATCGGCTGACGCTTATCCCGCTCTTCGCGGACCAGGTGCTGCACGTCGGCGCGCAGGGCTTTGGATTCCTCATGGGATCGATGGGACTCGGTGCATTGGCCGGCGCGTTGACGCTTGCCTTCTCGCCGACGCTCGGCGCCGATCCACGGCGGCAGTTCTGGATGGCCGTCATCTGGGTCGGCGCGCTGCTCGTCTTCTCTTCGTCGCGCGTCTACGTGCTTTCTCTGCTCAGCCTTTTCGTGGCCGGCTATTCGCAGATCTCATTTGTCGCCACTGCGAACAATCGCATCCAGACCATCACACCTGACCATTTGCGCGGGCGCGTCATGGCGCTGTATGCGCAAGCGCTCATCGGGGTCGGACCGATTGGCAGCTTGCAGGCCGGCGCGTTGGCGTCCATCCCGTCCCTCGGTGCACCGGGCGCGATGGCGATCGGGGCGCTTGTCGCCGGCGCCGTGATCGTGGGAATCAGGCTGGCGAGGCCCGCGGTCTTCGCCGCGACCTAGCCAGCGTTCAGTCTCTCGGGAGGTACCTCGGCAGGTCCGCCAGCGACGCGAAGTCGTGGGAGGCGAGGTAGCCGGCGATGCCGTTATGGACCTCTGCGATGGCGTTGGGATTGACGAAAGTGGCCGTGCCCACCTGCACCGCGGCGCAGCCGGCGACCAGGAACTCGAGCGCGTCGTCGGCGCGCACGATGCCGCCGACCCCGATCACCGGGATGCCAACCGCGCGCGCCGCCTGGTGTGCGAGGTGCACCGCCACGGGACGGATGGCCGGACCCGACAGCCCACCGGTGCGGAAGCTGAGCCGCGGCTGGTGAGTGTTCAGGTCCATCGACATGCCCACGAACGTGTTGATTGCGGACAGGGCGTCGGCGCCGGCCGCCTCGCACGCCCTCGCGATGACGCCGATGTCGGTGACCATCGGCGTGAGCTTCACCCAGACCGGCAGGTCGGTTCGCTTGCGGACCGCCGCGGTGACCGCGGCTGCAGAACGCGGGTCGTTGCCGAAATACATCCCGCCCTGCTCGACATTCGGACACGAGATGTTGATCTCGAAGCCCGCAACCCCGGGGACTCCGTCGAGCCTTGCCGCCAGCTCGCCATACTCGCCGGCGGTTTCACCGTTGATGTTCACAAGCACCGGAAAATCCCAGCCTGCCCATTGCGGCGCGTAGTCGCGAATCAGTCCCTCAACCCCAGGACCCTGAAGGCCGATCGCGTTGAGCATCCCCGACGGCGTCTCGACGATGCGCGGGGGTGGAGTACCCGCTCGCGGGCGCAGGAAGATTCCTTTCGACACCATCGCCCCGAGTGCGCGACGCTCCAGCAGCGGCACCTCTGTGCCGTAGCCGAACGTGCCCGAGGCCGCCATGACCGGCCCGCGCAGCCGGAGCCCGCCGATCTCGACCGACATGTCCGTCATGCGGAGATTGCGTATGGCAGGTGGGCGGGCAGCATCGACCAGTCAACATCCGCTGCCCGATACACGGGTCCCTCTTTGCAGGCGCGGTCGTAGCCACCCCTCTCGAGCGGAACAGCGCAGCCAAGACAGACACCCGTCCCACAGCCCATGTATGTCTCGACCGCGACCTGGGATTCGGGCCAACGTGATGCCACCGCGGCGAGCATGCGGTTGGGACCGCAGGCCAGCACGAGGTCCGCATCAGGCACGGCAGCAACCGCGGTGCCCGCAAACCCGCGAGAGCTGTCGTCAGTGGCCCAGATCACCTCGTCGGCATCCGCCTCGGAGCACAGCTCGTCTGCGGTTCGAGCGCCGTGGACCCAGGTGACCTGCATGCCCGCGGCTCGCGCCTCCCGCGCCGCCAGCGGCATCGGCGCCACGCCCAGGCCACCGCTTACCAGCGCGATCGTTCGCGGTCCTGCCGCCAGGTCGAAGCCGTGACCCAGCGGACCGA
>DASVEP010000193.1:0-7186 GCA_036380475.1 Candidatus Dormiibacterota bacterium
GGCGGCATGCCGAGCCACGCGGCAGATGAGGCGCAGGTGAAAGACCGAGAACTGCCGCGCGAATCCGAGCATCTCCTCTTCATCGAAGAGGTCGCGTAGGTCGCCGAGCTGCGCGCGGAGGTGGCAGAGAACCGAGGTGGACTGGTAGCTGATCTCGCCTGAGCTCAGCGCTGCCGCGATCTTGGGCAGCGATTGCAGCTGCTCGCCGACACAGAGGCGGTCGGCCGCCGATGTGACCGACATGCCGCACGTCCGGCTGATCCAGGAGGAGGCGGTGATGTTGCCGTTGACGAGGTGGTCGCCCGACTTCTGTACCTCGCAAACCTCGGACGAGAACTCGCACTCCAGAGCGTCGATCACAGCCCGCAGGCCTTTCGGTTCTACGCGCCGCTTTTCCCGAGCCTGGAACTCGAGCACCGCCGCCTGCAGTTTCGAGAGGGGTGTGCCCCCTTCCCCCAGCATGCTGCGATGATACCAAACATCTGTTTGGAGGTCAATACGTTAACGCCAAACACCCGCAGACAACGTGCTTGAAAACCACCAAATCGGAACCCCAGTTCCGCCTTCCCAGTCTCTGCTAGATCCAGCGCCGCGATGGACGGTGGACCTGGCGTTCGTCGTCCATCACCACTCGCGAGTCGACGCCCCAGATCCAGGCCGCAATGTCAAAAAGGATCAACGCGGCCAGCGCCAAGACAATCACCACTGCTTTAACCACCATTTTGAACCCCATCAACCCCACCTATCCTTGACAAAGTGATCTCGCTCGACCGCCACGTCTTTCCCTTCACCGCGATCGTGGGCCAAGACTCGATGAAGCTGGCCCTGATCCTCAACGCCGTCGTGCCCACCATCGGCGGCGTCCTCATTCGCGGCGAGAAGGGCACCGGCAAGTCGACCGCGGTGCGCGCGCTGGCGCGCCTGCTGCCGGAGCACAACGTCGTCGAAGGCTGCCACTTCGGGTGCGACCCGGACGACCGGGAAGCTCTTTGCGCCGACTGCCGGAGCCGGTTCGCCGCGGCGGGCGTCCTGCCCTCGCACAAGCGAAAGATGCGCGTGGTCGAGCTGCCCATCAACTCGTCAGAGGACCGCGTCGTCGGCACGATCGACATCGAGGCCGCGCTGCGAGCCGGTGCGAGGCGTTTCGAGCCAGGCGTCCTGGCCGAGGCGAACCGCAACATTCTCTACGTCGACGAGGTCAATCTCCTCGATGACCACCTGGTGGATGTGTTGCTCGACGCCGCGGCGATGGGCGTCAACGTCGTCGAGCGCGAAGGCGTGTCGTTCTCGCACCCCTCGCGGTTCATCCTCGTCGGCACCATGAACCCCGAGGAAGGCGAGCTGCGCCCGCAGCTGCTCGACCGCTTCGGGCTCTGCGTTGACGTCGAGGGCATCCGCGACCCGGACGAACGCGTCCTCATCGCCGAGCGTGACGCGGCTTTTAAGCGCGGCGACCATGAATTCGCCAACGAGTTCGCGGGCGCTGACCACAACCTCTCGCGTGCGCTGGGGGAGGCGATAGCGGCGGTCAAGAACGTCAAGATTGGCCACGGACAGGCACGTCTGATCTCATCGATCTGCGTCGAGGCCGACGTGCTCGGCCACCGCGCTGATGTGGTCATCGACCATGCGGCTCGAGCCCTGGCCGCGTACCGCAGGCACGCGATGCCGAGCCGCGACGACATCTACGACGCGGCGACGCTCGCGCTCGCGCATCGCGCGCGGCAGCCGCTCCGTCGCGACCAGGACGAGAACACCTCACCGCAAAGTGCGGAGGACCAGGAGGGGTCGAAGCCCGCTGATAGCCAGGCTGGCGACCCGCAGCCGTCCGACAGCGAGGCGCCGGCAGAGGCGACCGCGGAGGAGAGCTCCAGTGCCTCGGACGGAGGCCAGCAGTCGGCCGGCAGCGACCAGGGCATGACTTCGGGCGGGTCGAGCGCGCACGAGTCGGCTCCTGACGCGACCGAGACCTTCAACCTCAAGCGCATCGACCTGCCGCGACAGCGTCGGGTTCGCAAACAGGGGGGCAAGCGCTCCGCCAGCCAGACGCCGGACCGGCGCGGGCGCTACGTGCGTGCAGAACCGAAGGCGAAGGTCAACGACCTCGCCATCGATGCCACCGTGCGCGCCGCCGCTCCGATGCAGAGGGATAGAGGGCGGTTGCCGGGCGAGCGGCTCAAATTGGAACGCGACGACCTGCGCCAGAAAGTGCGCGAGCGAAAGATCGGCAACCTCATCGTCTTCGTGGTCGACGCTTCCGCATCGATGGATGCGGAGCAGCGAATGGCCGCCACCAAGGGGGCGATTCTTTCGCTTCTCCAGGATGCCTACGTGCGCCGCGACCGCGTGGCCGTCGTCATCTTCAAGAACCGCACCGCCGAGGTGGTGCTCCGGCCGACCTCGAGCGTGTCGCTTGCTCGCCGGCGTCTGGAGAGGCTGTCCGTCGGCGGCACCACGCCGCTGACGCATGGGCTGATGGCGGGCTACAAGGTGGTCAAGACCGAGCTGCTCCGTGATCCGACGATCCGGCCGCTGCTGGTCTTGATCAGCGATGGCCGCGGCAACATCTCGATGTTCAAGGAGGAGCCGCTGGTCGAGGCCCAGAAGGTCGCGGGGATGATCGACGCCGAGCATATCGATGCCCTGGTCATCGACTCCGCGCGCGACTACAGCCACCTGCCGTCTGTTCAACACCTGGCCAGGGTCGCGCCGATGTACCAGACGTATGCCATCAATGCATGTGCAGACCTGGCGGAGCGCATGGGGGCGAGGTATTACGGTCTGTATGACCTGTCCCGTGACGAAATTGCGTCGGCTGTCGAGAGGGAGCTCGGCAGAGGTCGGTAACATGACGACTCCATGGCCATAGACCGTTACTCCTACCCCTTCACCGCCATCGTCGGCCAGGACGAGATGAAGCTCGCGCTGGTGCTGAACGCGATCAATCCGTCCATCGGCGGCGTGCTCATCCGCGGCGAGAAGGGTACCGGCAAGTCGACCGCGGTGCGCGCGCTCGCGCGGTTGCTGCCCGACCAGCAGGTGGTCGAAGGCTGCCACTTTGGGTGCCACCCGGACGACCCCGAGGATTGGTGTGCTGACTGCCGCGAGCGGGCACGGGCGGGCGCGCTTCCAGTGGCGACGCGTCGCATGCGTGTCGTCGAGCTGCCGATCAACGCGTCCGAGGATCGGGTCGTCGGCACCATCGATCTCGAGGCTGCGCTCAAAGAGGGCTCGCGGCGTTTCGAGCCGGGTGTGCTCGCCGAGGCCAACCGCAACATCCTGTATGTCGACGAGGTGAACCTGCTCGACGACCACATCGTCGACGTGCTCCTCGACGCGGCCGCGATGGGCGTGAACACCGTCGAGCGCGAAGGCGTTTCGGTTTCGCACCCGTCGCGATTCATCCTGGTCGGCACGATGAACCCAGAGGAAGGCGAGCTGCGCCCCCAACTGCTCGACCGTTTCGGGCTCTGCGTCGACGTCGAGGGCATACGCGACCTCGACCAGCGCGTGTCCATCGTCGAGAAGCGATCAGTTTGGGAGGACGACCCGCACAAGTTCGTGCAGCAGCACGCCGAGTCCGAACAGGATGTGCGCTCGCATATCGCCGAGGGCATTGCGACCTTCCCGGAGGTTGAGCTTCCGCGTGAGATCCTGCGCCTCATTGCACAGATCTCGATCGCGCTGGAGGTCGACGGCCACCGCTCGGACCTCGTCTGCGCTCGCGCGGCGCAGGCCAAAGCCGCGTACGACAGCGCCGAAACGGTGAAGGTGAACCACGTCAGCTCGGTCGCAGAGATGGTGTTCGCGCATCGGGTGCACTCGGTGCCTTTCGGCAAGGGCGGCCCGAACCTCTCCGAAGTCATTGCCCGGATGATCGGGCAGGGATAAGAACCCACTTAAGCCGCGGGTAGCGCCTCTACCCGCAACTAGAATCCACGCATGAGCGCGGCCTCTCGAGAGCTGGAGCCCAGACGTGCCGCGGAGCTCCTGGGTCGCATCGAAGACAACGTCCATCGGGTCATCGTTGGCAAGAATCGCGTCGTGCGGCTCGCAGCCGCAGGGCTCGTCGCCGGTGGCCACGTGCTGCTGCAAGACCTGCCAGGCACAGGCAAGACGATGCTCGCGCGAGCGCTGGCGACATCAGTGGGCGGAACTTTCCGCCGGATTCAATGCACGCCTGACCTGCTCCCATCCGACATAACCGGATCGAGCATCTTCAATCAGAAGGACGCGACGTTCGAATTCGTGGCGGGCCCGATCTTCGCCAACATCGTCCTTGCCGACGAGGTGAACCGCGCCACGCCACGCACCCAGTCCGCGCTGCTCGAGGCGATGGGGGAGGGGCAGGTGACGATCGAGGGCGTTACGCGCACCCTCGAGCGTCCTTTCTTTGTCATCGCGACGCAGAACCCCGGCGAATTCCACGGCACGTACCCGCTGCCCGAATCGCAGCTCGACCGCTTCGTCCTTGCCGCAGAGATGGGGCCGCCGACAGAGGCCGAGGCGATGGAAGTTCTAGCGAGGCGCGAGCACGGGGATCCGATCGCCGACCTGGGCTCGGTTGTGAGCCTGGCGGACGTGCTCGAGCTGCAGGCCGGATGCCTGCGCGTCGTATCCGCGCCCGCGATCCGCTCATACATCGTGTCCCTGCTCGAGGCGATTCGACAGCGAACAGAGATCACCCTGCCGGCCAGCATGCGGTCCGGCGTTTACCTGCAGCGGGCGGCGCAAGCGTGGGCTCTATTCGAAGGACGTGACTTCGTTCTTCCCGACGACATCAAGCTTCTGGCCGTCCCGGTGCTGGCGCACAGGCTGGGGATGCGCGGCCGAGCGAGGGCCTCGGAGGTGATCGAGGACGTCGTCGCCAAGCTTCCACTACCTCCGTTGAGGGGACACTGAAACCAACCCCAAGACTCTTCGGCGCGGTGGCCGTCGCCGCAGTGATCTTCTACTACGGCGGCTCGTCGAACGTCGCATGGCTGTACCTGCTGGCGTACTGGATCGCGGCCCTTACCGTCGGCGGATTCTTCTACGCGTTGTGGAACCGCGGGCTGCACGGAGCACTGCGGGTCGACAGCACCGAACGGGCCGATGGTTCGCCGCTCGACGAGCTGCCCGAGCGGATGATGGCCAGCGGACCGCTGGTCCCGGTGTTCGAAGGCGACCGGATGCAGGTCGAGCTGCGCATCGAGACCACACGCGGCACGCGAGGGCCTGCTCGCCTGTTCGGGTCCATCGGCGGCGCGCCACTTGCCGCGGCGGCGGGCATTGTTCCGAAGCAGGGCTGGGGCGAGCTCCGTGCTGTCGGTCCGCTGCGCCGGGGCCCGGTCGGCGCGCTCAACTGGAGCCTCGAAACCGGAGACCCGTTGGGATTCTTTCGGCGTCGCGGCCCGAGCATCGACTCCGAGCTCGCGCTCGTGCTTCCGCGATTCGCATCGCTGTCAGAAAGGCCGCGAGCGAGAGAGCTCGAGGCCAGCCTTGCAGCACCACGCGCCGGCTCGGGCACAGAGATGTTCGGAGTCCGCGAGTACCGGCCCGGCGATCCTCTCCGCCGCATCCATTGGCGCTCGAGCGCACGTCATGGCGAGCTGATCGTTCGAGAGTTCGAACCGCCTGGCGTGCAGACGCTCGGGATCTTCTGCGATCCAGCGCCGCCAACGCCAGAGGCCGCCGACCAGATCGCGCGCCTTGCCGCGTCGGAGGCGTGGGATTGCCTGAGGACGGGCGGCCGAGTGGTCGTGTGGGCGCCAGGCGCCGAACCGTCGCGGCCAGACGAGTCACGTTCGCTGTGGGCGATCCTCGAATGGCTTGCTCGCTATCCGTATGCAGCGGATGCCGCGGGTCCGCAGCCGCCGCCCGTCGGTGACGCGATCGCCGTCTCCGCAGCCGCCAACGCCGACGTCGCCGATGCGCTCGAAGTAGTGAGGCAGCGTGGCGGTTCGGTTCGAGCGTGGGCGGTGGGGGATGCGGACCTGGGGGACGACGTTTCAATCCAGCGTGCCGGTCTGGAGTGGCCGCTGTGAGAGTGAGGATTCCCGCGTCGCCGATCGAGAACTCTCTCGAGGGACGCGCCTTCGTCCTCTCTGGCTTCGCGGTCGCCGTGCTCGCCGTCGTCCTGTACGGCCAGGACTACGTCGTGCCGGTGATCGGTCTGGCGGCAACGGCCGTCGGGCACGTCGTGAGCTATCGAGAGCGGGCGCTCCCTCGTGGCAAGCGCCGCCAGGTCCTGCTCGCCGGGCTGGTTTTCGCCGCCCTCGCCTATTTTCTGGCCGACTCGATCGGCGCGCTATTCGGCGGCGTGCTGCCACAGGCGAACTTCGCGATCCTTCTGGTCGCGGTCACGAGCTTCGACCTGAAGACGCGCCGCAACTGCTACTCGAGCTTCTGGATCGGCCTCGCGATCCTCTATCTGGCTGCGGTCTATGCGTGGGACTACCCGTTCGGAATCCTCGTCGCCCTCTGGACGCTGTGCCTGGCAGGCTTCTGGGTCTCATCGCACCTGCGCCGCCTGGATGCTCGGGTGACGGCGCCGGCGCGCGCGGTCGCGCTCACGTTGATCGGGGCGTTCGCCCTCGGCCTGGCTGCTTTCATCTTCATCCCACAGCCCAACCTCGAGCCGGGTGGACCGGTGCTCGTGTCTCTTCCGAACTACGTCGGCTTCAGAGGCGAGATGGAGAATCCAGCGTTGCCGCTCGTGCAGCTGAGCGGGGACCCGTCCGGTGCCACCAGCAACATCGACCTGCATTTCCGCGGACGCCTTGGCGACGCGCCGGTGATGTACGTGCGCACCGGCGCGCCTGCGTACTGGCGTGGGCTCGTTTTCGACACCTACGGCAACGGTGTGTGGACGGCCTCGCGCCATAGTTTCGCGACGCTTCAGGCGTATGTGCCGCCGCGGCTGCTTCCAGCGGCCCCACCGAACAATCTCGGCACATTCGTGCAGGTGTTCCGGGTTGTCAGGCCGCTGCCGGGCGTGATCAGCGCCGCATATCCGATCCAGAGCCTCTATGTGCCGGTGTCCGCGCTGCGCGTCGACCCATACGGAACCTTCCGGACCCCCGACCTGCTGCAGCCGGGCCAGACGTATTCCGTCGTGTCCTACCTGCCCAACCTGTCGCCGGCTGAGCTGAGCGTGGACAACATGGTCTTCAACCCCCCGGAAGACAACCCCGCGTACTTCGAC
>DASVEP010000194.1:0-20370 GCA_036380475.1 Candidatus Dormiibacterota bacterium
TGACCGGCGACATGGTGTCGAAAGTCCTGGCCCAGCACAACACGAAGCACCGCGCGGACGTCGTGTCGAATCCGGAGTTCCTGCGCGAGGGTTCGGCGATCCAGGACTTCATGCACCCGGACCGCGTGGTCATAGGGGGACACGACCGGAGCGCGGCGGAGAAGGTGGCCCGGCTCTATGAGCCGCTGGACGCCCCGATCCTGATCACGCCGAATATCTACACCGCGGAGATGGTCAAGTACGCGTCTAACGCATTCCTCGCCGCACGCATCTCATTCATCAACGAGATCGCGCGCATCTGCGAGCGCGTCGACGCCGACGCGAAGCTCGTAGCGGAGGGCATGGGCCTGGACAAACGGATCGGGCCCAGCTATCTCGACGTCGGCATTGGCTACGGAGGCTCGTGTTTCCCCAAAGACGTGAAGGCATTGGCCGCCCTCGCGGAGAGGTTCGACTACCACCCGGAGCTGCTTCATGCCGTCATGGACATCAACCGCGACCAGCGCATGCTCGTCATCGACAAGCTGCGCGATTGCCTGGAGGAGCTCACCGACAGGGTCGTCGGCCTGCTCGGCCTCGCATTCAAGCCCAACACGGACGACCTGCGCGAGGCTCCAAGCCTGGATATCGCGAAGGTTCTTCTCGCGGCCGGCGCGCACGTTCGCGCCTACGACCCCGCGGCGATGGAGGGTGCGCGTATGAAGCTTCCTCAGGTCGAGTACACGCGTGACGCGTACGCGGTGGCCGCCGGTGCGGACGCGGTCGTCCTCGTCACCGAATGGAACGAGTTCCGCCGCCTTGACCTCGGTCGCTTGAGAGCCTCCATGCGCACGCCGGTGCTCGTCGACGGACGCAACATCTACGACCCGGCGGCCATGCGCAGCCTGGGCTTCACGTATCGAGGAATCGGCCGCGACTAGCGCCAACAAAGACAGGGCGGTGGTCTCGGGCGGCGCCGGGTTCATCGGCTCACACCTCAGCGAGGCGCTCCTTTCGCGCGGTATGCGCGTGCTCGCGCTCGACAACTTCATCACCGGCTCGCGCGACAACCTGGGCCATCTGGTCGGGAATCCCGATTTCGCGTTCCAGCAGGCGAACGTCAATGAGAACATCGCGGTAGACGGGGACGTCCGCTATGTCCTTCACTTCGCTTCGCCAGCATCGCCGCCGCAGTACGACGCCAATCCCATCCACACGCTGAAGGTGGGCACGGTCGGGACAATGAACATGCTCGGCCTCGCGCGCGCGAAGAACGCGACGTTCCTCCTCGCCTCGACGTCCGAGGTGTACGGCGATCCACTTGTGCATCCGCAGCCCGAGTCGTACTGGGGAAATGTCAACCCAATCGGACCCCGCGGCTGCTACGACGAGGCGAAGCGCTGCGCGGAGGCCTTCGCGATGGCCTACCACCGTGCACACGGCGTCGACACGCGCATCATCCGGATCTTCAACACGCACGGCCCGCGAATGCAGGTGTCGGACGGCCGGGCGGTGCCGAACTTCATGGCGCAGGCAATCCGGGGCGAGCCGCTCACGGTCTACGGCGACGGCTCCCAGACCCGCAGCCTCTGCTACGTGTCCGACCTCGTGCGAGGAGTGCTGGCCGCGCTCGAGAAGGGCGACGAGATGCCCGTCAACCTCGGCAACCCCGAGGAGGTGACGATGCTCGAGCTGGCCAAGGTCATCGTGCGGCTGGCCGGTTCGAAGAGCCCGATCGAGTTTCGGCCGCTGCCGGTCGACGACCCGAAACAGCGCCGGCCGGACATCACTCATGCGCGCGACCTGTTGGGTTGGCAGCCGGAAGTCGCGCTCGAGGACGGCCTGGCGCGTACCCTGGAATACTTCCGTCGCGTGGTATGAGGCTCACCGAAGAACAGCTGAAGTCGTTCATCCGCGACGTCCCCGACTTCCCACAGCCGGGGATCATCTTCAAGGACATCACACCGCTCCTGGCGGACAAGACCGTCTTCAAAGCCGTTGTCGAGCAGGTGTGCAGCCACTGGATCGATCGTCCGCCCGACGTGGTGACCGCCATCGAGGCGCGCGGTTTCATCCCCGGCGGCGCGGTCGCTCTCGGTCTCAGCGCGGGGTTCGTGCCCATACGCAAGCCCGGCAAGCTGCCCTGGAAGACAGTCAGTCAGGACTACCAGCTGGAGTACGGAACGGACCAGCTCCAGATCCACGAGGACGCGGTGAAGCCGGGTCAGACCGTGCTGATAGTGGATGATGTGCTTGCCACAGGAGGCACAGCGGCCGCAGCGACCCAGCTGATCCGAAAGCTTGGTGGCGTCGTGCTCGGCGTTCACGTCCTGATCGAGCTGAGCTTTCTCAAAGGACGCGAACGGCTGCACGAGATTGAAGTGGTGAGTGAGCTCGTTTATTGATGGAGAGAAGACTCTTTTGAAAGTCAGCGCGAAAGGCAACGATGTCAAGGACCTGAATCTCGCCGGTGAGGGTCAAGACCTGATCGACTGGGCGGCGAGGGAGATGCCGGTGCTCACGCTCATCCGGCAGCGTTTCATCAAGGAGCAGCCTCTCAAAGGGCTGAAGCTCAGCGCCTGCCTGCACGTGACCAGCGAGACGGCCAACTTGATGTTGACGCTGAAGGCCGGCGGCGCGGACCTGGCGCTGTGCGGGTCGAACCCGCTCTCCACCAACGATGCCGTCGCAGCCGCACTCGCGGTGCAGCACGGGATCAAGACATATGCCATCAGGGGCGAGGACAACGACACGTACTACCAGCACATCGAAGCTGCTCTCGACCACCATCCGTCGCTGACGATGGACGACGGGGCAGACCTGGTGTCGGTCCTCCACAAGTCACGCCAGGATCAGATTTCGGAAGTCATCGGCGGCACAGAGGAGACCACTACCGGCGTGATCCGGCTCCGCGCCATGGCCGAAGCCGGGGTGCTCCGCTACCCGATCGTCGCCGTCAACGAGGCCGACACGAAGCACATGTTCGACAACCGATACGGAACCGGGCAGTCGACCCTCGACGGCATCATCCGTTCCACCAACGTCCTGGTCGCGGGCAAGATGTTTGTCATCGCCGGCTACGGATGGGTGGGTCGCGGCCTGGCGTCGAGGGCCAAGGGTCACGGCGCGGACGTGGTCGTCACCGAGGTCGACTCGGTCAAGGCTCTCGAGGCGGCGATGGACGGTTTTCGGGTCATGAGGATGGACGAGGCCGCGCGCGAGGGCGACATCTTCGTAACCGTCACGGGCGACGTCAACGTGCTCGACCGCAAGCACTTCGAGGTCATGAAGGACGGTGCGATCCTGGCCAACTCGGGCCACTTCAACTCCGAGATCAACCTCAAGGCGCTCGACGAGATGGCGACCGGCGTGCGCCACGTGCGGCCGTCGGTGCAGGAGTACAAGCTCGGCGACGGCCGGCGCCTGCACGTGCTCGGTGAAGGGAGGCTCATCAACCTGGCCGGGGCGGAGGGGCATCCCGCGGCGGTCATGGACATGAGTTTCGCGAACCAGGCGCTCTGCGCCGAGTACATCGCGGCGAACGCGAGCAAGCTCGAGCGCCGCGTCTACGACGTGCCGGACGACATCGACAAAGAGGTCGCGCGGCTCAAGCTGAACGCCATGGGCATTGCGATCGACACCCTGACCGACGAGCAGAAGCACTACTTGTCGTCCTGGGAAGAGGGGACATGACGTCTCGGGTGCTCAAGCCCCTCTCCCTACCGATTCTGTTGAGGGGGGAACTCCCCCCTAGAGACGCCAGGTCGGGCAGAGCCCGCCCCGGCGCACCCCTCTGCCGAAGGTGAGAGGGGACTGACTTGTTCGGGCCCGCTCGGCGCACCTGGGTGCTGGGCGGGGGCGGCGCTCGCGGCGCCGCCCAGGTTGGGGTGCTGCAAGGGCTGTTCGAGGCCGGCATCGAGCCGCCGGTTTCGCTGGTCGGCGTCAGCGTCGGCGCGCTGAACGGCAGCTGCATCGCCGCCTATCCCTCGCCTGCGGGCGTGATGATGCTCCGTGAGCTCTGGATGTCGCGCCAGGCGCTGGACGTCTTCCACGCGCATCCGCTCGGCGTAATCCTCTCCGGCCTGCATCGCGGCCAGGTCAGCGCATTGCCACAGGCCAACGTCCGCCGGCTCGTCGAGCGGGCTCAAGCGCTGACCGGCATCACGACCTTCGAGCAGATGCGCGTGCCGCTTGCGATCGTGGCCACGGACCTCAACGCCGGCAAACCGGCGGTGTTCAGGGCCGGAGCGCTGACCCCGGCTCTGCTCGCGTCCACCGCGATTCCAGTGATCTTTCCATCCGTCCGAATCGAAGGGCGCGAGCACATGGACGGCGGGATCGTTGACAACACGCCGATGGACATCGCCATCGACGATGGCGCCAAACACGTGCTGGCCATCAGCCTCATGGCCGGCGGTGAGAACGAGCAGGCGCCCGCGACCTGGTCGGAGCTGATCGCTCGTACCCTCCAGCTGGCGCTCCACCACCAGATGCTCAGTGACTACGAGCGCCTGCGGGAGCGCGCCCGCATCACCGTCCTGTGCCCGATCACGGCTCCGACCGCGACCTGGGAGATGAAGCGAGACCACATCGACGAGGTGGTCGAATCAGCCCGGGCGGCGACCGCTCGGCTCCTGGCCCAAAAGGGCTCCAGGTGGATGCGCCACTCGGGCATCCAGTACCTGGAACTGCGGCCGAATTAAGCGCTCCCTCATGTAGGATTCCCTCGTCCCAGAGGTATGAACCTGGCGCTTGGGGACGGGCCCACACGGTGGCCCGACCTTGCCGGCGCGGGAGATTCAAAGGAGGACCGCCATGTCCAACGTCTTCACGTCCGAGTCGGTCACAGAGGGCCATCCGGACAAAGTCGCGGACCAGATCTCGGATGCCATCCTCGATGCGATCCTGGCCAAGGATCCGCTCGCGCGCGTGGCTTGCGAGACGGCCATAACCACCGGCCTTGTCCTAGTCATCGGCGAGATCACAACCGACTGTTACGTCGACATTCCGCGGATCATCCGGCAGACCGTCCGAGAGGTCGGCTACACGCGCGCGAAGTACGGCTTCGACTCGGAGACCTGCGGCGTGATCACCAGCATCGACGAGCAATCGCCTGACATCGCCCAAGGCGTAGACGTCGGAGGCGCCGGCGACTCGGGAATGATGTTCGGCTTTGCCTGCGATGAAACGCCCGAGCTGATGCCGCTACCGATCACGCTCGCGCATCGACTGGCGCGGCGGCTTGCCGAGGTCCGCCGGACGAAAGCGCTCAACTATCTGCGGCCGGACGGCAAGGTGCAGGTGACGATCCGTTACGGCGATGGCAACGAGCCCCCGATGGTGGACACGGTCGTCCTGTCGACCCAGCACCACGAGGAGGTGACCACCGAGCAGCTGCGTGCGGACATCGCGGAGCACGTCATCGACGCTGTGATCCCCGCGGAGTTGAAAGACGGCCGGGTGCGCATGTTCATCAACCCAACCGGCCGGTTCGTGGTCGGCGGACCCGTCGCGGATGCCGGGCTCACCGGCCGGAAGATCATGGTTGACACGTATGGCGGCTATGCCCGCCACGGGGGCGGTTGTTTTTCTGGGAAGGACCCGACGAAGGTCGACCGCGCGGGCGCTTATGGTGCACGGCACGTGGCCAAGAACATCGTCGCGTCCGGTCTCGCGAAGCGCTGTGAGGTCCAGATCTCTTACGCGATCGGCATCGTCAAACCGGTCGCGGTCAGGATCGACACGTTTGGTACTGGCAAAGCGCCCGACGCGGCGCTTGCTGCCGCCGTCAACAAGCTCTTCGACCTGAGCCCACTTGGGATCATCAAGGAGCTCAACCTGAGGCGGCCTCTGTTCCGACAGACCGCTGTCTACGGACACTTCGGCCGGACGGACATCGACGCGCCGTGGGAGTCGACAGCGCGTGCGAAGGAGCTGGCGGAAGAGGTCGGTTGAGCGTCCGCCGCGCGAAGGGCGCTCTTCAACCGCGGACGCTGGTGGTGATCCCCGCCGGGGGTGCCGGCACCAGGCTGTGGCCGCGCTCGCGCCGCTCGACGCCCAAGCACGTTCTTCCGTTGGGCGGGCGCGGCCGCCCGCTGCTGCGGGAGACCTACCAGCGGGCGCGCGCCATCACGGACGAGGTCTTCGTGCTCACCGAGGTGCGCCAGCGCGAGATCATTGCCGCTGTTCTTCCTGAGATTGACGCGGACCACTTGATCCTGGAACCTGCGGCGCGAGGTACAACCAACGCGTACGGCTTGGCCACGCTCACCCTGCTGGCCCGCTTTCCCGACGCCGTCATGGTGGCCATGCCGGCCGACCACGTGGTGAGAGGTGCGGCGAAGGCCCGGACCGCGATCGGCAGCGCGGTGAAGGCTGCAGCCGCGACCAACTCGCTGGTGACGGTAGGGCTGAAACCTGCGTTTCCATCGACCGGGCTCGGTTATATCCATGCTCCTGGCCGCACGTCGGCCGGGGCAGTTCGGGTGAAGCAGTTCGTAGAAAAACCGGATCTGGCGCGGGCGAAGCAGTTCGTGAGGGCCGGTGGCTATTACTGGAACCTGGCGTGGTTTGTATGGCGGCTGTCTGCGTTCGTCGAGGAGCTCGGGCGGCATGCGCCTGCCCGCCTGAAGGCGTTGCGGAGGGTCCTGGCCGCCCGGGATGCGGGTGACGAGGAGGAGGCGGCGCGCCTCTACAAGAGGCTGCCGATTGACGTCATCGACAGAACCGTCATGGAGAAGACAGATCGCTTGCTCCTCGTGCCTGGCGACTTCGACTGGGCGGACATCGGAAACTGGTCGGAGCTGGGCGACCGGGTGCATCCCGACGCGCGGGGCAACTCTGTCGAGGGTGAGGCGGTACTGGTCGACACCCACGGCAGCCTGGTGCTCGGCGAGCGCAGGTTGGTCGCCGCGATCGGGCTCGAGGACATGATCATCATCGACACCGAGGACGCTCTCCTCGTGTGCCCACGCTCGCGCGCCCAGGACGTGAAGAAGGTCGTCGACGCGCTCCGGCGGGCGCGCAAGACGAAGTACCTTTAGTCGCGTGAAACCAACCGAGATCAAGTTCGGCACCGATGGCTGGCGGGGGGTGGTTGCGGACGATTTCACCTTCGCCAACGTCCGCCGCGTTGCGCAAGGAGCGGCCGAGTACTTGCGTTCGCAGTCGGCAGATCCGCTCGCGGTCGTCGGCTTCGACTGCAGGTTCGCATCCGAAGAGTTCGCGCGCACCGTGGCGGACGTGCTCGCGGTCGGCGGAGTTCGCAGCCTGATTTTCGACCGGCCTTCGCCAACACAGGTGGCGTCCTGGACGGTCATCGACCGCAAGGCCACGGGCGCCGTGGTAGTGACGGCAAGCCACAACCCATATCTCTTCAACGGCATCAAATTCAAGACCGAGACCGGCAGTTCCGCCTCGCCTGACGTCATCGCCGATCTCGAGCCGCGAATCAACGAGCTGGAAGACGTCCCGGTGCCCGACCGCTCGAAGACCGGTGACATGGTCACCGTGTACGACCCGCGAGCGCCTTACTATGCACAGGTCGCTCGGATGGTCGACCTCACCGCGATCCGGGCGGCGGGCCTCCACATCGTCCATGAATGCATGTACGGATCGGGCCACGGCTATATCAAAGAGCTGCTCGACGGTGGCCGAACATCGGTCGTCGAGCTGCACGCAGAGCGCAACCCTCTGTTCGGCGGCATCAACCCGGAGCCGATTCCACCCAACATCGATTCCGCCGTCGCCTTCATGCGCGGTGGCGGGCAAGACCTGTGCATTTGCACTGACGGCGACGCTGACCGAGTCGGGATCATCGACGAGACAGGGCGCTTCATCAACCAGCTGCAGGTTTTCGCGCTGCTGATGCTTTACCTCTTCGACGTCCGTCACATGATCGGCCCGGTGGTCAAGACGGTGAACATGACGTCGATGGCGGAGAAGCTCGGCGCTGAGTTCGGCGAGACGGTTTACGAGGTGCCGGTGGGATTCAAGAACATCGCGCCGAAGATGATCGAGAGCGATGCCGTGCTTGGCGGCGAGGAGTCAGGCGGCTTCGCGATCAGGGGTCACATCCCCGAGCGTGACGGCATCCTGATCGGCCTGCTCTTTGCCGACATGATCGTCAAGATGGGCCGGCCGCTGTCGCAGATCATGGCCGGCCTCGAGGCGCGTGTCGGACCACATGCCTACGCGCGCCACGACATCCACCTCAACCGCGAGACGTACGACCACGAGCGCAAACGGATCTTGAGGCTCCTCGAGACCCACGAACCGAGCGAGGTGGCGGGGGTCAAGGTGGAGCGGATCCGCTCGGACGACGGTTTCAAGTTCTACCTCGCTGACGGCAGCTGGGTGCTGTTTCGCGCCAGCGGCACCGAGCCGCTCGTACGCGTTTATTCTGAGGCGGCCGACAAAGCTGCCGTGGAAGCGCGCCTCGCAGCCCTTGAAGAGATCGTTGGTTTGAGGGCGCATGCCTGAAGTCACTCGGGCCGATGGGTCGCGCGTCGACAAACCCTGGGGCTACGAGATCCGCTGGGCGATCACCGACCGCTACCTCGGCAAGATTCTCCACGTCAACAGAGGCGAGGCGCTTTCGCTTCAGTACCACGAGCGCAAGGACGAATGCCTGCTCGTGAGCAATGGTTTGATCGACATCGAGCTCGGAGGGGCTGACGGAAACCTGGAAAAGGTCCGCATGCGCTCGGGCGACACCGTCCACCTGACTCCCGGCACGCGCCACCGGATCACGGCCGTCGAGGACGCGGACATCTTCGAGGTCTCGACGCCCGAGATCGAGGACGTCATCCGCCTCGAGGACCGCTACGGGCGGGCCGGCACATAGGGGATAAACTTCCCCGGGCCTATGAAAACCCCGCCGACTCCTGAAGACAGGCACCTGAGGACCACCGCGGTCGTCGCCAGCGAACGCGATCGCAGCTTTCTCGTGTTCGCGGCAGTGGTGCTGGTCGCCATCGCCCTCGGCTTCAAGTCGGAGCTCCTCGCCCAGGGTCAGGTTTGGGCGCTGGCGCTCGGGCTGGTCGTGGTCGCGGCTCCGGCCCTGCTCGGCTACCTGCGCGGAACTGCGGAGTTTCCTCGCATCGAGCACTACATCCCGGTCGCCCTCGGCGCCGTGACGCTGGCGGGACTCTCGATCCTCGTCCCCGAGCTGTGGAAGTACCTGATCTTCACTGCGACGTTCGGCGCCGGCTTCGTGCTGCTCGCGCGCCTGGACTACCTCCGGCTTCGCGACTCGGAAAAGCGCGGGCACATCCTGGTCCAGGAAACCATCCTGGTCCTGGTCGTCGCGGGCGCCTACCTCGTGCTCGTCACGATCCAGTTCAACATCGTGCTGCGCCTCGTCTGGATCTTCACGATCACATTCCTTGCGTCCTACCGCAGCTTTCGCATCAACGGGATCTCGATCGCGCCACGGCGCGCCTTCATCTTTGCGCTGTTCGTGGGCCAGGTCGTCACGTTCCTCGCCTGGGCGATCACAGCACTCTCCAGCTATCTGGTCGTAAGCGAAGGGCCGTTCGCGGTCATGCTGCTTTTCGCCTGGTACATCAACCGCGGCCTGGTCCGGCACACGGTCGAGGACAGCTTCACGCGGAATGTGATCCTCGAGTACGCGGCCTTCGCCGCCGTCCTGATCTACCTCTTCGTCTCGAGCTACCGCCCGCCGGGCCAGTAGCCGGAAGCGTCACATACCGAGGTAGGCTTTCTGGACGTCCTCTGAGGCGAGGAGCTCCTTGCCTGTTCCGGTCTTGACGATCGAGCCGGTCTCCAGCACGTAGCCTCGGTGCGCGACCTCCAGCGCCTTGTTGGCGTTCTGCTCGACGAGCAGCACAGGGGTACCGTTCGCGTTGATCTCGCGGACGATGCTGAAGATCGTCTCAACGAGAATCGGGGAGAGGCCCAGCGACGGCTCGTCGAGCATAAGCACCTTCGGCTTGGCCATGAGCGCGCGCCCCATCGCGCACATCTGCTGCTCGCCGCCTGACAGCGTGCCGGCGATCTGGTTCGCCCGCTCCTTCAAGCGGGGAAACAGCTCGAAAACGCGATCCATGTCAGCCTTTATCTCGGCGCCGCTTCGGCGCGTGTAGGCGCCCATCCGCAGGTTGTCGAGCACGCTCATCCTCGTGAACAGCCGCCTGCCTTCCGGTGACTGGCAGATGCCCAGGTTGACGATCTTCTGCGGCGCGGTACGTGTGATGTCCTGGCCGTCGAACTTGATCGTGCCTCGCTGTGGGTGAAGCAGGCCCGAGATCGTGCGCAGCGTGGTGGTCTTGCCGGCGCCGTTGGATCCGATCAAAGCGACGACCTCGCCTTTGTCGACCTCAAGGGTCGCGCCCCGCACGGCGGCCACCCGCCCGTAGAAGACGTCGATTCCCGAGACCTCCAGCAGGGCCATCAGGCCGACTTGCCCAGATAGGCCTCGATCACACGTGGGTTGTTACGGACCTCAACCGGCGGTCCCTCGGCGATCTTTTCGCCGTGGTCGAGGACCACGATGCGCTGCGAGGCCTGCATGACGACCCTCATGTCGTGCTCGATCAAGAACACAGTGATCCCACGCGCGAGGATCGTGCGCACCAGGTCCATGAGCTCCACCTTTTCCTGCGGCGTGAAACCGGCTGCCGGCTCGTCGAGCAGCAGCAGCTTGGGGTCGGTAGCCAGCGCGCGGGCGATCTCGAGCCGTCGCTGCTGCCCGTACGCGAGGTTGCGAGCGTAGTTGTCGGCCTGTCGCTCCAACCCGACGAGCGCAAGCAGCTCCATGGAGTGCTCGGTGATCCTTTTCTCTTCGCTGCGCTCGAACGGGGTCTTGAACAGCGAGTCCCACAGCTTCGAATGCATGCGGCAGTGATGACCAAGCCTGACGTTGTCGATCGCGGACATGTAGTCGAAGAGGCGGATGTTCTGGAACGTGCGCGCGATTCCGGCTTTCGCTGTGCGATGCGGAGGCGACCCGGTCAGGTCGCGGCCTCGAAACGTCACCGTGCCGAGCGTCGGTTTGTAGAACCCGGTGACGCAGTTGAAAAGGGTCGTCTTGCCGGCGCCGTTGGGTCCGATGAGCGCGAAAACCTCGCCGGTCTGGACCTCGAAGCTCACGTTGTCGACCGCGACGAGACCACCGAATCGCTTGGTCACGCCCTGGACGCGAAGGATCGGCTCGTCCATCTCTATCCTTGGAGCTGGCGCGGCGCCGCGAGCGCTTCGTGCTCTTCGTGCCTGAGCTCCTGCTTGCGGATCTGGCTGGGCAGGAGACCCTGAGGGCGCAAAAGCATGATGCCGACCAGGATCAGCCCGAAGATTACGTACTTGCTGCGCGACACCACCTCAGCGATGCCCGGCCAACCATTCGGGCTCGAGTGGTTGAGCGAGTCGAGGCCTAGCGAAGATGCGAGGCTCTGCATCTGGAGTGGGGCGTTGGGAAGAAGCCAGAAGAGGATGAAGTAGAGGACGATGCCGCCAAGCATCGCGCCCGGGATGTTTCCCATGCCGCCGAGCACGACCATGGCCAGCACCGTCACGGAAACGATGAAGCCGAAGTTCTCGGAGCTGACGTACGACAGCTTGGCGCCGTAAAAGGCGCCTGCGAAACCGCTGGTTGCGGCGCCGATCGAGAACGCAAGGAGCTTGATGGTGACCGTGTTCACTCCGCTGGCGGCGGCTGCAGTCTCATCTTCGCGGACCGCCATCCAGGCCCGGCCGAGCCGTGAGCCGTGCAGGTTGTTGACCAGGATCACGACGAACGTGATCAGCACGACCATCAACACGTAGTAGGCGGTCAGGTTGGCCGAAGTGAAACGGAAGTCGGGCGCCCAGCCGAAGTCCTGGCCGACCCACGGGCCAACAAACCAGCCCGGCAGCGAGGGAACGTCGAGGGCGCTGATCCCCGGCACGCCGCCGGTCCAGATGCCGGCGTTGCGGAACACGCGGGGGACGATCTCGCCGAAACCAAGGGTCACGATCGCGAGGTAGTCGCCACGCAGCCGGAGTGTTGGCGCGCCGAGCAGCGCGCCGGCCCCGGCCGCCACGAACATTCCGATGAACAGCGCGATCCAGAACGGGACGTGCAGGTTGTGACCGATTGGTGTCACACCGAGGTGGTTCGAGGCGACGAGCGCGTACGTGTACGACCCGATGGCGAAGAACGCCGCGTACCCGAGGTCGAGCAGTCCGGCGAAGCCGACGACGACGTTGAGCCCGATGGCCATCAGGATGTAGATGCCGCCGTCGGCGGCGAGCCCGACCAGGTAGTCGCCGTTGCCGCCGGTCGCGAACTGTACGATCGCCGGGAAGAACAGCGCGCCGGCCGCCATGAGGAAATATGCGACGGCGTTGGGGTTGCGCAGGTTGGCTCTAACGAATTCCTGCGCGCGGGTCACTTCTCAGGCACCCGCATCCCGAGCAAGCCCGTCGGCCTGAAGACGAGGACGAAGATGAGGATGCCGAACACCAGCACCTGCGTCCACGAGACTGTGAAATAGCCATCGGAGATGGCGTAGATGACCCCGATGAGTATGCCGCCCAAGGCGGCGCCGGGGATGTTGCCGATGCCCCCGAAAACCGCCGCCGTGAACGCGTAAAGACCGTACGTGAAACCGTCGAACGCGGAGTAGGAGTTGTAGTAGAGCCCGTAGATGATGCCGCCTGCGCCCGCAAGAGCCGCGCCGATGAAGAAAGTTGCTGCGATGGTGCGATTGATATCGATGCCCATGAGCTGAGCAGCGTCGCGGTCCTGGGCTGTCGCCCGCATCGCCTTGCCCAGCGTCGACCGGTTCACGAACACGGTCAGGGCGACCATCAGCACGACCGCGAGGACGATCACAGTCACGGCCTTGGCGGCGATGGTGACGCCACCCCCGAGGGGAATCTGGGACTCAGGTAGAAGATCCGGATAGTGCAGGGTGAACGGCCCGCGCCAGACGTTCATCACGCCTTCCAGGAACGCCGACATGCCTATGGCCGTGATCAAGGGGGCGAGGCGCGGGGCATGCCGCAGCGGGCGGTAGGCGACGCGCTCGATACCCACATTGATGAGCGCGCACGCCAGCATGGTGACGAGAAACACCCCGATCAAGGGCAGAATCAGACCGATCCCGAAGGTCCGCCCCTCGGTGAGACCAAAAATCGGCAAGACGGCGGCCGAGATGAACGCGCCCAGGGTGAAGACGTCGCCATGGGCGAAATTGATGAGCTCGATGATGCCGTAGACCATCGTGTAGCCAAGCGCTACGAGGGCGAAGATGGCCCCCAAAGCCAGCCCGAAACCCATCGTCTGGAAGAAGTAGGTGGCTCCACCCTGGGCAGTGACGACGCGCTGCACCGTCGCCACCAGGGCGACGACCACAATCGCAAGGCCCACGAGGTTGATCAGCGATGCGGTCGGCGTGGTGATCAGCGACGCCCTGAACCGTTGGACCATCGCGGCCATCGGCGTAATTGTTCACAAATAAAGTCGCTTGGCAAAAAAAAGAGGGAGGGGCGATTTGCCCCTCCCCGTTCAACGAACGCTGTTAGGAGGTGACGGCGAGGTTCTTGATGGTGGTCCAGGCGCCGCCCTTGTACTGCTGGATCTGAAGGGCCGGGGTGGTCGGGTCACCCGCCGAGTTGAGGGTGTAGGTTCCGGTCAGGCCCGGGAAGTTTGAGGTCGTGGCCATCTGGTCGATGACCTGCTGCCGGGTCGGCATGTTGCCGCCGTTCTTGTCGATCGCGCGCCCGATGGCGTCGATCAGGATGGCTGCGCAGTCGTAGCCGGCGAACGTGTACGCGGCGGTGTCGTTCGGGTCAGGGTGCGCCTTCTTGTAGGCGGCGATGGTCGCCGCGGCGCTCGGGTTCGAGGCTGCGTCCGCAACGCCCTGGCTGGCGTACATGTGGTCGTTGCCCATCGTCGTGCCTGAGTCCTTGATGCACTGGCCGTCGCCGATGCCGTCGGGACCGAGGTAGTAGGAGTTCGGGTCGAAGATGCCCTGGCTCTCCTGGCGCGGGATGCAGCCGTAGGAGGCCGAGGTTGCGCCTGCGTAGATGCCCTGGGCGCCGGCAGTCTTGGCCTTGTTCAGCCAAGCGTGGAAGTCAGGCTTGCTCGAGGTGTCAAAGCCCTGGCGAGCGACGACCGTGCCGCCCTTCTTGGTGAATTCGGTGGCGAAGTTGTTGGCGACGCCGAGACCGAACGGCTCCTGGTCGTCCCAGACTGCGATGGTCTTGAGGCCGAGCGTGTCATAGGCGAAGTCGGCCATCGCGGGACCCTGGTGGGTGTCGTTGGCCGCGACGCGGAAGTAGTTGTTCTTGCCGGTCGGCCGCAGGCTCGCAGCGGTGTAGCCCGCGTACTTCTGGCAGTAGTCGAACGCGAGGGTCAGACATTCGTTGGTGTTGGACGGGCTGATCATCGCAAGCGGTGCCTGGTTGGCAACCGGGATTTCAGCCGCGGCCACGCCGGAGTTGAAGGGGCCGACCATGCCGAGCAGCTTGGTGTCTGAGATCATCTGCTGGACGTTCTGCGCGCCCTTGGTCGGGTCGTGCTTGCCGTTGACAGCGTCGTCATACGGCACGAACTTGAGCGTGAAGCCCTTCACGCTGCCGGCCTGCGAAACGGCGAATGCGGCCCCGTACTGGGTGGGCAGACCGCTCGATGCGTCGGCGCCGGACGTCGGCAGATCGCTTCCGATGTCGATCGTGCCCTTGTTGGTCGTGCCGCCGCCGCCGCTGCTTCCGCAGGCGAAGGCGACGAACGTCGCCGCGATGAGGACTGCGAGTCCCCTAGCTCGAACCATGTGGTTCCCCTTTTGTGTTGTCGGGAGGCACGAAGTACACCCTCTTGGCGGATGCCTCCCATCATTCGCCGCCCTCTTCCCAACGTAGTCGGGGCGAGAGTGCGCCGGCGACGAATGCGGCCACATTTGGGGTGGCCGAACCACTACTCCGTGCTGAACTATTGACTTCCGCCTGCCCCGAAGTCAAGGCCCGATGCGCCGCTCTCGTGGCGCCACGGCTGTTAATGTGTGTACCATTGTGTCAATAGGGGAGTGCGGCGCTATAATCTATTGCACCGATCCAGCTCCAGGGCAGGGCCGGGTCCGCGCCTCGGGTTTCGAAGATCGAGACGACTCGCAGGGTTGTGTCGCCGGCGGCATCGAAGCCGAAGGTCCCCTCGGCGCCGGCGAAAGAAGTCGTCGCCGCCAGCTCGGTAGTGACCCGCTCACGGGTGGGCACCTTGCCGCCTGAAGCCTTGATCGCGCGATCGAGGGCCGCATACAGCACGCCGGCGGAGTCGTATGCGGCCACGGTGTAAGCGCCATAGTCGGACGGGCCGCGGTATTGGGCCTTGAAGGCGGTGATCACGTGCTGAGCGCCGGGCATGTTGTCGGGGCTCGGGGCGGGCACCGTCGCGTAGATGCCGATGGCGTTGGCGCCGGCGTGCCTGACGCAGTTCGGGTCCTGCGCTATGCCGTCGCCGCCGAGGAAAGGCGACGCAGTCCCAGCGCTGAACGTCGACGCCATCTGTGCTCGGATCACGCAGCCGTGATTGGCGGTGACGCCGCCGTAGTAGATCGCCTCCGCCCCGTCGACGCTGGCATGCCGCATGAACGCCGTCAGGTCGGTGCTGGCGGCGGGGTCGTAGTCGAGGCTGGACACAATGCTCCCGCCGAGCCTCGTGAACCTCGTCATGAACCCGGCCGCGAGGGCCTCGCCGTACGCCTCGTGGTCGGACAGCACCGATACGCGTCTCAGCTTCAAGCTCTTGTAGCCGTAGTCGGCCGCGGCCGGACCCTGGAGGTCATCGGTAGCGGCCAGACGGAAGAAGTTGTTGGTGCCGGTTGGTCGCAGCTCGCTCGGAGGGGGCAGGCCCGCGGTCTTGCAGGCGATCTCCACCTGTGTCGGGCTCAGGCCGGCCGGCAGATATGGATCCTTGGTCAGACATCGGCTGCTCACCGAAGGGCTGATCACCGCTAGGTGGGCCAGATTGGCAACCGGGATGATGGCCCGCGCAATGCTCGAGTCGAA
The DNA here is from genome assembly GCA_036380475.1 of Candidatus Dormiibacterota bacterium. GTDB lineage: Bacteria > Chloroflexota > Dormibacteria > Dormibacterales > Dormibacteraceae > UBA10449. The sequence goes on from DASVEP010000194.1 coordinate 15,988, forward strand.
GGGACCGATCACCCCCATGACCAGCGAGTCGGAGGCAAGCGCCCGGATGTTGCGCAGCCCCTGGGCCGCATCGTGGAGGCCGCCAACCGCATCGTCGCGCGCTGTGATCTCCACGCTGAAGCCATCCACGGTCGGGTGTTGGTGGACGAAGAACTGCACTCCGTTGAGCGTTGGGGTGCCGGCCCGACCTTCTGTTCCTGAGAGCGGCATGTCGACCCCGATCCTTATGACTTTGGTCGCGGTCGAGCCCACGCAGGCGGTGGCGGGCAGGATGGCGAGCATCGCAGCCACCGCCAGCGCTGCCGCGGTTCTCGAGGTCACGACGAGAGATTGTCGCCGCCAGAACGGCATGCCTCGCAGCCCGGCAGTCCCTATACTCGAATTCCCCCACCCTAACCAGGCCACTGGAGCGCGCCCCCTTGAAAACCGAGACCGGCGAACACCTCAAGCCAAAATCCCAATACGCCGATGACGCCGTTCAGCTGGCCATCGCGGGCAAGTGGGACGACGCCGTCAAGCTCAACAAATTCATCGTCGACAGCTTCGGCGCCGACGAGGAAACACAGAACCGCCTGGGCAAGGCGCTGTCCGAGCTCGGGAAGCTGAAGGACGCGAAGCTCGCCTACGAGGCCGCGCTGAAGCTCAATCCGATGAACTCGATCGCGAAGAAGAACGCCGCCCGCATCAACACCCTGCTGCACCAGAAGGAAGGGCTGAAGGTGGGCGGCACCCGAGTCGACCTCAACCTCTTCGTGGAGGAGATGGGGAAGACCATCATCACCACCCTCGAAACTCCTCCTGGCATCGACATCTGCTCGAAGGTTGCTGCAGGAGATGTGGCCGAGCTGCGGATCGAAGGCGACGGCATTTACGCCGAGACCTCGCGGGGGGTTCGGCTTGGATTGCTGGAGCCGAAGCTCGCGCGAAGATTGATCAAGTTCATGCGCGGCGGCAACCGCTACCAGGCGGGGATCACGTCCTGCGATGGCAATGCGGTCAAGCTCATCGTGCGCGAGACGTATCAGGACACGCGCTTTGCGGGCAAGCCGAGCTTTCCGATGCGACGCAAGCGTGAGGTTGAGTTCCGTCCGTACACGAAGGAGAGCCTGCTCGCGCGAGAGGTCGAAGTCTTTGCTGAGGACGAGGATGAGGAAGGTCTCGTCGCGGGTGCACCTGTCAGCGATGAGGTCGAAGAGGGCATGCACGCGGTCGAAGACGAAGCCGAGCCACTCGACTTCAGCGAGGATGCGGACGATGGCGGGAAGGACGACGAAGACGAGGACGAAGATGACAACTGAGGCCGCGGCCCGGAGGTCTCTTCACCGACCCTAGTCAATCGTCGACACCTCCGCAGCTGAGCGGCGTTCCGGGATTCCGCGACCTGCTGCCCGACGAGGCGGAGGCCCTGCGAGCGGCGCAGGAATCGCTGCTTGAAGAGATGCGCCGATGGGGCTACCGGCACGTGGTCACGCCGATGGTCGAGAGCATCGATGTCCTCGAGCTCGGCCTCAACGCCGACCAGCGGCGCCGCCTCTTCAAGTTCAGCGATGCGCGCGGCGAGGTGGTCGCGCTTGTAGGGGAGCGGACGATCCCCGTCGCCCGCCTGGTCGCCGGCAAGCTCCGGTCAGCGGCGCTGCCGCTGCGCCTTTGCTATGCGGGCGCGGTGCTGTCAGCCGACGAAGGCCGTTTCCACCAGCGGCGGGAGACGTACCAGGTGGGCGCCGAGCTGGTCGGCGCGTCGGGACCGATCGCCGACGCCGAGGTGATCGCCCTCGCCGCACGCTGCCTCGAAGCCGCTGGACTGCGCAAGTACCAGGTCGACGTCGGACACGCGGAGTTTTTCCAGGGGATCATGGAGGCAGTACGCCTCCCCGAAGCGGTCAAGGCCGGCGTGCGCAGCGCGCTTGCAGCGCGCGATCTGGTCGCCCTCGAGGAGCTGTTGGCGCGCACGCCTCTGCGCTCTGCCGAGCACGAGCTGCTGCTCCGATTTCCGACACTCCGTGGTGGGGCCGAAATTCTCGACGCGGCCGGAGGACTGGTTCGTAACCGGCGATCGGAGCAGGCCCTTGCCGAGCTCGCCCGCGTGCAGCAGCTGCTCGTCGCGCATGGGCTGGGCGCGGTGGTCGGCCTCGACCTCGGAGCAATCCGCGACTTCGACTACTACACCGGCGTCATCTTCGAGGCCTATGGGCCCGACCTCGGACGACCGGTGGCACAGGGCGGCCGTTACGACCGGCTCCTCGCCCGGTTCGGACGGCCTGCGCCGGCCACCGGGTTCGTCGTGCAGCTGGACCTCGTGTGGGAGCTGCTGACCGGCGGCTCGCGTCGCCCCGCGCTGCCCCGGATCGATGCCGCCATCGCCTGGACGGGCGCCGGCCTCGACACGGCGATGCGCCTCGGCTCGACCCTACGAGTGTTCGGGATGCGAGCGGTCGTGGACACCGAGGCGAGGCGCGACCCTGAGGCTCGCGCCTGGTGGCGAGCGCTCGGCGCCGAGAACCTCATCCACTGCAAGGGCGCGGCGTCAGTCGCCTGGACGGCCCGAGGCGGACGCACTCGCAAACTGCCGCCGGAACAGGTGGCTGCGCGCCTGGCGGGGGCGCTTGCATGACTCCGGAAATTAAGTCTCGAGCCCCACTCCGGACCTCCCCCCGACGGGGGGAGGGCAATATCTCGATCGCGCTGCCGACCGGGGTGCTGCTGCCCGGCGCGCTTCGACTCCTTTCGCGTGCAGGCGTCATGCGCCTCAGCGCCGCAGAGCTCGGCCGCCGGCTCATGTTGGAGCGGTCCGGTGTTCGCGTGATCCTTGTGCGGCCGGCCGACGTGCCTGCGTACGTAGACCACGGCGCCGCTGATCTTGGCATCGTCGGCAAAGACGTCCTGTGGGAGTCGAACGGTTCGCATTACGAGCTGGTGAACCTGCATTTCGGTCCGTGCACCCTCGTGCTCGCGGTCCCTGAGGATTCAAAGCTCGACGGACCCGAAACGTGGCCGCCGCTCATGCGCGTCGCGACCAAGCTTCCGCGGACCGCCGCTGCGTGGTTCGAAGCGCGTGGACAGGCGGTGGAGATCGTCAGGCTGCATGGGTCGGTCGAGCTTGCGCCGCAGGTCGGCCTGGTCGACGGGATCGTTGACCTCACGGCGACCGGGCGCACGCTTCGCGAGAACCGGCTGCGCATCGCGGCGACGCTCGGCGCTTCCACAGCCCGCCTGATCGGGAACCAGGCCAGCCTCAAAACGCGCACGGATGCCGTGCAATCGCTCGTCGGCAGGCTGCGCGAGGCCGCGAACGATGCCGGTTAGGCGTTTCGACACGCAGTCGTGGCTCGATTCGCCGCTGTCGGGGAGGCGGCTCGACCTGCTGCAGTTCGCGAAGGAGCGCGGCGAGGTGGCCGAGATCTGCGCGCGTGTGGCCAATGAAGGGGATGCCGCCTTGCGTGAGTACAGCCGGCGATTCGACCGTTGGGCGCCTGCGGAGGGAGAGACGTTCGAGGTCGCGAAGCCGGAGGTCGCCGCCGCTGTCGAGCGCCTGACAAGCGCCGACGTCGCCGCCCTCGAGTTCGCCGCGGGGCGGATACGAGACTTCCACGCCAAGCAGGTCCAGACATCGAGCGCCGGTGCTCGCGGCCTGCAGCTGCTCACGCGGCCGGTGACATGCGCTGGTGTCTATGCGCCGGGCGGTCGCGCCGCCTATCCGTCGACGGTCCTCATGACCGTCATTCCTGCGCGCGTGGCAGGCGTGGCCGAGGTCGTGCTCGCGACACCCCCACGACCCGACGGCACCGTGCCGACAGCAATACTCGCCGCCGCACACATCGCCGGCGTGGACGCGGTGTATCGGATGGGCGGAGCGCAAGCGATAGCAGCGCTCGCGTACGGCACTACGTCGATTCCACGTGTTGACGTTGTTGCGGGCCCGGGCAACATCTATGTCACGCTCGCCAAGCGCGAGGTCTTCGGGGCCGTCGGCGTCGATGGCATCGCGGGGCCGACCGAGGTCATGGTCATGGCCGACGCACACGCACGTCCCGATTTCGTCGCCGCGGACCTGGCCGCCCAGCTGGAGCACGACCCGCTGGCGTGGGCGGTGCTGATGACCGATTCAGCCGGGGTGGCGGACCGAGTCGAGGAGGAGCTGCGCAGCCTCATCAGCGGGCTCGAACGCGCGCAGATCATCAATGCCGCCAACTGTTGTCTCGTCGTGACCGGCAGCCTTGACGAAGCGGTCCAACTCGCGAACGAATTTGCGCCCGAGCATCTGTTGATCGTTGCCGAGGATGCAGACCGCCTCGCGACCAAGGTCGAAAACGCCGGCGCGATCTTCGTCGGGCCGTACTCGACGGTGCCGCTCGGCGATTACGTCGCCGGCCCCAACCACACGCT
>DASVEP010000195.1:0-13498 GCA_036380475.1 Candidatus Dormiibacterota bacterium
CCGCATTCCTTGACCTCGCCCTGCTCCCACCACCAGCGGCCCGCCCGCTCGTCCTCGCCTGCAGCGGTCGCGCGGGTGCACGGCGCGCAGCCGATCGAGGTGTATCCGCGCTCGTAGAGAGCGTGGTACGGAAGATCGTGCCGGCGGATGTAGTCCCAGACCTGGTCCTTCGACCAGGAGGCGAGGGGCGCGATCTTTGTGAGGCCGTCGTGCTCAGGGTCCGCGGCGACCACCGGGGTTTGCGACCGCGTCGTCGCCTGCTGCCGGCGCACGCCGGTGACCCACGCGTCATAGCCTTGCAGCGCGCGGGCCAGCGGCCTCGACTTGCGCACATCGCAGCAGAGCCGTCTCAGGTCGGCGGACCGGTAGAACAGGTTGACGCCGTTTGTCCCGACCATAGACGCCAGCTCGCCCGCGTCAGGCGACACGACCTGGACCTCGATCGCGTATCGCTCGCGTATGCGGTCGATCATGTCGTACGTCTCCTGCGGCAGCCGGCCGGTGTCGAGGGTGAGCACGCTTACGTCGTGTCGGATCCCGACCGACATGTCGATCAATACGGATGATTCGGCCTGGAAGCTGGCGACAATCGCAATTCGCGGAAACGATGCGAACGCCCAGCGCAGGACAGCTTCGGGCGTGGCGCCGGTCATGAGCTCTTCTGGGACCGCGACGATCACGCCGATCTCTCCTGCACGGTTGCCTCGCGCAGCGCGTCGAAGCCGATGCGGTCGGTCCAGTTCCCAAAGCCTTCGCCGTCGCGACGTTCAGATCGGAACGCTACGAAGAGGGGACGGAGCAATGACGGGATCTCGGTGATCGGCACGTTGGCTGCGAACACCCGATTCAGGCGCGTGCCGTCGAAGTCACCACCAAGCATCACGTCGTACTTGCCGAGAGTTGTGCCGACGAAGCCGACGTCTCCGAGGTACGGGCGCGAGCACCCGTTGGGGCAGCCGCTCATGCGAAAGCTGATGCGCTCATCGGCGAGGCCGAGCTCGTCGAGAAGCGCGGCCAACCTGCGGACGAGACCGGGCATCGCTCGCTCCGCCTCCGCGACGGCCAGCCCGCACGTCGGAATGGCGGGACAAGCCATCGCGTATCGGATTGCCGGCGGGATGGATTCCACGGCCGCGATGCCGTACTCGGCCATGAGCTCTTCGACGCGCGGCCGCTGGTCCGGCTCGATGTCGGCGAGGATCACGTTCTGCTGGGCGGTCAGGCGGACTTGCGGCCGCAGCTCATCGACGATTGCGCGCAATCCGGAACGCGACCTCACGTCGCCGACGTCGGCGATGCGCCCGTTCTCGATGTAGATGCCGACATAAAGGCTGCCGTCGCCCTGCTCGTGCCAGCCGAGGTGGTCGTCGACCGGCTTCCATGAGAGCGGCTCCGGCGGCCGCAGCTTGAACGCGAGCCGCTTCTGGACCTCATCGCGAAACCACTCGAGCCCTCGGTCGGCGATCGTGTACTTGAGTCGCGCGTGGCGCCTGTTGGCGCGGTCGCCATAGTCGCGCTGCACCGCGACGACCTCTCGAGCGACGTCGACGATCTCCTCCGGCTGCACAAACGCAAGAGGCGCGGCCACGGCAACGAACGTCTCTGGCTTGTTGTGCGTGCGTCCCAGCCCGCCACCAACCAGCACGTTGAATCCACGCAGGGCGCCATCCGTTCCCTTCATCGCCACGATGGCGAGGTCGTGTGCGTAGACATCGACGCAGTTGTCGCCTTCGATTGCGACCGTGGTCTTGAACTTGCGCGGCAGGTATTGCTCTCGGTACAGGGGCTCGACCTCTGGCTCGGAAGACTTCACGACCTCGCCGTCAAGCCAGATCTCGTGATATGCGCTCGTTCGGGGCGTGAGCTCGGTGACCATCGCCGAGATCGAGTGCTGAAGGTCTGCGTGGAAAGCGTCTGCCATCGGTTCGGGGCAGCACATGATGTTTCGCTCGACATCGCCGCATCCGCCGAGGGTGGTCAGCAGGGCATCGTTGATTGCGCGGATGGATTTCTTGATGTCGCCCTTGAGCACGCCGTGGAGCTGGAAGTCTTGCCGGGTCGTGACTCTCAGGGTGCCGTTGGCCCAGCGCCGGCTGATGTCGTCGTGCGCGATGTACGCGTCCGCCGAGACGATGCCCCCAGGAATCCGGGTCCGGATCATCAGCTGGTGATGCTTGTCGAGGCCTTTGGCCCGGGCTTCCTTACGGCGGTCGCGGTCGTCCTGCTGATAGATGCCGTGAAACTTCAGCAGCTGCTCCGAGTCGTCGCCGAATGCAGGCGTGTCTTCGAGGAGCTCTTCTTTGATGAGCCCGCGAAGATGATTGCTGGTCGCCTTGACGGTCTCGTTCCTCGACAATCCGTCGAGTGGTGTGCCGTCGGATAGATTCGACAAACTGGATGCGCCTCCGCTGATTTGGTGATACCGAACGTTTGGGATAGAGCACGTGAACGCACGTGCGTCGGGGAAGACCCCGGGTCAGGACGTCCGGTCAGCTACAGAAGCAGCTGGCGCAGCGAACGTAGTCGATGGCGCGCCGCCTGGTGAGCGGCGCCAAAGAAGCAACGGCTGGACTACGCATCGCCCGAAAAGCGTACAGAAGGACGGGATTCGATGCTGCGATCAGGTCGCAAGAAAGGCTCGATGCCTAATGGGTCGACCGCCATTCAGGCGGCGGGCCGAGCCTCGGCCGAAGCAGCTTCACGATCTCACCCTCGGCCGGGAAGCGGCTCAGCCTGGCCTTGCTGAAGACGTCCTCGTCGTCGATGCGGACCTCGAAAGCGCCCTTGCTGCCCGTTTTGAGCTCGACCCCTTCGACGACCGGTGCCCACTGTCCGAGGATCTCGTCTGCCAGGCCCACGGCCCGGTCGAGATAGTCTCAAGGGACGCAGAATTCGATCGTGATTCTCGGCTTGGAGTTCGGCATCTCAGAGTCCTAACCCCTTCGTACACTTCCCCTCGAGGAGCTATTCCCAGATGAGCGAAGACAGTCCGAAGGGGATCCTGGTGGTCAACTGCGCGTGCGGCCTCCTGATGCGGGGGACGGTGGACGAGCTGGTGCCGATGGTGCAGAAGCATGCCCTCGAGGCGCACAACATGCGAGCGACGCGTGAGGATGTGCTCGCCAAGGCGAGGCCTGAATCCTGAGCGCGAGCCTCTCGCCTGACGCCGACCCGCAGGTTCCCGCTCCGTGGGGAACCGAGGGGCCTGTTCAAGCCGAGGTCTTCGTCGTCCGCTTGCGCGATGGCCGGCTCGAGCTGACAGGCCCCTGCGCCGCGGACGCCTGGTACATCGAATCGCACGAAGAAGACGATCCGATGGAGATCGTCAAGCGCATTTCCACCAACCTGCTCGGCCCGCCGCTGCTGGTGCACTCGACATCGTGGCGTCGAGGTCCTGGTGGCGTGTTCCTGACCTTTCTCGTGGTCATCGGCGAGGACCAGGCTCCCGATCTGGAATCGGTGCCGATCACGAGGGCCGATCTCGCCCGCAACTCGGCGACGGAGGCTGCAAAGAAGGTCTCGGCGAACCAGGTCGTCGAGCATGCGCTGCGACACATGGCCTGGCTTGCCCAGGATGACGACGCTGTCAGGGCTGTGCTTTCACCGGCATGGGTGGCCGCGCTGGCAGGCTACATTCCTGAGCCTTTCCGCCACCTGAGCTGACCGCTACTGGCGCGCCGTTGACGATGCCAGGCGCGGCTCAACCCACCTGCGCAGCGCGTCCGCTCCCATCGCCCCGACCACGCGGTCGCGCTCCTTGCCCCCGTCCATGAGGACCAGGGTGGGGATTCCGCGGACGCCGAATCGCTCCTGCAGGCCGGGCTCGAGGTCGGTGTTCACCTTGACCGCCTTCATCCTCCCGGCAAGCTCGTTCGACAACTTTTCGACCGCCGGCGCAACGATCCGGCAAGGCCCGCACCACGGCGCCCAGAAGTCGATGAGCACCGGGATCGGGCTCTTCTCGACCACCGCGTTGAAATCCGACATTCCGGTGTCGGTCAGCCAAGGCAGTGGCTCGCCACACTTCGGGCAGTGGGGAACGCCTTCAGCGGCGGCGCGCACTCGAGTTTTCTGCCCACACTTCGGACAGGTCACGACCTTTGGGTCACTCATTTCTATTTGATATTGGTGCCCGACCCGGGAATCTTCGAAACTACCAGCCCTCTCGGATGACCGCCACCCCACGCGGGCCCAGACGCAGCAGTCCGCGGTGAACCTCGGAGCCGTCGACGAGATTGACGCCAGGATCCGCCACCGGAACGTCCACTGCGACCTCACGGTGGTTGAGGAGGAACAGCATCGAACTGCGGGGTCCCGCCCGGCGCACCGCCGAAACCCCCGCCGGGGCTTCGAAGACCGGCTCGGCTCCCGCCTCTGCAGCGACGGTCCGCAGGATGCGGGCCATGGCCGGCGCATCCGGAACCGTCGAGATATAGACCGCTCTGCCTTGCCCGAACCGGTGGCTGGTGACCGCAGGGTGCCCAGCGAGGGCGCCGCTCGAAAATTGCCCAAGCACGTCGGCGCCCGAGGGCGCGATGAGCTCGCTCCAGACCTCGCCCTGCCCATGCGTGCCATCGGCGAATTTGAGCTGCACCTGCTCGCCGTCCTGGAGCGGGAACCAATCGACGACCTCCAGGCCGAGCAGCCGCCGGAAGGGCTCCGGGTAACCGCCGAGGCGTATGTGCTCGAAGGGGTCGACTATGCCGCTGAAAAACGACATCACAAGCGTGCCTCCGGCCTCGACAAACGAGGTGAGGTTGGCCGCGGCTTCGTCGCTGACCAGGTAAACGCTCGGAGCCAGCACGAGGCGGTAACCCGACAGATCGTCGGAAGCGCGCGCGAAGTCGGCCGTCAGGTTGGTTTCGAACAGGTGACGGTAATACGACTCGAGCTGATCGATGTGATGGATGCGATTCGAAGGCTTTGACGGCAGCTCCAGCGCCCACCAGGACTCCCAGTCGTGGAGGATCGCCACGTCCGCATGAACCCGGCTGCCGCAGATCGCATCGAGGCCGGCGAGCTCGCTGCCAAGCTTGACAACCTCGTGCCACGTCGGCGAGACCTCTGGCCGGCCGTGCGGGACCATCGCGCTGTGGAACTTCTCGGCTCCCGAGCGTGACTGGCGCCACTGGAAGAACATCACCCCGTCGGCGCCGTGGGCGATCGCCTGGTAGCTCCACAACCTCATCTGGCCGGCCGCCTTGGCGACATTGACGTCTCGCCAGTTGACGCGGTTGGGGCTCTGCTCCATCAGGATCCACGGCCGTCCACGGCCGAGCGACCGCATGAGGTCACCTGCCATCGCCGCGCGCATCCCAGCGTCAGGATCGGCCGGATCCTGGTAGACGTCGTCGCTGACGACGTCCTCTCCCTCGGCCCACTTCCAGTAGTCGAGCGGCTTGAAGAAGCGCATGAAGTTGGTCGTGACCGGGACCCCAGGGCTGCGCGCGGTCAGCACCTCATGCTCGATCTCGTAACACTCGAGGAGCGCATCGGAGGAGAAGCGCATGAAGTCGAGCTGCTGGCTGGGGTTGGGCCAGGTCGGGGTCCGCCGCGGCGGGATGACCTCGTCCCAGTCCGAGTAGCGCTGCGACCAGAAGTCGGTCCCCCACGCCCGGTTGAGGTCCTCGATGCCGCCATAGCGCTCCTGCAGCCATTCGCGGAACGCTTTGGCGGAGACGTCGCAGTAGCACGCCGCGACATGACAGCCGAACTCGTTGCCCACGTGCCACATCGCCAGGGCCGGATGATCCGCGTACCGACCCGCCAGGGCCGACACCAGCCGCTCGGTTGCGTGCCGGTAGACCGGGCTGCTCGGGCAGTAGTGCTGCCGGGCCCCATGCGAGAGGCGGACGCCGTCGGCCAGGACCGGGAGAATCTCCGGGTGCGCATGCGAGAGCCAGGGCGGGGGCGATGCGGTGGCGGTCGCGAGGTCGACACGCACTCCGCCCTCGTGCAGCATGTCCATGATCCGGTCCAGCCAGCTGAAGTCGAACATGCCTTGCGTGGGTTCGAGGCGCGACCACGAGAAGATGCCGAGGGAGACGAGGTTGACCCCCGATTCACGCATGAGGCGGATGTCTTCTGCCCAAACATGCTCCGGCCACTGGTCCGGGTTGTAGTCGCCTCCGTAGGCGATGTGGGGCAGCCTCTCGCCCAAGAGAGGGACCGTGGTGGCCGGGATCTGCGCGCTCAGCCCTTCGTGGATCCGAGCGTCAGGCCGGCGACGAAATGCTTCTGAAGGGCGATGTAAATGAGTATGGGCGGAACGGCGGCAAGGATTGCGCCCGCTGCAATCAGGTTGTTGTTGACGAAGAACTCACCCTGGAGGTTGTTGAGGGCGCTAGTGATCGGTCGTTTGTCTCCCGTCTTCAGGAGCAGCAACGCCCAGAAGAAGTCGTTGTACATGAATGTGAACAGAAGGGTGGCCATCGCCGCCAGCGCGGGCCGGCAGAGCGGCAGGATCACGCTCCACCAGATCCGTAGGATGTTGGCGCCGTCCACCAGCGCCGACTCCGTGATCTCCTTTGTGATCGTCTTCATGTAATTGCTCAGCACAAAGGTCGCAAACCCGGTCTGGAAGACCACATGGATGAGGATGATGCCGATGTACTGGTCGTAGAGCAGGTTGTTGTCGCTGAAAAGGGCGAAGGAGAACCTGCCGATGTCGATCGATCCGAGGCTGGCAATCGGTGTGTTCAGGTAGATCCAGTAGAGCGGAATGATGATGACCTGCGGCGGGAGCAGGTTTCCCGCCGTGAATATCATCAGGACGATCAGGTTGAACTTCCAGCTGAACTGGGTGCAGCAGAAGGCGACCATCGACGCGATCAATAGCGTCAGGATCACTCCCGGCACCACGATGACGAGCGTGTTCAAGTAGAAGTAGGGCAGGTCCGCCTCGGTCCAGAAGTTCGTGTAGTTGGCGAAATTGAGGGTCTTCGGCCAGGAGACGAAGCCGTTCGTGATCGTCTCGCCGACCGGCCTGAGGGATGCGTAGACCGCCCAGAAAAGCGGGAACAGCCACAGCACCACCATCGCGCCGAGGAATATGTGAAGCGCAACTCGAGCCGGACGTATGCGGCGTCGATTCCTACTCGGGGCACGGCCTTGAACGGAGGCGGCCAGCGTGCTCACGCCAGTGTCTTCATGGTTCGCGAGAGGAACAGGACGATCGGGCCGAGCGAGATCACCAGTAGGACGACTGCGATGGTGGACCCAAACCCGACCAGGCTCGCCTCGCTGATGCTGTTGTTCGTGATGAGTATGGACAGCAGCTCGAGGCCGTTCTTGCCCTGGTTGATGATGTAAGCGATGTCGAAGGCGCGCAGAGCTTCGATCGCGGTGATGACCACGATGATGACGTTGATCGGGGCCATCACCGGAAACACCACGCTAAAGAACGTCTGGACCTCGTTGGCGCCGTCGACTCTGGCCGCCTCGCGCAGGGAAGGGTCGACGCTCTTCAGGCCGGCAAGGTACAGAATCATGATGTAGCCGATGTGGCGCCAGCTGGTGGCGACCAGAGCCGAAAACAGGTTGATGCGCGGGTTGCCGAGCCAGTCGATGAGCCGCGACCCTTTCAAACCCAGGGCGTTGTTGATGAAGCCGTCGTTGGGCGCGTACTGGAGCTCCCATATGAACGCGACCACGACCAGCGACAGCACGACAGGGAGGAAGAACACGCTCTGGTAGATGCGCGTTCCACTCATCTCGCGGTCGAGCAGGACTGCAAAGAACATGCCCAGCGGCGTCGCGATGAAAGCCAGCCACGCGAGCCAGATCAAGTTGTGCTGCAGGGCCGGCCAGAAAAGGGTGTAGCCGCTGAAAAGGAACTTGTAGTTCTTAAAGCCAACGAGGTTCTTGTCGGTGATCGGCCCGATCCCGGACCAGTTCGTGAAAGAGAAGAAAACGGAGGCGATGGTCGGTCCCCAGATGAGAAGCACGTCGAGCGTGAGGGGCACGCCCACCATCAGGATCAGCAGGAGCCGATCGTGTCGAGTCAGAACCGTGTAGCGACGCCGGCGTCGGGTCGCCACGAGTGCCCCCGCTCCGGCCGCATTCTGCGTCCGGGCGGGGGCCAGGCCCGTCGTGGTGTTCGCCACGGCTCAGATCATATTGTCCGCGTCAGGCCTCCGGCGGCAGCGAGTCCCAGAACGATTGCATCTTGCCCTGCAGGCTCGACGTATCTGCCTTCGGAGCGGCCAGGTAGGTGAGCAGGAAGCTCTGCATTCCGTTCGGGCCGGCGAAGTCAGGGCGTGAGTCGCGGTCGAAGAACTGGGTGATCTTCTGGGCGCTCGAAACGAGCTGCACGGCCTTCTTCTGCAACGCGCTGTAACTGCTGGTGTCCGCGTCGTTGGCGGTCGGGATCGCCCCGGGGGCATTCTGGAACATGGTGACCTGCGATGAGCCCTTGGCGAAGAACTCAAGGAACGCCTTGGCCTGGCCAAGATCGTTGTTGAGTGTGGGCGACTTCTTGGTCACCATCATGATGTCGATGGGGGCATCGATGCCCTTCTCCGCGTCGTACTGCGTGCCCATGTCCGGGAACGGGAAGAAGTCAAGCTGGTTGAGATCGTCCGGATTGCCTGTCGCCGCGAACTGCTGTGAGACGAACAGGCCCAGCAGGTACATGCCGGCCTGCTTCCGCACCAGCTGGTCCGCGCCCTGCTGCCACGTCGCGCCGGCGAGACCGGGGGAGTAGTAGTCCGTGATCTCACTCCACTTCTTGTAGACCGCCGCCACCCTCGGGTCGGTCCACTTCTGCTTGCCGGTGCACAGCTCGACATGGAACTGATATCCGTTCAAGCGGAGATTGAGGATGTCGAACGTGCCCTGGGCCGGCCAGCCGTCTTTGTCGGCCATCGCGATCGGGATGAGCCCGTCCTTCTTCATCTGAGCGCACAGGGCCTTGAAGTCGTCCCAGTTGGTCGGGACCTTGTAGCTGTGTGCGGCGAAGACGTCCTTGCGGTAGAAAACCGCCCAGGGGTAGTAGCTCACCGGTACGCCATACACCTTGCCATCGTTGCCGGTCACCGAGGTGGCGAATCCCGAGGTGTAGTTCGACTTTATGGATGCCCATGCGTCGTCGATCGGGGTCGCGAGGCCCTGGTCGGCGAAGAAACGCATGCGGTGTCCCGAGAACCAGGTGAAGACATCCTCCGGCGTGCCCTGGAGGTACGAGCTGATCTGGTTCTGGAAGGTGCCGTGGTCGACCGTGTTGATGGTGACCTTGGTGCCACCGTTGGCCGACGCAAAAGCATCGGCGATCGCTTGCAGACCTTTCTTGGGTCCAGGGTCGGAGGAGTAGCTGCCGATCGACAGTTTTCCACCGGTGGCGGTGACGCTCGTAGTGGTCGTGTTGCCGCCTCCACATGCCGCGATGAAGGCCGCGAGGCTTCCATACCCGGCGATCTTCAGCACATCCCGTCGCGAAAGATCCAAGTTCCGGTACTTGCCGATGTCCCCTAAATCACCCATGTAGCTAGTCCTCCCAGACCGCGGTCTTTGGTTCTTGACACGTGAAGGTCGGCCGCTTAGGCATAGCGGAAAGATACAGATTCGGTCAATTTTGTCAACTGTCGAGTATCGCTTCTGCTCACTATTGATCAAAGACGATCGATGGCGTACCATCGGGCGAATGCTTGCGGCCGAGAGGAGGCGCCTGATCGCGGAAAGCGTTCGCGCGCGGGGCGTGGTTTCAGTGGCCGAGATGGCGGAAACGCTCGGCACCACCGAGATCACGCTTCGCCGGGACCTTCACGCGATGGCAAGGGACGGATTGCTGGTGCGAACCCATGGCGGCGCCATCCGGCCCTCCGGCGTGGGCCATGAGCCCAGCTACAGCGAGAAAGCGCAGCAGGCAGCGGACGAAAAGGCCGCCATCGCGCGTCTCGCGGTGGAGATGGTGCGCCCAGGCGACTCGATCGTTCTGGGTCCGGGAACCACAACCCTGGCGCTGGCGCGGCTGCTAGTGCACAGCCCCGAGCTGACGGTCGTCACGAACTCCCTGCTCGTGGCGCAGGCACTGATGGAGGCGCCGCGCGTCGAGGTGATCTTGACCGGTGGCACGCTGCGCCGATCAATACACGCGCTGGTCGGGCCGGCCACGGAGGAGTCGGTGCGTGCGCTGAGGGCATCACAGGCATTCATTTCCGGCAACGGATTCACAGCCGACCGCGGGCTCAGCACACCCAGCCCGGTGGTGGCCGCCACCGACCGCGCGCTCGCAGGCGCGGCCCAGCACGTGGTGGTGCTCGCCGACTACACCAAGATCGGTGCGGAGACCATGTGCTTGACGGTGCCGGCGGCACGGGTTCACACGTTGATCACGGACTCGCGGGCGGCGCCGGAGGAGCTCGACGCCATACGCGGCGCAGGGGTCGAGGTGCGCGTCGCGGACGCGAGCGGGCATGGCGAGAGCAAGCGCGCGACTGCGTGATCGCGGGGCCCGCAGACCGGCCCCACGTCGAGGCCTCAAGCGCGCTGCGAAGCCGCCTTCCAACCTGACCCGCGCAGACCACGAACTCCCCGACGGCAGGTATCTGCTCGCGTACGGCCGCGTTGTTCGCGACCAACAAGATCGCGCCGATGCCTGAGCTCCGCTTCGATCCGCTGCGAAGGGATTGGGTCGCCTACGCCACGGAGCGCAACGACCGCACCTTCCTGCCCACCGATTTCTGCCCGCTGTGCCCGAGCGGCCCCGGCGGCGCCTCCGAGGTTCCGCTCGACACTTTCGAGGTTGTCGTGTTCGAGAATCGCTTCCCTGCGTTCGGACCGGATCGGCGCAACGGACGGCCCGTCCGACCCGCAACCACGGGCTGCGAGGTCGTCGTCTACACACCCGAGCACGAGCTCACCCTGGCTCGCCTGCCGGTGGAGCGAGTGCGCCTCTTGGTGGACGTCTGGGCCGACCGCTATCGCGAGCTCGGGTCTCGACCCGAGGTCGAATACGTGTATGTCTTCGAGAACAAGGGCGAGGAGGTTGGGGTCACTCTTCACCACCCGCACGGCCAGATCTATGCGATGCCATTCGTGCCCCCGTTCGCGAAGGCGGAGCTCGACGCATCGCGGAACCATCTCGTCGCGAACCACGAGTGCCTCCACTGCAGCGAGCTCGCGCTCGAGGCGGCGGGGCCTCGCGTCGTGCTGGACGAAGGTTCGATGGTTGCTTTCGTGCCGCGATCTGCCCGCTGGCCGTACGAGGTCCACGTTTATCCGCGGCGGCACGTCGCCTCGATCGCCGACCTCAGCGAAACCGAGCGGTGGGATCTCGCTCGCGCGCTACTGGGTGTGACCGGAACATACGACCGACACTTCGGATTCTCGACGCCCTACGTGATGGCCGCTCACCAGGCTCCCACCGACGGGCGGTATTGGCCGCAGGCGCATCTGCATTTCGAGTTCTACCCGCCACACCGCCGTGGCGACCGTCTCAAGTACCTTGCCGGAGTCGAGCTCGGGGCCGGCACGTTCGTGAACGACACCACGCCCGAGGAGACCGCGGTCCAGTTGCGGCGCGCCGCGCGAAGATCCGCTCCGACCCGCCGCAATTCTTGAACTAGGATGTAAGGCCCAATGGCATCGGTCAGCTACGAGCATGTGACGAAGCGGTTCGCGGGCGGAACCCTGGCCGTCAACGACTTCAACCTGGAGGTCAAAGACACCGAGTTCATGGTCCTGGTGGGCCCATCCGGCTGCGGCAAGTCCACGGCGCTGCGGATGCTCGCCGGCCTCGAGGAGGTCACCGAGGGCGAGATCAAGATCGGCGACCAGGTGGTCAACGACATGCCCCCTCGCGATCGCGACATCGCGATGGTGTTCCAGTCCTACGCCCTCTATCCGCACATGACCGTGTTCGACAACCTGGCGTTCGGCCTGCGCATGCGAGGCACGCCGAAGAGCGACATCGATCGCCGCGTGAACGCGGCAGCGAACATCCTCGAGCTCGGCCCGCTGCTGAAGCGGAAGCCCCGCCAGCTGTCGGGTGGCCAGAGGCAGCGTGTCGCGCTCGGGCGCGCCATCGTGCGTGAGCCACAGGCGTTCCTGCTCGATGAGCCGCTGTCCAACCTCGACGCCAAGCTTCGCGTCCAGACACGCATCGAGCTCCAGAAGCAGCACCGTGCGCTGCACGCGACATTCATATATGTGACCCACGACCAGGTCGAGGCGATGACGATGGGCGACCGCATCGCGGTGATGAAGGACGGCATCCTGCAGCAGGTGGCGCCTCCTCGCGAGATCTACGACAACCCGGCGAACATGTACGTCGCGGGCTTCATCGGCAGCCCGACCATGAACTTCATCCCGGTCACCGTGCAGGGCAAGACGGCAAAGGCAACGGGCTTCGAGCTCGAGCTGCCGACGGCGCCAGGCGTCGAAAAGGGCGTCCTGGGCATCCGCCCCGAGGCCCTCACCGAGCATCCGCGCGACGGCCATTCGGGCCTTGACCTCAAGGTCGAGGTGTCGGAGGTGCTCGGCGCGGACCAGTTCCTCTACGGCACCGTCGGCGGCGACGCCATCACCGCACGGGTCGACCCGAACCTCAACGTTGCCCCGGGCGATCGAGTTCGGCTCGGTGTCGACATGCGGCGCCTGCACCTTTTCGATGGCCCGACTGGCAGGGCTATCCTCTAAGTAGTGGGGGTTCCGCTACAAGAGTTCGGGCGCACCGGCCACAAGAGCAGCCGCACCATCTTTGGCGCGGCCTCGCTGTCGCAGGTGTCGCAGGCCGATGCCGACCGAACGGTCGAGGTTCTGCTCCGGCACGGCGTGAACCACATCGACACCGCCGCCAGTTACGGCGACGCCGAGCTGCGCATCGCTCCGTGGTTGAAACGCGAGCCAAACCGCTTCTTCCTCGCGACAAAAACCGACGAACGCTCCGCCAAAGGCGCCCGGGCCCAGCTGCATCGGTCCCTCGAGCGGCTCGGGGTCGACCACGTCGATCTATGGCAGCTGCACAACCTGGCCGATCCCATCGAATGGGACACAGCGCTCAGCCCAGGTGGCGTGATAGACGCGGCCGTCGAAGCGCGGGAGCAGGGCCTGGTGAAATGGATCGGCGTCACCGGTCATGGCGCGCAGATCGCCGCCAACCACCGGCGGTCGCTTGCCCGCTTTGATTTCGACTCCGTGCTGCTCCCGTACAACTTCGTGACCATGCAGCTGCCGTACTACGCGGAGAACTTCGAGGCGCTCGCTCGCACGTGCGGTGAGCGCAACGTCGCGGTGCAGACGATCAAGTCGATCGCCGCGAAGCCCTGGCTCGGTCGCGAGCGCACGCGCGCGACGTGGTACGAGCCGCTCGAAGCGCAAGCCGACATCGACCTCGCGGTCTGGTGGGTGCTGGGCCGGCCGGGTGTCTTTCTGAACACCGCCGGCGACATCGACCTGCTGCCAAAGATTCTCGACGCCGCTGAGCGTTTCGAGAAACGCCCGACGGACGCGGAGATGACATCGATGCTCGCGCGCTCTCAGGCGGAGCCGCTCTTCGTCT
>DASVEP010000196.1:0-7766 GCA_036380475.1 Candidatus Dormiibacterota bacterium
CGAGGAATTGGGCGTCGGTGTTGGTGTTGGTGTCGACGGCGAGCTGCCTCCGCCTGACGAACCACACGCCGCCAGCAACATCACCAGCGCGACGATCGCACCAACTCTCATGAAGGTAAGTGTCGTGGCAAATGGCGCGGCATCACAGTGTCGAAAGACCCTCATTTCGTAGGCTCACTGCGGCCGGTTCGAGAACATCCAGGCGAACGGGTCAAGTGCCGGCCACCGTCGTCGCGATTCGGGTCAGAATCTGCGGCCACATGACATGGCCCGCGATCCCTCCTCCCTGGTCTCCCATTGCTGCACCAAGCCCGTACTGGCGCCCAAACCGCCCAATGACGATGTCGAGGCTCGGCACGACCATGACGTACTCACCGTGATTGCCCCAGGTGTAGTAGACCTCGATCCCGTCAATCCTTTGAGTCCACCACCCCATGCCATATGAGAGGCTCGTCGAATACATCATCGAGGGGCTCGCCTTCGCCGAGTCGACGCTCTCAGCAACCCACTCGCTCGGGACCAGCTGCACTCCGTTCCAGCTGCCGCCATGGAGGTAGAGAACACCGAGCCTCATGAGATCAATCGGCGTGGCGTTAAGCCCACTCGGCATCTTCTCGAAGCCGCCGCTTAGGCTGTCGATGCTGAATGAGCCCGGGTATTGAGGGCCTAGCGGATCCCAGAGCGTCTTCTCCAACCATTCCGTGACCGACCGCCGCGTGGCCCGCTCGAGAACAATCCCGATGAGCAATGGATTGAAATCGTTGTAGTAGAAGACCGTCCCGGGGGTATCGACGATTCGAACCCGGTCGAGGACCGCCTGGCGCAGTGCTGTGGTGTTGTAGAGCACCGCGTCATCGTTGTCCAGCAGGCCACTCTTGTTCAGACCAATTCCAGACCGCTGCTGGAGCAGCTCGCGGATTGTGACCGACGCAAAGCGCGGATCCTTTCGCGATAGCTCCGGGATATAGGCGGTCACCGGGTCGTCGACGGTGTGGATGTATCCGGCCGCGATCGCGGCGCCGACCATGGCGGAGTTCCAGGACTTGGTGTTGGAGAACGACGTGATCATGGTCGACCGGTCGGTCCCATTGAAGTACCGCTCTAGGACCAGTCGGTCGTGCTGGATCACCAAGAGCGCGGTGGAATCGTTCGAGATGAAGAACTGGTCGGGGTTTGCGCTGTCGGTTGCTGCCCTCAGATCGTAGGGCTGCAACGCTTCTGGGAACCGGTACGGGGTCGCCGCCGCCGGCAGCGCCCGCGACGGAAACCGGCTCCAGTCATATGTAGTTCCGTCACCCCAGGCGAATTCGCGCGCATACATGGACGTTCCCGTTGAAGTCGCCGCCCAGCCGTAGAAACCGCCGAACCCGACGGTGAGCACGACCAGCGCAATGGCTGCTGTTCTTGAAGCGCGACCTGTGACTACATCGAATCGCGTGAGCGGCCGGTTCGCGAAGCCTGCCGGTGAGAGACCGCCCAGCACGACCATCCCCAGACCGACGGCGATGTAGAACGGCTGGAGCCACAGCGCCACGTGGCCGGAAACCCCGAGACCCACCGGCGGGGTCAAGGGGCTTCCCACGGCAAATGACTCCACCAGCTCGAACACGACGAGCGCCGCGCCGGCCGTGATGGAAAGTGCGGCGCCGAGCTTCTTGCCGGTCAGCAAGGCGAAAAGCGCTCCGAGGCAAATGGCAGCCACCAGACCGAGCCCAACGGTTGGCAGGGTCTCCCCGTACAAGTAGTGGAAGCGATACAGATCGTTGGGCAGGGTCGGGATCACGAAGACGGCCCCGATCGCGGCCGTGAGGCCGACGAATCCGTCGCAGATTGCGAGGGCGATCGATGCGTGCGCCAAACCACCACGCTGAGCGGCCCCTTCGGCTGTTCGACGAGGTTTGAAGGCAAGGGCACGCTCGCCCATTACGATCGCAACCGCCTTCCAGCGGCCTGGATGGCCACCTTGGCCGAGATGAAGTCTCTAACCGCCCGCATGACCTCAACGGTCTGCTCCTCATGCGGGTTGTGTCCAGCCCGCTTGATGATCTTCAGGCGTGCGTTGGGTATCCCGGTCGCAAGTTCCACCTGATGCTCGGGCGGAAATAGGAAGTCGTCCCGCCCCGCCATGACCAGCGTCGGCACATTGATCTCGCCGAGCCGATCCATGACGGTCCAGTCCTTGAGCAGGTGTCGACCCGCGAAGATGAGTGCCTCGGGCCGGATCTTTGAGCGCCACTCGCCGCGGATTAGCTGGTGCGCCACCTGCCAGGGGCTGGGGTGCGAGTAATACGCGTCTCCGAACCGCAGCAGAGCTCGGAACATCTCGTTTGGCTCAATCTCCCCGTTGAAGAAGCGCCGGACCAGCTTCACCTTTTCGGGGCTGTAACCGCGCTTGGCGAGGAGGTCAGCGGCGTTCTGTCGCGCCCACCGACTGTCGCCGGCAGTATCGAGAAGCAGCAGATGCGACAGGCGGTTCGGATAACGGAGCGCGTACTCGAGGGCGACGTGTCCTCCAAATGAATGGCCAAGCACCGCCCACTTCTCAAAACCTAGCTTCTGGCGTAGTGCGTCCGCGTCTGCGGTCAGGTTCTCCCACGTCATGGACTCCACTGGTGCGCCCACCGAGCGGCCGTTGCAGCGATGGTCGTAGAAGACCAGGGTGAACTGGTCGGCGCAGCTCCGAAAGGGCGCCAACGACCAATGGTCCGCGCCAGGTCCGCCGTGCATGAGCAGCAATGGGTACCCGTGTCCGATGACGTCGACGAAGAGGGACACGTCGCGAATCGAGACCATGGTCATGGCGTGAACGACCTGGGTTGGATCAGCTTCCGCATGTACAAGAACAGCGGCACGAGCTCGATCAAAGCAAGAGCGGCGAAGATCGGCGCCATTGCTGCTGACGCGATGGCCGACGACGGGTCGGCTGCGCTGCCCATCCATTGGTCGACCGCGATGCTCACCGATTCGATGACTCCGAAAACGAGGAAGGCTCCGGTCAGGACAAATCCCCACGCCCGGCGCCGCCACAGCGAAACCGCGGTGACCAACATCAATGGAATCCAGAACGAGAGGTCCTGGACGTAGACGGGGTTGGTGGGCAGTCCAGTTCCGGCCAGAAAGGCCGCCGGACTGGTGCTGAAAACGGCAGGGACGACGTTGACCAGCCATGCCGCGGCGTTAAACACCGCGATCAGAGCGAGATATGAAGAGAATGCCCTGGCCCGGAACGAGCCTGGGAATCGGCTCATGTAGCTCTTTGCATCGATTGCCCTCAAGGTCGTCACGAGTGCCCAGAACGACAGCGTGAACATCGCGACGTAGAAGAAAAAGAGTTGATTGAACGGCGTGATGAAGAGAAAGAGGATCGCGTTGTAAAGCAGGTACGCCGCGGCTCCAAGCCAAACGATCAGCGCGCGCGCAGAGCCGCGGAGGGCCGCAAAGACTGAGGTCAGCAGAGCCGGCACGGCCACGACGAGAACGACTGCGGCGGTGCCACGGCCGGATCCGTTCATCACCGCCGTCCCGCGCAGAACGCCGGGAACGAAAAGGGTTAGCGCGGACGCCAGACCTGCAACTATCGCCGCACCGCCGCTGATCCAGTACGGCCAACCCGTGGCCGGAAGAAATGATGCGTGGACACGCCTCGATTGAATGAGCGCGCTACGCCGAGGCGCAATTGCAGATGCCATGTGAAAACCTCCAGATCTGATGGGGGCGGATTGGAGGCCGCCCCCTATCGCAGTCAACCCGTCAGGTGGTGGGCGCAAGAGGCCGAGCCGGCTGCACCGGCGTTGGAGCCTGGACCTGGCGGTACGGTGTGCCGTCGGGCGCGGCGACGACGTACGCGATCATGGCCGCAAACCCGATCGGAGCGAAGAAGAAGCTAAGGATCCCGCCCAGCAGTAGAACCCAGAACCAGCCCTTCTCCGGCAGCGCGTAGCTGTTGATCAGGCCGCCGATCCATGCCACGAACTGAACGATGCTGCCGATCAGTCCAACCAAGCCGCCGGCAACGATCAATGCGACCGTGACCCAGAAGAAGCCGTTCATGTTGGGCACGAACTTGTAGTCCGTGGTGCCGGCGATCTGCGTGAAAGTGCCACCGTAACCGAGCATCAGGAACACGCCCACCATCGCCAACACGATCCCGGCCGCAAATACGGCCAGCCCGGCAATCCAGAACTTTGTGATCGTGGATTTCGTCATGTAGATCACCTCCGATCCAAGCGTCCTTCAAACGGAAACGCGAGCCCAGAGTCATGGGCCCTCGTTCGGGGGTGACCTTCGACCTTCACGCAACCGCAGGAGAGTGCAGCTTCAGATCGAGTGAATCCAGGTCATCGCGGAGACCAGCGGCGAAGATGCCGATGTCGGGGTAGGCGTCTCTGTCGGCCACGGCGGCGATGTTGAACTGCCCCGCATAGGACAGTGCGCCGATGCCGAGCGAGACTTTGCCGATGAGAGGCAGCAGCGGGAAGATCTCGAGCACGCGCGCCCCGGCCAGGTAGAGCGGGACCGGAGGACCGGGCAGATCGGCGCTCTCCACATTCACCCGTTGACGTTCGATCAGCTTCAGCATCGCCCGGCCGGCGAATCCCCGAGTCGGCAGTCCCCCGACCGAAGGACGGGTTCTCGCCTTGCGGCGGGCCGTCTCGGCCGTGAGCTGCTGAAGCCTCTTGACGGGGTCGGACAGTCCGATGGGAAGCGGGACGACCATCTGCGCAATCGAATTTCCGCGCGCCCCGGCGTACTGCCCATGTCGAAGCGAGACCGGGACGTAGATTCGCAGCACCACACCCTCGACCGGTTCGCCACGGCTGCAAAGCAACGTACGCAGGCCGCCGGCGATGACCGTTAGCAAAACGTCGTTCACCTTCGCGGCGTGGGTTTTGGCGACTGCCTTGACCTCCTCGAGGCTGCCGCGAACAAGCGCGATGGTCCGATCTGGACCGACGACACGGTCAAGGCTTGTCGACGGGAGTGCAGGTTCGGCGAACAGCTCGTGCAGCGCCGGCCACGCAAGCGCGATGTTCCGCAGGCTGGCCACAGGGTGCACGAGCTTCGACAGCATCCGTCTCCGGGCATCCCGACGCCGCTCGATGTTGTCTGCGAGAAGATCCGCCTCAGCCGGCTCACGCGCGGGTGCCCACGGCTCCGCTCGCGCAAGGCCGGTGTCGGGCGCGATGTCGAGGAAGCTCGCCAGGGCGGCGACTCCGGCAATGCCATCGGCCATGGTGTGGTGGGTCCTGACAAACATGCCGACGCGCTGATTGGCCATCCCGGTGAGGAACCACATCTCCCAGAGCGGCCGCGAACGGTCCAGGCGCCGCCGGCGCAGCTGTTCGGTGGCGAGCAGAAGCTGCGCCTCATCGGCGGGTGCCGACAACTGGACCACGCTGACGTGGTGGCTGAGATCGAACGCCTGGTCGTCGACCCACAACGGACCGCCCAGCCGGGGCGGCGGTTCGTAGAGCAGTTGCCGGAAGCGAGGCACGAGATGCAGCCGGCTCGCGACCGCCTCCCGTACAGCCTCGATCCTGAACCGACCATCCGGATCCAGCAAGTTGCCGCCATCTAGGATGGCCAATGCGCCGATGTCCTGCGGCCAGACCTCGTCTGGCCACAGCATGACGCTGTCCTCGGCCGTCAGCCGCTCGATGGACATCTCTCCGGCCTCTGAGCTCAGCCTGAACGCAAAGCACCAATTGGACGAGGGGCGCTCGGTGTGCCCGTTATGGGCCGATCGCCTCTGTCTCTCAAAGCAGAAGGCGATCAACCTCAACCTGTTGCTTCCGAAATGATCACGACAGACGTGCGCCCGCATGCGACGCCTGCGATCAATGAGCACGCGCTGACGGCGATGGTCGGCCGGATGCTCGATCGACGGCCGACTGTCGGCCTGGCGCTGGGAGTTGTCCGCGACGGGAGGCTCGAGTTCTTCCACGCCCATGGCCTGGCCGACATCGCGGCGCATCGACCGGTCACCGAGGACACCGTCTTTCGTATCGCGTCGATCACCAAAACCTTTACCGCGATCGCGGTGATGCAGCTGTGGGAGCAAGGCCTGCTTGACCTCGATGCCCCAGCCAATCACTACCTGCGCGCGTACAAGCTGGTCTCCGCCAAGGCCGGTTTCCGGCCAGCCACCGCGCGGCAGCTGCTCACACACACCGCAGGCATCCGTGAGGTCCTGCACCCCTCGGGCTTGCTCAGGATGCAAGACCTGGGCGAGACAGTGAGGGCCGGACGGCCGGTACCGTCACTGGCCGAGTACTACCGCGGCGGTCTTCGCATCGACGCCGAGCCGGGGACCAGGTTCACGTATACCAACCACGGGTTTGCCACCCTCGGTCAAATCGTCGAAGACATCAGCGGGCAATCCCTTGACCGCTACATGCGGGAGCGCATATTCGAGCCGCTAGGCATGGCGAACACGGACCTGGTCCGATCCGATCGCGTCGAGTCGCAACTCGCCAAGGGCTACAACAGACGCGACGGAGCAAGACCCGTTCCCGACTACAACCTGATCCCTGTCGGAGCCGGCGGCATTTACTCCACTTCGAAGGACATGGCTCGATACATGGCGGCGCTTCTTGGCGGCGGCGCCAACGAGCACGGCAGAGTGCTCAAGCCGGCGACAGTTGCCACCATGTTCCAGCCCCACTACCAGCCCGATCCGCGCTTGGCGGGCATCGGCCTCGGGTTCTTCAGAACCAACCTTGGCGGGCATCGCACGGTCGAGCACGATGGACTGCTCCCCGGCTTCGACTCACAGATCTTCCTCGCTCCCAATGACGGGATCGGAGTGATGGCCTTCGCGAACGGACCCGGGCATGGGCTTCACTGGCTCACACCAGAGGTCGCCGGAGTAATGAGACATCTGCTCGGAGTCCGCGAAGAGGTGATCCGTGAAGACCTGCCGCAACATCCCGAAACCTGGAGTGATCTCTGTGGGTGGTACCGGTTCTCCGCGCCCTGGGCCGATCCGGGAAAGCTTGCCATCGGTCCCGGCGTCGAGGTCTTCGTCCGGCGTGGTCGGCTGATGATTCGAGCCTTCAGCCCAATACCTGCGCTGTATAGAAGCTTTCGCCTGCACCCGGACGATGAAAACGACCCCTACCTTTTCCGGATCGACCTTTCCAGGTTGGGGCTCGGGACCTGCCGCGTCATGTTCAGCCAGGAACCTGGGGTGGGAACGACGGCGGTGCACCTTGACTTCGGCCCGCTTTCGTTTCGGAAGCGACCCGCGAGCAAGAACCCGAGGCTGTGGGTCGCGGGCGCGCTTGGCGCCCTCACGGTTGCCGCCGGCGCAGGGGCGGTCGGGCGGCGTCTCAACCGAACGAGACGGATAGTCCGATAGCAGCAATCTTCAGCCGAGGTTGGCCGCCAGGTCTTGATAGGCCGGGAGGAGGTCGTCCCACCGAGCCTCCGAGTCGCCGTGCTCACGCCCGGCGAGGTGGGCCGCGAGATTTTCGGCGTGGATCTGCCACCCAACCCCGTAGAAGGCGATCGTGTCGAGGGGTAGGCCCTGGACCTCGATGACCAGGATCGTCTGATCGCCGTCAGCGGTCAGGGTCGCCTCTATGACCTCGTCGAACGGCTGCGCGCCCCGTCCCTTCCGCCAGGACTCTTCCGTCTCCCTGGTCGTCACCCGCAGCCGCCGTGGCGGCTCGCACGCTTCCACGCGCCCGGTGCCGTCCCAGTCATCGGGTTTGATGTACAAGTGGAACTCTCCGCCGAGGCGGAGGTCGCCTCGAACCTGGCCG
>DASVEP010000197.1:0-29842 GCA_036380475.1 Candidatus Dormiibacterota bacterium
TGTCCGCCGGACTCATCGCGGGCATAACCGTGCTGTTCTACAGCCTCAACTGGTACCAGGCGCTCCACCCTGGAGCTAGAGACCGCGGTGGCGTCGTGTCGATCCTGACCCTGTATCCCGACCAGTTCGTCAACAGCGTGATGGGCGCCGCATTTCCAATCGGCGCAGCGATCGCGATCGTGCTCGGCGCCATCTATACCGGTTCCGAATTCACGTGGGGAACTCTGAAGACGACTTTCACCCAGCGCCCGGGACGCCTGTCGGTCTGGGCCGGCCGCACAGTGATGTTCATCGCCTGGATGGGCATGCTGGCCGCGGCCCTGTTCGCCGCCGGTGCCGTCATGAGCGTCGTGGTTGCCTCCTCGCAGGGCCACGCCATCACATGGCCCGCAATCAGCGACATAGCGAAAGGATTCGGCGCGATCTGGCTCGCCTTCACGGTCGAGGGGGCCATCGGGCTCGCGCTTGGCGTGCTGATCCGCCAGTCGGCCGCGGCACTCGGTGCCGGCTTGATCTACATCCTGGCGGTCGAACTGATCGCCGTCCGCTTTATCGACAGCATCAACAACGGCGCGTACCAATGGATTGGGAATCTGTTCGTGGGACAGAACGTCAACGCGCTGTCTCAGAGCTTCACGTCACCCGCATTCGGTCGGACGGTCGCGCCGGCGATCGGCGCGGAGCAAGCGGTGCTGGTGCTCATTGCCTATGGTGTTGGCCTGATGATCGTCGCGGCCGTGCTGCTTCGGCAGAGGGACGTCACATAGCCAACTTCCCAGCACCAACAGTTTTTCGGGGCCGGCCGTGGTCATGGATCACAGGCCGGCCTCGGCTTGTCGACGGCGTTCTCGTTGCGATCACCCTGATACCCGCTCTCATCGGAACGATCGTCGTCGAATCCTCGCGCGTTTCGACGCCTCTCTTTGTCGCCGCTCTCGCGCTGGCGTTCTTCAAGTCGGTGCCGTTGTGGTGGCGTAGGAGTCACCCGGTCGCGGTGCTCGTAATCGTTGCCGGCGCCCTGCTCGCTGGGGAATTGCTGGGGCTCTCACAGACCGCGTCAGACGGTGCGGTCATCTTGGCCGCTTACGCGGTCTCCGTCTATGGCGGTCCCACCGCTCGGTTGTGGGTCGTCGCACTCGCTGCGATCGGCACGCTCGTGGCATTCGTCACCGCGATCACGGGAATCAGTCCTCGGCGTGAATCGCTGCTGACGCTCGGTCCGCCCGCCCTCGTGGCATGGGTGGTCGGTGATTACATACGCGGCCGTCGCGCGTTCTTCACCGACCTGATCACGCGTCACCGGCGCGAGTCCGAGGCTTTGCGGCGCGAGGCGGTGGAGGAGGAGCGCCTACGCATCGCGCGCGAGCTTCATGACGTCGTCGCGCACAACGTGAGCGTGATGGCGATCCAGGCCGGCGCAGCTCGCGTGGCAGGCAACGCCGACGGCGCCGGCGCGAAGGCGCTGCAATCCATCGAGACCACCGCGCGCGACACGCTGGCGGAGCTGAATCGATTGCTCGGCGTCCTGCGCAAGGAGCCCGGTCAGCCCGCGATGAGTCCGCAACCAGGCCTGGAGCAGATCGATTCGCTCCTCAAGACGGCCGGTGACGCTGGTTTGAACGTGGACTTGAAAATCACCGGCGACGAGCGGCCTCTGCCTGCGGCGCTCGACCTGACCGCCTACCGGATCGTGCAGGAGGCGATCACAAACGCCCTCAAGCACGCGCACGCGTCCACGCTCGAGGTGCGGGTCACTTATCTATCTGACGCGCTGGAGCTGACCATCCGCGACAACGGCGAAGGTGGGTCGGAGGAGGCGGTGAGGGCATCGACTGGGCACGGCCTGATCGGCATGCGCGAGCGGGTCGCCCTGTTTGGAGGCGAGCTCGAAGCGGGCTCGTCGGATGTGGGCGGGTTCACGGTCCGTTCCCGGCTACCGCTGAGCTGATGACCATCAGGGTCGCGATCGCAGACGACCAGGCGCTCGTGCGCGCGGGCTTTCGCATGATCGTCGAGTCGCAGCCCGACATGGAGATCGTGGGAGAAGCCGGCGACGGCCAGGGCGCAATCGACCTGGTCAAGCGTGAACGGCCCGACGTCGTCCTGATGGACATCCGTATGCCGCGGATGGACGGAATCGCGGCGACACGCACGATCACCGGCGGCGCAGGTTCATCGACACGAGTCGTCATCCTTACGACCTACGAGCTCGACGAGTATGTGTTCGACGCGCTTGGGGCTGGAGCGTCCGCGTTCTTGCTCAAAGCCGCTCCGCCAGAAGACCTCGTCAAGGCAATCCGCGTGGTCGCGTCGGGCGATGCTCTGCTGGCGCCGTCGGTGACGCGGCGGCTTATCGAGGAGTTCGCCAAGCGTCCGGAACCGCAGGCACGGAAAGCAAAGCAGCTCGAGACGCTCACCGAGCGCGAACACGATGTGCTGCGCGAGGTGGCGCGTGGGCTAACGAACGCCGAGATCGCCGCACGTCTGCACGTCGCCGAGACAACCGTGAAAACGCACGTGGCGCACGTGCTCGACAAGCTCCAGCTAAGGGATCGTGTGCAGGCGGTGATCCTCGCCTACGAAGCGGGACTCGCCGGTAGTTAGCGGGTCTTGCGCGTCGCCGACTCGAGCTCGTCGAGTCGGGGGCCGATCTGGGCCAGGTCGAGAGCCTGCTTGACGAGCTTGACCATGTCGCCGCGGCCGTCCCGCCGGATCCACTCCAGGATGGCCTCAAAAGTTGCGGTCAAGAAGAGCATCGCCAGGACCCTCAGCTCGAAGTCGGACGCATCCCGACCCGTGCGGGCGGCCAGGATGCTCGCGATGAGATCGCGCGCTTTCTCGATCTCCTCCCAGAACCGCGCCCGCAGCTCGGGCACCTCGAGCGAGAGCTTCGATCGGGCGAGGATGACGTCGTGGTCGCGCTCCATCACGCCCGCAAGTCCGTCGAGGAGGCCGTACATCACGGCGCTCAGGGGTTCGCTCGCCGGCAGCGACGTCATCATCGAAAAGATCATCGGGTCGTAGCGATCGAAGAGGACAACATCCTCTTTGGTCGGAAAGTAGTTGAAAAAGGTGCTCGGTGAGATCTCCGCGGCGGCGGCGATCTGCTCGATCGTCGTTGCTGCGTAGCCCTGCTCCTTGAAGAGGCGCAGGGCCTCGCGTTGGATCGCCTCTTTGGTCTTGAGCTTCTTGCGCTCGCGGAGCCCTAGGGCGACCGGTGTAATCGTGTTTGGCATCAAGCGACCGCGGGCAGGCGGTCGGTCGACTCGGCCGGCTCCTCGGTGCGGGGCGCCCGGGCCGGCAGGAACAGCGCCATCAGGATCGCGCCGGCGATCATCATGGCGGCGCTCACCAGCATCACCTCCGACATGCCCTGAGAGTAAGACTCTTGGGCCGCTCGCAGCAGGCGGGCGCCCAGCGGGCTCGGGAGATGGCGCGCGACCGCGGCGGCGACGGCGACGCTTATCTTCGCCGCCGACTGCACCTGCGCAGGCAGGCCGGCCAGCTGTCCGCTGATTTGGGACTGATACGCCCCGTTCAAGATGCTGCCCATGATCGCGACGCCGAACGACGAGCCGATGTTCTGCAAGGTGCGAGTGAGGGCGCTGCCGGCGCCGGTCTCGCCCTCCGGCAAGGACCCGAGGATGGCGTCGAGCGCGGGGATCATGGTCAGCGCGATGCTGAGGCCGATGACGGCGAGGCTGGCAGCAACCAGGCCGTAGCCGGTGTCGACGCCGACGCGCGAAAGCATGAACATGCCCACCGCGTTGCCGAGCATGCCGCACGAGACGACGATCTTGGAGCCGAAGCGCTTGGCGAGGACGTCGGTGCTGATCGCGCCGACCATCATGGCGGCGATCAACGGAATCAGCCGGATACCCGTGCCCTGCGCGTCGTTGCCCTGCACGATCTGCAGGAACGGGGAGAGGATGAACAGCACGCCCGTCATTGCGAAACCGACGATGGTGAAGGCCACTGTGGCCCATGAGAATCGGGCGCTCTTGAACAGCCTGAGGTCGATCAGCGGGAAACGGGTTCGCAGCTGCCAGATCGCGAATGCGCCCAGCAGCACGGCGCCTCCGACGATCGGGCCGGCGACCTGGAAGTCGGTCCAGCCCCGGATCGGCTGCTCGATAATGCCGTATACGATCCCGGTGACCCCGACCACCTCGAGGATCGCGCCGATCCAGTCGAGCCGGCGCGCGTTGGGATCCTTGCTCTCGGGCACGAAGAACCACGTACCGATGACAGCGACCACTACCACCGGCGCGTTGATCAAGAAGATGGAACCCCAGTCGTAGTGCGTCAGAAGCCACCCGGCGACCAGCGGCCCGAGCGGAAGGCCGATGAATGCGCCGGCTCCGGCCAGGCCGATGGCGCGCTGGCGCTCGTCGGTCTGGAACATCGACGGCAGCATCGACTGCATGAGCGGAAGGACGATGGCGCCGCTGGCGCCCATGATCACGCGCATCAGGATCAGGCCGTTCGCCGACGTCATCTGGCTGGCGATCACCGAGGAGATCCCGAATGTGACCAGGCCGAACAGCAGCATTCGCTTGCGGCCGAGACGGTCGCCAAGTACGCCGGCGGGAAGCATGAATCCGGCCAGGGCGAGGGTGTAGGCCGCCGACATCCACTGGAGCTGGTCGGTGGTGGCGTTCAGCTTGGCCGACAGGGTGGGGAGGGCAGTCACCAGGATCGTGATGTCGAGCCCAAGGACAAGGCCGCTCATCGTCAGCGCGGCCAGGCCCAGCCATCGGCCCCGTAGCCTCTCGGGTGTATTCACTGCTGTGGTCACGCTCATTGCTCTTGCCTCCCAGGCTTGATCTAGTCGCATTATAAATGGAGTAACTAGAAAAATCAAGAGACTCCAGCAAATGGGGATCGGGCTGCTGGCGGCGATCCTTCTTGGTGCCTGCGGTGGGAGCGCCACGCCTGGGGACACCGGGGCTCCGCGCCACGTTTTCGAGATCGTCATGGAGAACCATTCGGCGTCGGAGACGTTGTCCGGTCCCTTCACGGCATCGCTCGCCGCCAGGTACGGACTGGCGAGCAACTACCGCGCCGTGTCGCACCCAAGCGTGCCGAATTACCTGGCGCTGACGTCTGGCTCGACCTGGGGGATCACCGACGACAGCTACCACGCGCTGCCGAAACAGGATCTCGGGTCCCAGCTGACGACCGCGGGCGTGACCTGGCGCGCGTACATGGAGGGACTTGGCGATGGCGGGTGCTTGAACAGCCCGCTCCCTTACGACCCCGGACACAACCCGTTCGCCTTCTACGGCGGTGGTTGCCCTGCCAACGTAGTGGCCTTCACGGCTCTTTCCGGTGACCTCGCCGGCAGCACGCCGAGGTTTGTCTGGATCACGCCGGACATGTGCCACGACACGCACAACTGCTCGATCGCCACAGGCGATGATTGGCTGAAGCAGACAGTGGGGGAGATCACGGCATCCGCGGCCTGGAACAGCCGCGGCGTCCTGTTCATCACGTGGGATGAAGACGACGGCAGCAGCACCAATCAGGTCCTGACACTTGTCATCGCCCAGGGGGTGGCCCACCGCGAGAGCCTCAAGCCTTACGACCACTACTCGCTGCTTGCGACCATCGAGGACCTCCTCGGTGTCGGCCGGCTGGGCGCGGCGGCCAGGGCGCAGCCGATGTCGGACCTGCTGGGCTAGCCGCGTCTACCTTTATCTATATGGCTCTCATCATTTCCGACGTAGGGCCGCGCGACGGCCTCCAGAACGAGGACCGCGCGCTCGACCCAGCCGTACGCGCCGAGCTGTGCGACAAGCTTGCTGCTGCCGGGTTGAAGCGCATCGAGGCGGCAAGCTTCGTCAACCCGAAGCTTGTCCCGCAGATGGCCGGCGCCGAAGAGGTCATGGCGGCGCTTCATCGACGGCCGGGGACCTCATACGCCGGCCTGGTCCTCAACGAGAAGGGTTACGAGCGCGCGATCGCTGCCGGGGTGGACGAAGTGCACTACGCATTCGCCGCCACCGATGAGTTCGGCCGGCGGAACCAAAACGCGACGACCGAACAGGGCCTGCAGACCGCGCTGGGCCTGGTGGCGCGGGCGCGCTCGGATCGGGTGCCGATCACGGTCACCATCAGCGTCGCCTTTGGCTGTCCGTTCGAAGGCCGCGTTCCCGCGAAGCGCGTCCTGGACCTGGTCGAGCGGCTCATGGCGATCCCGCCGGACGAGGTCTGCCTCGCCGACACGATTGGAGTCGGGGTCCCATCCCAGGTGCATGAGCTCGTGCGTGGCGCTCGAGACCTCGGTGCCTCGGTGGGTGCTCACTTCCACAACACCCGAAACACCGGCTACGCCAACGCTGTGGAGGCGTTGGCCGGTGGGGTCGTTTCGCTGGACGCATCGGTCGGTGGGGCCGGCGGCTGCCCGTTTGCGCCGAAGGCGACGGGCAACATCGCTACGGAGGATCTCGTTTATCTGCTGCGAGGAATCGGCGTCGATACAGGTATCGACCTCGAGGCGCTCATCTCCTGCTCACGCTGGCTGGGCCAGCAGCTGGGCAAGGAGCTGCCCGGTATGGTCGCTCGCGCCGGAGATTTTGTGCCCCACGAACTCTGAGGCTTCGCCGTGAGTTCGCGAGGACCCCTAGCCGCCGCCGGATAGACTGGCGCCATGCCTCCGAAGAAAGCGGCGAGTCCGCATCGCGTCGCGGTCGTCCAGCACCCGCCGGTGCTCCTGCATCGCGACAAGACCATCAAGCGTGGCGTGCAGCTGATGGAGGAGGCGGCTGCAAAGGGCGCGCGGCTGGTCTCGTTCCCGGAGGTGTGGCTGCCGGGTTATCCCGAATGGCTGTGGCGTCTCCGCCCGGGCGACGACTACGAGATCACCGGCGAGATCCATCGCCGGCTAATCGAGAACGCGGTTGATCTCGCGGCCGGCGATCTGAAGCCGATCCAGGCTGCGGCCCGCCGCCTGAAACAGACGGTTTCGATCGGGGTGCACGAGCGTGACTCGGAGTTCAGCCGCGGCACCCTGTACAACACCGTCGTCCTTATCGGTCCAGACGGCGAGGTGCTGAACCGGCATCGAAAGCTGATGCCCACGAATCCGGAGCGGATGGTGTGGGGCATTGGTGACGCCAGCGGACTGCGCGTCAGCGATACGCCGGCCGGCAGGATCGGATCGTTGATCTGCTGGGAAAACTACATGCCGCTCGCGCGGTTCAGCCTGTTTGCGCAGGGATGTGAGATCTATGTCGCGCCGACATGGGACAGTGGCAGCGCCTGGGTGGCGACCATGCGACACATCGCGATGGAAGGCCGCTGTTGGGTGCTGGGGAACGGCACGGCGATGCGGGGCAAGGACATCCCGGCCGACTTTCCAGACCGCGCAAAAATCTTTCCGAACCTGGACGAGTGGTTCAACTCGGGCGACTCGGTCATCGTCGCCCCGGATGGAAAGCTGGCCGCCGGCCCGCTCCACGACGAGCATGGGATCCTCTACGCGGACTGCGACCCTGAGCGCGCGTCAGCGGCGAAGCGGACCCTTGACGTCGCCGGTCACTACGGTCGGCCGGACATCTTCAGGCTCGAGGTGAACCGGGAGTCGCGAGCTCCCATCGATTTCGGCGCCGGCTAGACGGCTTCCTCGTCGGATTCGAGCAGCTCAACCCGGCGTCTCAGATCGTCGACCAGGCGCTCGAGTCTCGCCACCTTGAGGTCCAGCGCCTTCAGATGTTTGGCCGCGTCGGGATAATCCCGGACCAGTTCCCGGCTGAAGTGCTCGGTCGATCGGACGCCTTGTTCGAGGTTTTGCTGTGCCATCGCCCCCGAGTCTAAGCCGACAAGCGGCTCGAAAACGGCGAGGTTTAGTGGTTTCCGAGGAAAGCCTCGACGTGTGGCAGAACGAGGTCGCTCGCAAGGAAGCTCTTGATGTGACCAAGACCCAGGAGGCGAGCCTCGATACCGTCTTTCATGCCGGCGGCCACCTCGGTCATAAGGTGCTCCGGGTCCTCGAGGTCGCCAACCAGGACGAGCGACGGAGATGGCGTGCCGACGACCAGGTCCCACGGGGTGATCTCCCAATCGAGCCTCGCGCGCTGCCATAGGAGTAACTGCTCCAGGTCGGTCGCCCTGATGCGATCCTGCATCCAGGCCGGGCACTCGCCTTCCTCCTCCGTGAAGGCGTTGATCAGCCAGTCCCAGCCGCCCGCCCTGAGCGCAGCGATCCTGCGTTCGGTTGCTTCCGCCAGCGCAGCCGCGGCGAGAGGCCTACCGACGGCGCCGAAGAGGATCAAGGATCGAATCCGAGCCGGCAATTTCGCCGCCGCCGCAGAGCCGACCAGCAGGCCATTCGACCAGCCGAAGAAGTGGGTCGAGTCGATCCCGAGATGGTCGAGGAGGGCCTGGATGTCGTCGACGAACCGGTCGACGTGGTAGGCGGCAACTTCGCGCGGATTGTCGCTGGCGCCGTGACCACGATGGTCGAACAGGATGCATTGGTAGTTTTTGGCGAGGGTCGCGACGTAGCCCGCTTCGCGCCACAGATCCGAATCGCAACCGGCCCCGAGGTGCAAGAGCAGCGGCGCGCCATCACCCTCGATCTCGAAGTGCAACCGCACACCATCGCGCGCGGTCACAAAAGGCATGGAAGTCAGTCCTTCGTCAGCTCGAGACCGTAGAGCGCCCCGAACTTCCGCTGCACATAGGCGATCCAGGGCTTGGGCGTGAGCGTCCGGCCGGTCGCGCGCTCGAGCAGCTCATTCGGGGTGAACTTCCGCCCGTGCTGGTACACGTGTTCTTGAAGCCAGCCCAGCAGCTCGCCAAACTCCCCACGTTCGACCTGGTCGTCGAGATCGACGATCTCCAACCGGATCTTCTCCATCAGCTGCGCGCCGATGATGTTGCCGAGCGTGTAGCCGGGAAACTCCGCGAACCCCACCATCGACCAGTGGATGTCTTGCAGCACGCCCTCCCGATCGTTCCGCACATCGAGACCGAAGTACGACTTGAACGTCTCATTCCAGGCCTCGGGCAGGTCATGAACCTTGAGCCTGCCCTCGAGCATGTCGTTCTCCAGCTCGAAACGCAAGAGCACGTGCAGGTTGTACGTGACCTCGTCCGCCTCGACACGGATGTATGACGGATACGACTTGTTGACCGCCCGGTAGAACGCTTCGGCGTCGACACCTTTGAGCGGTTCAGGAAATGTCTCGCGCAGGCCCGGAAAGAAATGACGCCAGAACGGGAGGCTGCGACCGATCAGGTTTTCCCACAACCGCGATTGCGATTCATGCACGCCGGGGGACGCGCCGTCCCAGAGAGTGGTGCGGTCCAGGTTGCGGCCGATGCCCTGGAAGTACATGCCGTGTCCGGCCTCGTGCACAGAACCGAAAAAGCACTCGTTGAAGAAGTCGCGATTGACGCGGGTTGTGATGCGTACGTCGCCGGGACCGAACGCGATGCTGAATGGGTGCGTGGAGATGTCCTGCCTCCCACGCTCGAGGTCATACCCGAGCTTCGCGACCGCATCCAGCGAGTACTGCACCTGCCTGTCCGGAGCGAACCCGCGATAGAGAACTGCATCGTCGACTGCATCTGAGTGGCGTTTGATGTCGGCGACCAGAGGCACGATGGCGGCTTTGAGCTCGTCGAAGATCGCCTCCAGCTGATCGGTTGTCAGCCCAGGCTCGGTGCGGTTCAGGAGAGCGTCGTATGGCCGCTTCTCGTAGCCGAGCGCGTCAGCGACACGCTTGTTCAGCTCGACGTTCTTCTCGAGATACGGCTCGAAGAGCTCGAAGTTGGCTTCGCGACGAGCTTTGATCCAGTGCGGTCGCGATGTGGAGCTTGCGCGCGAAATTTCGGCGACGAGCTCGGCCGGCAGCTTGCGATCCTGTTCGTAATCGCGGCGGGTGACGCGCACGAGGCTGGCTTCGTCGGAGTCGAAAGGCAGCTTCGCGGCGCCGGCCTCTGCTTCATCGAGCAGGCGACCCACCTCTTCTGAGGTGAAGCGCCGGTGGGCCACCTCGCTCAGCGTCGACGCTTGCTCAGCACGGTTCTCCACGCCGCCCGGCGGCATATACGTCTCCTGGTCCCAATCGAGCACAGCGCCTGCTCGCTGGAGGTCCATAACCTCGGCCAGGATCGCCTTCAGCCGCTTCAGCGTGTCAGCCATGCACCATCACCCCCACGCGTATTCTCTCCGAGATGGCGGCTCGGCCCCGCTAGCTCAGTGGATAGAGCATCTGCCTTCTAAGCAGAGGGTCGGGGGTTCGAATCCCTCGCGGGGCGCCAAAATGAATGACTAGCGCCGGATCGTCACTTGGGCCTGCGCGTAGCTGGTCATCGCATTCCAATAGCCGAGGGCAAACGTCAGCGTGTACGTGCCCGGCGCCGCATCACCGGGAACCAGGAACACCATCTGAAACGTGATGCTTGCCCCGGCCGGGAGCGCCCCAGCCGGCTGACAGTTCAGCGCATACAGGTGCTTGCCGCCCAGTGGCGGGCTGCCCTTTGAGACATCCGCGAACAGCTCCTCTTCGTACGTGGGACACGTTGTGGAGAAATCGAAAGGCTGATTGCGGTCGGCGGTGAGCGTGACGAGGTAGGGGAGCGCGGTTCCTACATGGCCGCTGCTGGGCACTTGCATGCCTATTGCCGGCAGCGATGGCGGTGGGCTTGGCTGGATGGCGACGTACGGTCCTTCGAACGCACCCACGCCGAGGCCCTGGCACGCAAAGATGGCCGGTTCCGGCGGAATCGCAACGGAGAGAATCCCGCCGGCCGGGATCGCGATTAGTGCCTTCGCCGGGATGACGGCCGGGGCACCCGAGCATGGTTCAGGCTGCGATCCCCAGTCGATCGTCAGACTCGCCTGGCCGACCGAGAGCGCGGTATACGGAGTCGGGAAAGGGCCAGGCGATACAAGCGAGCGTCCGGGCTGCCTGGGCGGCATGTACGGCGCCCGCTGATCGACTCGGATCAGGTGATCGTCGGAATCGACGAGCCCGACCGACGGCGTTCCATCGAGGAAACATGAGGCCGAGCCGGCGCCCGCGAAACCGAAGCTTGTCAGGACGTGGCCGGTCGCGCCGTTGATGCCGATCACCACTGCGAGGAGGTCGGCTGCCTGGCAAGGCAGCGTTCCTGCGGGGATCGGCGCCGGCCCCAGCGGCACCGGCGGCGGCGTGAGGTTGGGGGTCAGAGGGGTCCAGGGGATTACCTGGCCCGACGGCGTCGGCAGGGCGGTCGCAGTCGGCGCGGTTGTACACCCTGCTACCGCCAAAGTTAGAGCGAAGACCAGGGAACAGAGACCCTTCGCCACATCTATCGATACGTTCCAGCGGCGGGACTCGTTACGGGCTGCTGCCGGCTCCTTTTGACCAGGTCCCAAGCCATTGCTTGCCCAGGGCGCCCATGCGCGCTTTGCCGAGGTTGCTCTGCAGGATCCAGGCGATATCGGGGTCTTGCGAAACCAGCCATTTTTCCAGCAGGGGTCGCGCGGCATCAGGGTTTGCTGCCGCCGCCACGCTCCAGCAGTAACCCATCGCCTGCCGCAGCACCCGAAAGCCTTCTTGCTTTCGGTCGACGGTCGCAGCCACCGAGCGCGTGATCTGGTCGAGCAGGAGCAGCACGCGCCGTACCTCAGCGTGATCCTTGAGGAGGGCCGGCTCGCAGAGGCCGGCGGCCGCAGCTCGCTGCACGAACGGACCGTCCTTCGACCACGCCTTCATTTGAGAAATGAGCCCGGCCATGTCCGAACGACCCATCCGCTGCAGAGCGATGGCTACGCCTTCACGCAC
This sequence comes from Candidatus Dormiibacterota bacterium, assembly GCA_036380475.1. Lineage (GTDB taxonomy): Bacteria > Chloroflexota > Dormibacteria > Dormibacterales > Dormibacteraceae > UBA10449. The sequence continues at coordinate 11,781 of DASVEP010000197.1, forward strand.
TCGCCAGCGCGGGTCGGCCGCAAGTTCCTTCAGCCTCGGCAGCGCCGCTGCGTCCGTTGCCGCCAGCCGGCCGAGGCCCGCGGTCCCGCAGAGTGCAAGGAACTCATCGCTCGACGCCGACAGGCGCCACAGAAGGTCGGCGTCCGCCACGTCGCCGACCGCCGCCACGAGCTCCAGATTCGCCCGCGGGCCGGGAAGCCCGGAGTTGGCCTTCAGGTACGAATCCCATACGCCCCGACGCTTCTTCAGCTCGTCCCGGTAGTGCTGGGCGCGACCCGCCATTTCCGCGCCGATCGTAGGGATAATCGCGGCGTGCGTGAGTCCAGGAACAGGAGGGTGGGCTGATGTTCTCGAAGATCGTCGTCGCGGTCGGCGGCCCGGAGGATGCCGGCGAGACCGTGCCGGTCGTCACCGGCCTGGCCAAAGCGTTTGGATCCGACGTGCTCGTCGTACATATGCGGGAGCGGATCGTCACCTCGGTGGCGACGATCGAGAAGGAGACGATCCCCGAGTCATTTCGATTCGGTGAGGAAATCGCCCAATTGCTCGTCGAAGCCGGCGTCAAAGCGAGGTCGAATATCGACAGTCACCGACCCGACCGCCTGGCAGAGTTCATCCTCGAAAAGGCCCAGGAATTCGGCGCTGAGCTCATCGTCATCGGCGGCCATCACGTGCATGGGCTTCACGACCGCATCGCAGGCGACCTCGGTCACAAGGTGGTGCACGGCGCAGGCTGCCCCGTCCTCATGATGCCCGCAGACGACGAATGACCATGCTCAAACTTCGCGTCGGGAGGACCCGCACCAATGGCTGAGGTCGACTTCGTCCACGACCCACACCCGCATACCGAGAAGAGGAAGCTGAAAGCGCCGCCGACTGTGGCCGACGAACGCGTCGGCTTCAACGGCCGGCTGGCCGCATGGATCACGAAGCACGTCGGCTCGATGTGGGTCGTCTACTTCACGATCGGATTCATCTCCTTGTGGATGATCGTTGCGACATGGGGGCCTCTGCACAGAGTCGATCCCTACCCGTTCGCGTTTTTGCTCTTTCTCGGCAACGTCGTCCAGCTGCTGCTCGTCTTCATCATCCTGGTCGGCCAGCAGGTGCTGGGAATCACAGCAGACAAGCGCGCCGTCGCCACCTTCAACGACGCGGAGGCCATCCTGCACGAGGTCGAGCAGCTTCACCGCCACCTCGAGTCGCAGGACCGGATCTTGAATCGAGGCATCAGCCTCGTCGAGTCACAGCCTCACCCCTGGATCCAGAAGCGCCGCGCGGTCGCGCCGCCGCGCGTCGCGGACCATCACATCGGGATCAACGGACAGATCGCGGCCTTCCTGACCCGAACGGTGGGCACCATGTGGGCCTTCTACGTCGCCGCCATCGGGCAGTTCGGCTGGATGGGGTTATCCCTGGTCGGTCTGATCAAGTTCGATCCGTATCCGTTTGCGTTTCTCTTGTTCATCTCGAGCTTGCTCCAGCTGATCTTCATGTTCGTGATCATGGTCGGGCAGGACGTGCTCGGCCAGGCCGGCGACCATCGAGCCCAGCAGACGTTCCTCGACGCCGAGGCGGTGCTGCACGAGTGTGCCCGGCTGCAGCACCACCTCACCGCGCAGGACAAGGTGATCGTCAAGATCTGCGGCTACGTCCAGGAACACGCGCCCGACCATCATCCTGTGAAGGCGCCTGAACCAACCGTGGTCAAGCGCGCGCCCGCAGCCGGCTGAGCGACCGGCGCCGCCCCCTCGCGGGATAATGGCCTGGGTCCGGTGCGAGCGCGTGGCATCCGCCGTGGCGCCGGCCGGCAATGGAGGACCGCGGTGGCGGTGAATCGATGAGCGACATGAACAAGCACGCGGACGGCCGGCCGCAGGCGAGCGGTGGGGCCGGCAATGGTGGGGCGATCCCTGAGAAGCGAAGGTTGATGGTCACCCAGCTTCTTCGCAGTTCCGTCCTGAGCCCCGGCGGAGAGGAGCTGGGCAAGCTCGAAGACCTGATCGTCAAGCTGGACGGCGGCGGATACCCGCCCGTGACTGGAATCAAGGTCCGAATGGGCGGCCGTGAAGTGTTCGTCAGCAGTCGGAACATCGAGAAGATCGCGCCCGGAGAGGTGCGCCTCAACACCCAGAAGCTGGACACCGGCGACTTTCAGAGGCGCCCAGGCGAGGTTCTGCTCGCGGCCGACGTTCTCGGCAGGCACCTCGTCGACGTTGCGCGCGGCCGCGCGGTGCGGGCGCACGACCTCGTCCTTTCCTTGCATGACGACGGATGGCGGTTGATCGGCATCGACCGGAGCCCGCGAGCCATGCTGCGCCGCCTCGTTCCACGTCGCGGCCGGCCCGACCTTCGCAGGCACGCCATCCTCGACTGGAAGGACGTGCAGCCGTTTGTCGGGCACGTGCCGACGGCGAAGCTGCTGATGCCGCTGCAGCGCCTGCGACGCCTCCACCCCGCGCAGATCGCCGACCTGGTCGAAGGCGTCTCGCACGACGAGGGCGAGGAGATTCTCGACGCGGTCGAAGGCGACATGGAGCTGACGGCCGACGTGTTTGAGGAGATGGACACCGAGCATCAGGTCGAATTCCTGAGGTCGATGTCCAACGATGAGGCGGCCAAGGTCCTGGAGCGCATGGCTCCCGACGATGCTGCAGATCTCCTGGGTGAGCTGGACCAGGAGCGGCGGAAGCCGGTGTTCGACTTCATGTCGCCGACGGCGCAGCACAAGCTGCGCAAGCTTCTCCAGTATCACCCGAGCACGGCAGGCGGGATGATGAGCCCCGACTACGTCTGGGTGATCAAGGGTGCGACCGTTGCCGAAGCGCTCGAGGCCGTGCGCATCGACGACAAGGCTCCGCACCAGCTGCTGAGCACCGTTTTCGTGACCGAGCAGGAAGGCAAGCTGGTCGGCAGCATCGGCACGGCGGATCTATTGCGAGCCGAAGGGACGCGCAAGATCGAGGAGCTGGAGCTCACCACCTGCCGCGTGACAACAGGCGCCGACGTGACGGACGTCACGCTCACGATGGCCGACTACAACCTCATCGCCCTTGCAGTCACCGATGTGGCGGGCAACCTGGTCGGCGCGGTCAGCGCCGACGATGTGATCGAGGCCATCGTCCCTGAAGAGTGGCGAGCCCGCCTCGAAGCAAGCAGCGGCGTATAGGTCGACATGTCGGAGCGCGAGCCGATGAAAGACGACTCGCAGCTCATCCCAACCTCAGCCGTCCTCGACCAGGCGCACGTCGGCGACATCCACGGCGCCTTCGGGACGATCCGGCTCAGCGACATGGCCCCGCGCCGTACCTGGCGGCGGCGGCTCCTGACCCTCGCAGCCATCATCGGCCCAGGGCTGATCGTCATGGTCGGCGACAACGACGCCGGTGGGGTTTCCACATACGCGCAGGCCGGCCAGGACTATGGCTATTCGTTGCTCTGGACGCTCGTGCTCTTGATCCCGGTGCTGATCGTCAACCAGGAGATGGTCGTGCGGCTGGGCGCGGTCACCGGCGTCGGCCACGCTAGGCTGATCGCCGAGCGTTTCGGGCGCTTCTGGGGCTGGTTCTCGGTCGGGGATCTGTTCGTCTTGAACTTCTTGACGATCAGCACGGAGTTCATCGGCGTCAGCCTCGCCGGACAGTACTTCGGCTTCAGCCCATATGCCGTCGTCCCGCTCGCGGCGCTGATCCTGATTGGTATCACCGTCACCGGGAACTTCCGGCGGTGGGAGCGGGCGATGTTCGTGTTCTTGTTCGCGAGCCTGCTCGTCCTGCCCCTGGTCGCGCTCGCGCACCCGGATCCGAAAGCGGCCCTGACCGGGTTGATCAAGCCTGGAATCCAGGGCGGCCTCACGTCAGACGCCGCGCTCTTGATCATCGCCATCGTCGGCACGACGGTCGCGCCCTGGCAGCTTTTCTTCCAGCAGTCGAACGTGATCGACAAACGGATCACGCCGCGCTGGCTCGACTACGAGAAGGCCGACACGGTGCTGGGCGCGTTCGTGGTCGTGATCGGCGCCGCCGCGATCATGATGGCGTCGGCTTCAGCTTTCACCGGCACCAACGAGTTCGGCCGCTTCACCGACGCGCTGGCCATCGCGCATGGGCTCGCCCGGCATCTCACGCCGCTGGAAGGTTCCATCTTTGCGCTGCTGCTGTTCGACGCGTCGATCGTGGGAGCATCGGCCGTCACGCTCGCGACGTCTTACGCATTCGGCGACATCTTTGGGATCCGTCACTCGTTGCACCGCGGCCTTCGCGAGGCGAAGTTCTTCTACGGTTCGTACGCCGCGATGGTGGCGCTGGCCGCCGCCATCGTGCTCATCCCGCACGCGCCTCTAGGGCTGATCACGACCGCGGTCCAGGCGCTCGCGGGCACGCTGCTGCCGAGCGCGACGGTTTTCCTCGTCCTTCTATGTAATGACCGCGCGGTCCTGGGCCCATGGATCAACAAGCCCTGGCTGAACGTCGTCGCCACGGCGATCGTGAGCACGCTCCTGGTGCTCTCGCTCGTGCTGGTCGTCTCGACGATCTTCCCACGGGTGAACGTGACGGTCCTGATTACGGCATTGGGTGTCGCGGTCGCGGTCGTCGTCGTGGCCGCGAGCGCGTGGATGCTCTGGAGCGCACGCAAAGCCGAACCCGTGCCTGCGATGCCGGCTTCGGAAAAGGCGAACTGGCGGATGCCCGCCCTCGCTTTGCTCGAGCGCCCGGCGTGGTCGCTCCCAAAAAAGGCGGCAATGTTCACGATGGCCGGTTACATCGTGCTTGCGGTTCTTTTCCTGGCCATAAAGGCCGTCGAAATCGCAGTGTTGCACCACTGATTCAGGGTCGTTAACAGCTCGCTTACAAAGCTGTACCGAACGTCGGTCTAGAATGTTGGCCCGTGCCGCTCGGTATCAAGCCGGGCCGCCGCGCTAGAGCTTCGCGCAGGCGCCTGAGTATCACCCGCACAGCCATTCTCGCTGTCCTTGCCGTCGGTCTCTCGGCAATGGCAGGTGGCCTCGCGTACTTCCTTCCTGCCGCCAAGCTCGCCTGGGACGCGACCGGGCAGGTCATAAACGTCGCATCGCCCACGCCATCGCCGATCTCGCTGGGCTCGCCTTCGCCCAGCGCCGTCGCACAGCAACAGGGCGCCCTGACGGTCCTGCTGCTCGGGTCGGACGACGACTCGAAGTTCTCTGCCGACCATGTGCTGACGCAATCGATGATCCTGGTCCGGGTCGTGCCTTCGACGCATTCGGTGACGATGCTGTCGATCCCGCGCGATCTCTACGTGCCGCTGTCCACCGGCGGAACCGCGAAGATCGACGGCGCCTATTCGTACGGTGGTGCGGGCGCGGCGGTCGCCACAGTCCGGAACGACTTCGGCGTCCGCATCGATGCATACATCTGGATCGGATTGCTGGGACTCATCAAGCTGATCGACGCGATCGGCGGCATCGATGTCGTGACGAGCAACCCTGTGGTCGATGATCTTTACCCGCAGGACATCTTTGCCTCGGATCCATATGGGTACGAACGCATCGCTGTCCTCGCCGGACCGCAGCATCTGGATGGTGTCCATGCGATGCAATACGTGCGGTCGCGCCACAACGACCTTCAGAGCGACATCGGTCGCTCGAAACGACAGCAGCAGGTGCTGCTGGCGATCAGGGCGAAGGCTAAGCAGCTGTCTGCGGCGGACGTGCCGTCGATCGCGGCGGCGCTGGGTGGTGAGATCAAGACGAGCATCAGCCTGGATCAAGTCGCCTCGCTGATACCGCTTGCGGCCAGCTTCGACAACCCCGACGCGATCAACTCGATGGTCATGCTGCCGCCGCTGTTCCATGGCGGCGGGCCTGAGGGCAGCCTCATACCGAATTGGCCGGCAATCCTCTACCTGGTTCGCCAGTACTTCCCATCATGATCTCGAGACTCCTGCTCGGGGTCGGGCTGTGCGTGTTGATGCTGGTGTCCAGCTTCACAACGTTCGTGTACCTGGGCGGGCGCCAGTCAAAGGTGGCGGTCCCCGCTCAAAAGCCAACGGCCGCGACGCCCCGCACACGCGCGTTCACGCTTCCGGGGACGCTCTACCTGAGCCAGTCGGGCGCGATCTACAGCCTCAGCGTAGGGCGATTCCACCAGCTGACCCCCGAATCCGGGTGGTCGCAGCCTTCGCTGTATCCCGACGGCAGCAACCTGCTGGCGGTGAAGAAGACGGGCTACTACTCGGATGTCTACGTCCTCGGACGATTTGGACAGGTGCTGCGGCAGGTGACCAACAACCAGGCGCCGGCGCGGAACCACCTCGACACCACCGCTATGCACTGGTCCTTCTATCCGCGCCTGAGCCCGGATGGCGGCACGCTGTGGATGAGCTACGACCAGCCAAAGTTCGGGTACGACGTGCCCTTCTCCATCTGGGCGATGCCGCTTGGAGGCACGATCGCCCAGGGAAAGATCTGGACCAACTCCAACGACTACACGGGTGGCGACATGCAGCCGATACCGCTGCCCACCGGCGGGATCATGTACACGAAGTACAGCTACGGACCCGACGGCAACCTGGTCGGCCAGCTCTGGCTCACGACGCGGGCCACGCCGAGCGGCAGAGAGGGGAAGGCGCTCACATCGCCGAGTGACGACTGCTCAGAGCCGGCGCTCTCGCCTGACGGCCATTCCGTGGCCATGATCTGCACGCACGAAAAGCAGATCGCCGACCTGGTGGTCGCGTCATGGAATGGGTCGAGCCTTGGTCCTCTCTATGCGATCGTCACCGACCGGCTGGTCGCCCAACCCACGTGGGCGCCCGACGGCTCGGGAATCGCGTTCCTTTCGCCCGCTGTCGCCGCCGCGCCTTTCCAGCTGTGGTTCCTTCCCAAAGACGCGTACGCACCGCCTCCGCCGAGCCCGACCCCAGTTCCCACACCGACCCCAGGGGGTCCCTACAACGGAACGCTTCCGAGTCCGACGCCCGCTCCGCCGGTGGTGGCCCCGGTGATCAAGCCGATCCAGATCACCACCAGCGACGGTTTCGACGCCACGTCGCCGATGGCGTGGGCCCCCTAGTCCAGGCTCAAGCGGGGGGAGCGCAGGTCACGGCCGGGTGCGTGCCGGTGACCAGCACCGGCTCGGCGTTCGCCGCATCCGCCTGCGCCGAGGTGATGAAGCCCTCTGAGACCATCAGCGCCAGCACCTCGCTGCGGCGCTGCTCTGCCGCTTCAGGATCGATGGTCGGGTCGTATAACGAGGGGGCCTGGGTCACGCCCGCCAGGAGGGCGTACTGGCCGAGGGTCAGGCTCTGCAATGGCGCCTGGTAATACGCGCAGGCCGCGGCGCTCACACCGCGGTGGCCGAAGCCGGTCGTGATCTCGCTCAGGTAGTCGGCCAAGATTTCCTGCTTGGTCAGGACCTGCTCGACCTTCAGCGCGAGCACAGCGTCGACCATCTTGTTGTAGCCGCGATCCGAGCCCCCCAAGTACACGTCCTTGACGAGCTGCTCGGTGATCGTGGAACCGCCCTGACACAGGCAGCGGTGCGCAGCGTCATACAGAAAGGCGCGCCCGAGTCCGATGGAGTCGATGCCGTGATGGGTGTAGAACCGTTCGTCTTCGGTCGCGACGACAGCCTTGGCCAGGATGGTTGGGATGTCGCCGGGGCCAAGCAGGACCACGCCGTAATGGCGGGTGAGGTCTTCGACGCGGACCTGGACGTCGGTGGCCGATGGCGTCGAGACCCACAGCGTCGCCATGCTGGGGACAGTCAGCACCACCAAAAGGACGGCGGCGACAAAGATCCGCTGCACCGCCAGAGGCAACGCCCTCACTCCGTTGCGCCCACGCGGGACTGAACGCCTACCAACCAAAGGCCGTTACGCACGGGCTCCGAGTGAGTGACTAGCCTCTCGACTTCATCAGGACGAGAATGGCCGGTCCGAGCAGGACGATCCACAGCGTCGGGAAGATACAGCCGACCATGGGCAGAAGCATCTTCAAGGTTGCTTGGGCCGCCTTCTCCTGCGCGCGCTGGCGTCGCTTTCGGCGCATCTCATCCGCCTGCAGCCGCAGGATCCTGCCGATGCCGGTGCCGAACTGTTCCGACTGGATGACGGCCTGGATGAAGTTGTGAAGGTCATCGACACCGCTGGAGCGGCCGAGCTCGTCCATAGCCTCCATCCGGGGCCGCCCGAAGGCCACCTCTTTGAGCATCTTTGCAAACTCGAACGTGAGGGCGTTCTTCTGTTTGTCCGTCACCCTCATCAGAGCCGCGTCGAAGCTGAGGCCTGCGTCGACGGCAATCACCATGAGGTCCATCGCGTCTGGGAGCGCTTTTTGAATGTCCGAGCGGCGCTTGTCGACCTTTTGCTTCAACCAAAGCACTGGAAGATAGAAGCCGAGGATCGTGCCGAACGCGAGCGAGATCACCAGGTAGACCGGGTTGGCAAGGAGCAGCCCGATCAGGATCCCAGCCACGCCCATCAGAACCGCGGCGATGATGCGGATCGCGCCGAAGTCCTCCGGTGTGAGGTTGCCGGGCCGCCCAGCCAGCTCCATGCGGTTCAGCAGGTCCTGCCGCGCCTTTCCGGGCCCTGACCGCGACAACAATTTGCCGGCGCGCGCCACCGCGGGACGAAGGAAACGTTCGGCGAACGGCTGTGCAAGCTCTACTTCGGTGATCGTGAGCGGGCGCTTTCCCTCGTAGTGCTGCAACCGCTCTTCGACCAGCGCTCCGGTGTCCCGCTCAGGCGGAGTTCGTCCGAGGCCGATGAAGATCATCAGCACGCTGAATCCGAGGGCTGCGGCTAGTAGGACAGGTACCACTGTGGGAGCGCCTAAGCGTATCCGTTAAGCGGCGGAATTGAGCTTCCCTAAGCCTATACTCGCCGCAAGTGAGCACCCGCGCAGGGTCGTCGAGGTCTTCCAAGCGTCGAGCCGGCCTACCTTTCATCATCGGTGGAGCAGTACTGGCCCTCCTGACGGCCGGTGCCGTGCTTTTCTACACCTCGAGCGCCACCGGAACTTCCGTTGGCAACGTCCCTGTCGTCGTCGCTGCTCGCGACTTGCAGATCCGCGTCCCCATCCTTCCAGCCGACCTCATCGTGGCTCAGTACCACGCTGCTGACGTGCCGGTGGGAGCCTTTTCAAAGATCTCTGACCTCACCAACGTGATTGCGGCGATAAACATCTCGAAGGGACAGGCCGTGACCAACAACCTGTTGCTCACGACCAGCGACGCGGTCATCGGTCCGCAGTCCGCTTATCTACCGATACCAAGTGGATTTGTTGCACTCACGATTCCTACTGGCGAGCAGCAGGGCGTCGCCGGCTACATCCAGGTCGGGGACTATGTGTCTCTGGTGGCGGTCATCGGTGGCAAGACGAGCACCAACATCAGGACGGTCTACACGAACATCCCTGTAATCCGAGTCGGCACCGCGACATCGGACACCACACCGGTGCAGGGCAACGCCGCCAATCCGCCAAAACAGGGCGGCCTGTCGAGCTCGCTCACGATCATCGTCACGCAATGCCAGGCTGAGTTCGTCAGCTGGTTCCTGTCCAACGGCACGCTCCACTACACGCTCGAGTCCTACCACGACTACCAGCCACAGGACTCCAAGGTCGATGCCGGGTGCCCGGGCGTCAGCGCCGCCAAAGGCGTGACGCAGGCCGATGTTTCGAAACAGTGGCCGGGGATTTTCGGCTAGAACGACCCGGCCGGGATAGCCTCTCGAGCGAACCCGAGTACGAAGCACGTGTCCTTGAGAACTTCGTCGGCGCAGGCGGCGGCTTGCTGGCCATCCCAGCCCAGCACAAGAAGAGGATGGTGATCCTGCGCTGGCTGGTCGAGGACTTTCAGCCTGGCCGTCGCTATCCGGAGTCCGAGGTGAATCTCATCATCGGTCGGCGCCACCCGGACTTCGCGACGCTGCGTCGATACCTCGTCGATGAAGAGCTGATGCAGCGCAGTCGTGGAATCTACTGGAGGACGGGAAGCCTGCCGAACGTCGGTCACGACCCCGCCTCGTGGCCTGACCTGCCTGACGCGCGCTAGTGCTCGCCCTCCTGAGCGCCGGAGCTTGAATTCCCGCCTTCCTGAGACTGGCCCTGCTGGCCGGATTGCTTCTGAGATTTGCTGTCTCCCTGTTCGCCCTGTGAGTCCTGCTGGGATTCGCCTTGCTGCTGGCTTTGCTCACCCTGCTGCTGATGGGCAGCCAGACGGACGTGCTCGAGTGCTGCTCCCGCCAGACCGGTGATAAAGACCGCGACGACCAGGATCAAAATCGCGCCAAAGGTGCCGACGCGGGCCAGGAATCTGTCGACCATCGTCCCTACAACGATCCATCGGACCCTGGGGTTCGATCTTGCGAGTCATCGGCTTCATTAACCTTTTCTCGTGGCCATCATTGTCTGCCCGCAGCCGGTAGCGGCAGAGATCGGCCTCGAGGTCATGCGTCGTGGGGGCAATGCGGTCGACGCGGCCGTCACGTGCGCGTTCGCGCAGGGCGTTCTCGACCCCCAGATGTGCGGCATCGGTGGCTGCGGGGTCATGCTCGTGCACAGCCCGAAGAGCGGCGACGCCCTCCTCGAGTTCTATGCCACGGCCGGCTCGCGCGTCCGTGAAGACCAGTGGGAGCATCTCTACCTCCGGCAGGCCGCTGACCGCTACGGCTACGTCCTCGACGGGTGGTTGAATGACGTCGGCTACCAATCGATAGGCGTTCCCGGCACGGTCGCGGGGCTGCACGAAGCGCTGACGCGATACGGAACGATCACGTGGGCCCAGGCCATCGAGCCCGCGATTCCCCTCGCGCGCGATGGCTTTGCTGTAACCGGTTACATGCATGGCTACTGGACCACCGACTACGGGCCCGACGTCGTGCCCAACCGCCGGCGCATCCAGGCGACTCCCGCGGCGAAAGCGATCTACACGCGCGACGGCGAGCTGTTCGACATTGGCGACCGGTTTGTGCAGGCGGACCTTGCGCGGACGCTCGAACGGCTCGCGAACGAGGGGCCCGACACCTTCTATAGAGGCGAGATCGCCGAGCAGATGGTCAGCGATTTCGAGGCCAACCAGGGCTTTATCACGCGAGACGACCTCGCGAGCTATCGGGTCAATGTGGCGGAGCCGCTGCGGGGCACGTACCGCGGGCTTTCGGTCGTGACCGCGGGACCGCCGGCCGCGGGCATCACGCTGGTGCAGATGCTGAACTTCCTCGAGGGCTACGACGTGGGCTCTTCTGGGTGGCCAAGCGCTGGGAGTGCGCGGCTGCTCGTCGAGGCGATGGCGTGGGCGGTGGCCGACCGCGAGCTGCATGTCGCCGACCCACGATTCGTGGACGTGCCGACCGGCGCCCTCGCCGACAAGGACTATGCGGCCAAGGCAAGACAGGTTGCTTTTGCCGAGGCAGTCGCTGTGCACGATCGACCCGACACGACGCATGTGTCCGTCGTCGATGACTCAGGCAACGCGGTCTCACTCACGCACACGCTCGGATCTGCGAGCGGAGTCGTCACGCCTGGCCTTGGTTTTGGCTACAACGACTACATGAACTGTTTCGACCCGCATCCCGGCAACCCGAACTCGATCCGTGCCGGGAAGACTCGAGCGACGAGCATGACGCCTACATTCATCTTCGACGGCGACCGGCTGCGCGTTTGCATCGGGGCGCCTGGCGGCACGAAAATCGTGACCGCGATCATGCAGGTGCTAGTGAACGTGCTGGATCACAAGATGACGCCGGTCGAGGCGGTCAGCGCACCACGAGTCGACTTCCAGGGAGACGTGGTGCAGGTCGAGGGTCGCATTCCAGAGGCGGTGAGTCGCGGGTTGGAAAAGCGCGGTTATAGCGTCAATCGCCGGACGCTCAACTACGACTCGTACTTCGCGCGCCCGCAGCTGATCGTCGGAGAGAAGGATGGCTTCCTTCACGGCGCATCCGACCCGCGCAAAGACGGCGGCACGGCGCTGGACACGGAGACCGAATGAGGTTCGACGATCGGGTCGCGCTCGTGACCGGTGGAGGGCGGGGCATCGGTGCCGCGACCGCTCGCCTCCTGGCCGCCGGCGGCGCGAAGGTCGCCGTGTCGGACCTCGACGAGAGCCCGGCCCGGGAGACTGCGAGCGAAATCGGTGGGCTCGGAATCGCATGTGATGTGAGCAATCGCGACCAGGTGGAAGCGATGGTGGCGCGAACGGTCAAGGAGTTCGGCCGGCTCGATGTGCTGGTGACGTGCGCCGGCATCATCCGCGACAACCTGCTTTTCAAGATGAGCGATGAGGATTGGGATGCCGTCATCGATACGCATCTCAAGGGCACCTTCATGTCTGCACGTGCCGCCCAGAGGCACATGGTCGATCAGAAATACGGAAAGATGGTGTTCCTCTCATCGACGTCCGCGCTCGGCAACCGAGGACAGGCGAACTATTCAGCCGCCAAAGCGGGCCTGCAGGGAATGGCTCGCACACTCGCCATCGAGCTTGGCCCGTTCAACATCAACGTCAACACGGTTGCCCCTGGATTCGTGGAGACGCGCATGACTCGCGCCACCGCTGAGCGCATGGGCATCGATTACGAGACGTTCAAGCTTGGTGCGGCATCGCAGATCCCGCTTCGCCGCGTCGGTCAGCCCGAAGACATCGCGAGCGTGATCGCATTCCTGTGCAGCGACGAATCCGGCTTTGTCTCAGGGCAAACGATTTACGCCCGCGGAGGCCCCTAGAAGCCGATCTCGGGGCAGCAAGCTTACGCAGCCCCCAAACGTTGTACCGCCCATGAAGCTGCGCCTCAGCCTGCTTTCGAAGCGGCGCCAGTCGGTTCTGGCGGTGCGAACTATCGTTCGCTCCACCGTCAAAAAGCACGCCATTCTCAAGTTGGAGCTGAGATCAGAATCCAACGGCGAACTTGCGTTCGCAAAAGTGGGGGCAAACAACCGCCGGGTTGACGGGCTCACCGGGCGTCTGTTACTTTGACCGCCGTTCTCTGGGGTTCGGCCTGCGGGCTGGTTCTCTTAATCAATCGCAACGTTTAGGGGTAGACATTTGCGAGTCCATCGATACCTGACCCATGCTGTCGTGCTTGCGATAGCTGTTGGAATCTCGTCGTACGCGTCGATGGACAAACACGTTCCGGCTTATTTGACCTCTCGACTCGGAACCGTCAACGCCGAAGCAGTCGTTGCTGGTGAGGGCGGAACGGCGGGCGACGTCAACCTCGGTCGCTACAGCACGATCATCAAGCCAGTCGCGATTCCGAGCTCTGCTCCTGTCAGCCACAAGGCATTCACATACACCGTGCAGCCCGGTGAGACGCTGACCGCTATCGCTGCGAAGTTCCACGTGACCGTGTCCCAGATCCGATGGTCTAACACGAACCTCTTCTCGAACGATGCGGTCGCCACCGGCGACCAGATCATCATCCCGCCGATCCCTGGCGTCGTCGTCACCGTCAAGGCAAGCGACACCATCGAGGGCCTTGCCTCCACCTACCAGGTGGAGTCGCAGAGCATCTATGACTTCAACCGGCTGCGCAGCGCGCAGCTCGTTGCGGGGACTGTTCTTGTCATCCCCAACGGTGTGGGTGGGGCCTTCCCGCCGCCGCCCGCGCTCTACCAGCTGCTCATGCGCTCGGGCACGGGCGGCGGATACCCCGTCAAGGTCCTCGGCTGCTGCCTTGGTCCATACGTGGCGAATGGGTTCCCGGTCGGCTGGTGCACCTACTACGTCGCGACCAAGCGCAACGTGACGTGGCGCGGTGACGCGGGCTTCTGGTACCAGAACGCCGCAGCACAGGGCTACTCGGTCGGCCCGACCCCCAAGGTCGGCTCGATCATGGTCACCTGGGAGAGCTGGGCCGGCCACGTGGCCTACGTGGAGGCGGTAAATCCGGACGGGTCGTGGATGGTGACGGAGATGAACTGGGTCGCGTTCGACGTGATCAACCAGCGCACCATCAAGCCAGGCCAGCTCGGCGGGCGCCTGGTCGGTTTCATCTACTAGGAGCGGCCACAGGCTCCCCGGTCCGGACGGCCCACGCGGCCTCCATCCTCTCTGTGTCCTGCTTCACCGCCTTGAGGCCGGTCGCGGCCAGGATTGCGGCCACGATCAGAAGCGTCGGCGAAGTGATCAGCAGAGCGAGCTGAAGGCTGTGTATGTGGTCGGAGATCCAGCCGACGTCGTAGGTCGAATGCGAGTCGCCGAAAACGTGTGACACGAACAGCAGCATCGTCACGCTGCTCGCGCGCAGAGCGGGGGAGACCACGTCCTGCGACAGCGCGGTGAAGGGACCGGAGTAAAGGTAGAGCGCGATCACCGCGATCAAAAACGCGGGGATGAAGACGGGGATCGGACCGATGCTGAGCGGCGCTACCAACGCGATCGTGATGAAGACCGCGCCGCCGAGGAAGCCCACGATGCCGACCTCGAGATGCGCGGCAGGGCTCGTTTTCGCTCGACGGTCCGCGATCCAGCCGCCGGCCAGCGTGCCGACGAGCCCGCCGGCCACGATTACAACGCCGGAGAGCAGGCCCGCTGTCGATAGCGACATGTCGAAGCGCCTGTGCAGCAGGGTCGGCAGCCAGAAGGCGTTCGAAGCCAGGACGAAGTACAGAGCCGTCTGCGACAGGATCGTTGCGCGCAGGGTCGGGATGCGCATCAGGTTGATGAACGTGCCCAAGGTGGCGTCGGTCGTCTTCCTCACCGCCGGCCCGACCTTCTCCATGCTCCCGCGCAAGGGCTCGCGCATTGTGAAGGCGAGCAGTGCGCACAGGATGCCGGGCACGGCTGCGAAGTAGAAGGCCGGGCGCCAGCCCAGATGGTCGGCGACCAGGCCGCCACCGGCAAACCCGACGGCGATGCCGACCGCGCTGCCTGCGCCCCAGATGGACATGACCCGTCCCCGCTGCTCCTTCGGAAAGTAGTCGGAGACGAGCGACGTGCCTGCAGGGAAGTAGCTCGCCTCACCGATGCCGACCAAGGCACGGCTCAGAAAGAGCTGTGCGTAGTTGGAGGCGAACCCGGACAGAAGCGTCGCGAGGCTCCAGATCGTGACGCCCACTCCGACGATGGTGCGGCGCACACCGCGGTCGCCCCAGAAGCCGAACGGAAGGGCCGCCAACGCGTAAACGAGGAGGAAGGCGGTGCCGAGGAGGCCGACCTGAGCGTCGCTGAGGTGGAACTCCTTCTGGATCAGAGGCGCCGCTGCTGGGGCGACCCAGCGATCAACGTAGTTGAGGAAGTTGATGCCGACCATGACCGCAAGGACGTAGCGGGCATAGCCTCGCGCCACGGCGCCATTCTATTGGCCCGGACGGCGTGGCAAAGCCCCCGAGACTGGATTGCTTACGATTACTTGTCCTTAGTGGGTCGGCTGGGCATTGGCGAGCTCAAGTGGCTGTAAACCACCCGCGAAAGCTGTGGGGGTTCAAATCCCTCCCGGCCCACCACCAGGCGCGCGCCGCGGTTGTATCAGTAAGCGGTCGGAGTCACCGTGTATGTGATGTCGCTGTAACCGTCATAGACGCCTAGGGCACCGATATTGGTTCCCGGGCTGTCGGCATCGCGGACCAGCAGCCTGATGGAATACGTCCCGGTCCCATTGCCGGTGCTCCAGACGAACGTTGAGACGCTCGAGTAGGGCTGTGCCATTGCCCAGGTGGTTGACCCGGGCGCCAACAACGCGAAGGCGTAGAGCGGTTTGAGACAACCCGCCGACGTGCCGAAGAGCAGCACGACGCCGCCATACCGTTGGGGTGAGTTTGGCGCCGCACCCAGTTGGACCTGGTTGCAACGTCCGGGTATGACCGGATTCGCGGTAAGGCTGTCACGTCCGTCTGCATTGGTGGCCGTAACGGTGAAGGTGTAGCTCGTGTCGGGCTGCAAGTTGTTGAACGTCACGGTGGTTGCGGTGGCCGGTAGGTATGAGCTGAGGTTGCCCGGCTGGGCGACGACCTCGTAACCAAGGATCGGGAGGTGACACGACCGCGCCGATTGCCATGTGACTGTTGCGCTGTTCAAGCCATTCGTGGCGACGGGATCGACCATCATGTGCGGCGGGCTCGGAAGGGCGCCGGCATAGGACGCCGCCAGGCCGATGTAATAGTTCCAGTCCCAATACGGACCTGGATCGGTGCGGTGCGCGTAGCCTCCGAACAGTCCTGGGTGGTCAGGGTCAGGCACCTGGTAGTGACCGATCACGTGGGCGCGATCCATCGGCACGCCCCATCGCGAGCAGATCGACGCGGCGAGGTGTGCGCTGGCCTGGTATTCAGCCCTTGTATACGAGCCCGGGGTGTACGCGTATCCCTCGTGCTCGATGCCGATCGCGCGGGTGTTGTAGTCCCAGTTTCCGGCATGCCACGCGATGTCCTTCTCGAGGACCGTTTGAGCGATCTGCCCGCCGGCTGAGACGATGTAGTTCGCCGACCGCTGCATCGCCGGGTCCTGAAAAATCCGCTCCGCTTCGGCAAAGGTGGTCTCGGTGTCGTGTATGACGATGAAGTCGACGGGGTAGTCGTGGGGGCGATCTGCCACCGAGAAGTTGGTCGGAACGGCCGCAATCCATGTCGCGGGGGAGTAATCCGTACCCGCGAAATGCTGCGCGGGAGCGGGACTCGAGTTGGCCGGATCAGGTGGATGCTGCGATCCAAGCGAGATGCTCGTAGGCAGGCTCATCACCACGGTGGCGGTCAAGGAGCACATCCACGCCTGCGGTCTGTGCACGGGCCCATGGTAGCCGCGGGGTTTTGGGTCAGCCTTCGATGTACTCGTCCGCCTGGCCAGTGATCGTCACGTTCTGAAAGCCTGCCTTGAACATGGGGGTGATCCATTGGTAGTTGTAGATCACCTTCACCGACACCAGGTTGCCGGCGATCGGGCAGTTGGACAAGTTGTCACCGCCTGTCGCGCCGACAAATGCGTTTGTGGTCGCCGAGTACTGACCGCAGATCGTGCCCGCGGCCAGAACACCCGGTCGTAGGTACGAGATGGTCACATGGGCGTCGTCATTGACCACCACGGCCGGAACAGCGGTGAGCTTGAGCTTGCCCTGGATGGAGTTGGTCGACGGGTTCGCCGAGTTATCCCACGAAATCGGGTGCACCGCGCCGTACCGCGCCGCCACGCGAATCGCGGCGGTCGCGGACACCTTTCCGGAATAGAAGTATCCGAAGTCCATGATCCCAAGGACGACGACCAGGAACATGAGGCCTACGAGCGCGAACTCGACCATCGCCTGGCCCCGCTGCCGATCCTGCTCCAGCCACAACCTCTTCATCACACCACCAGCTTCAGGCTGCCCGGCGTGGCGTAGTTCTGGCTGGCCGTGTAGTTGATGGTGATCGAGGACGAGCCGCTTTCGGTGACGGTCCCCACGACGAACCGAGAGCTGAATGATTGGCTCGCGGCGGAGCCGCTCAAGTCCAGGTGGCCGCTGCGTGCGTACACGGTCCCGGTCGTGCTCAGGGTGCCGCTTCCGCCAAGTGAGAGCACGGTTCCGTTCGCGTTGGTGAGGAGGCGGTCGGCCATGATGGCAAGCCCCTGATACGTGCCGCTGTTCTGAGCGGTGATCGTGACCGGGGCGGAGCCTGAGACGGTAATCGATCCGCCGACCTGGCTGGTGTCGGGGCAGGCGATCGGGGCCGCCGGAGAGCCGGCTCCTGAGTTGCACGACAGATAGATGAACACGCCGTTGGCGGCGAGCGACCCGCCGTTTGTGATCGTCATCGGCCCCGAGATCACATATCTGCCAGGTGTCATGGTCACGCTGGCAGAGCCGTGGATCGCGATCGAGGGATAGCACGCCACCGCCCCGGCCGCACCACCGGGGATCGTCGACGCACCCGAGCTGCCGGAGTCCCACGGCCCGTACTGCGTATATGTGGTGCCGCAGAGCGAGGGGTCAAGCCCGGCGACGGCCGCGAGCGGATCGGCGATTGGGGAAGCGCCCAGGGTCGCCGCGGGGTTGACACTGCCGCCACCGTTGACCAAGGCGGTGCCGACCAGGTTGATGCCGCCCGCCGTCGTGGTCATCGAGCCGCTGTGTATGTAGACAGAAGCCGTCGTCGACGTAGCCCCCGC
>DASVEP010000198.1:0-4439 GCA_036380475.1 Candidatus Dormiibacterota bacterium
CCGGACGGGTCGCTCATCCGCTTCGACGACAACGCGGCAGTGCTGCTGGCGACCGCGAACAACCCGCGCGGCACCCGCATCTTCGGGCCCGTGGCCCGCGAGCTCCGCGAGCGCAACTTCATGAAGATCATCAGTTTGGCCCCGGAGGTCCTTTAGGCGACATGCTCAAGAACAAGGCACAGCCCAAGCGACGCTGGCTCGACCTCGCCCCCGGCGATCCCGTGATCGTCGTCACGGGCAAGGACAAGGGCAAGCAGGGCGAGGTGCTCCGCACCATCCCCGACAAGCACAAGATCGTGGTCAAGGGGGTAAACATCCTCAAGCGCCACACCAAGGCGGGTCAGACCCGCGGCGGAGTCAGCATCGCCCAGGGTGGCGTCATCGACTTCGAAGCCGCCCTCGACTACTCGAACGTGATGCTCGTCTGTCCTTCGTGCTCGCGCCCGACCCGCACCAAGCACACCGTCCTGGAGTCCGGCGCCCGCGCGCTGGTCTGCCGCCACTGCGGCGAGCCCTACGAGCGCGTGCGCAAGACGGAGGCGCAGTGAGCAAGCAGAAGGCCGCCTCCAAGAAGACCGAAGCGCCGCTGGCTCGACCTTGCTCCGGGCGACCCCGTGGTCGTGACCGCGGGCAAGGACAAGGGCAAGACCGGCGAAGTCCTGCGCACGATCCCCGACAAGCACAAGATCGTCGTCAAGGGCGTCAACATCCTCAAGCGCCACACGAAAGCCGGCCGCTCGCGCGGCGGGGTCAGCGTGGCGCAGGGCGGAGTCGTCGACTTCGAGGCGCCGCTGGACTACTCCAACGTCATGCTCGTCTGCCCGGCCTGCTCGCGGCCGACCCGGACCAAGCACACGATCCTCGAGTCCGGCGCGCGTGCGCTCGTGTGCCGGCACTGTGACGAGCCGTACGAGCGCGTGAGGAAGACGGAGGCTCAGTGAGCAAAGCGAAGGCTCCGCAGCAGCAGAAGCGGCAGGAGAAGAAGTCGGACCAGAGGCCGGCCGCGCCCAAGGCGCCCGGCACGAAGTCCGATGCGCCGCCGCGCATGCTGAAGATCTACCGCGACACGATCGTCCCCCAGATGACGAAGGAGTTCGAGTACGAGAACGTCATGGAGGTCCCGCGGATCGCCAAGGTCGTGGTCAACATCGGCATCGGCGAGGCGAAGGACAACGACAAGGCGCTCGATGCGGCCGTCGGCGATGTCGTCACGATCACAGGCCAGAAACCTGCGCTCATCAAGGCTCGCAAGTCAGTTGCGGCATTCAAGCTGCGCGCGGGCCAGACCGTCGGCATCAAGACCACGCTTCGCGGCCGCCGCATGTGGTATTTCCTCGACAAGCTTCTCAACGTCGCGCTGCCTCGCATCCGTGACTTCAGAGGCGTGAACCCGGAAGGTTTCGACGGGCGCGGCAACTACTCGCTTGGATTGCGCGAGCAGGTCGTTTTTCCGGAGATCGACTACGACAAGATCGACAAGCTGCGGGGGCTCGAGGTCTCGATCGTCACCACCGCCCGCAACGACGATGAGGCGCGCAGCCTGCTGACGCGTCTCGGCATGCCGTTCAGGAAGAGATAAAGAGGAAGAGGTAAGAGAGTTTTGGCGAAGAAGTCTTCAATCGAGCGCTGGAAGAGAGACCTTGTACACCCGAAGTTCAAGGTGCGGTTCCACAACCGTTGCCGCATATGCGGCCGCCCGCGGGCCTTCCTGCGCAAGTTCGGTATGTGCCGCATCTGCTTCCGGCAATTGGCCGCTGAGGGACGCATCCCCGGCGTGACGAAGTCGAGCTGGTAATGGCAGCCACATCCGCGGCAGCGGCAACCAAGAACTTGCCGAAGAAGGCGCCGGCTGGGGTCGTCAGCGATCCGATCGCCGACATGCTCACACGCGTGCGCAACGCCAACAGTGCTCGCCACCCGGAGGTTCGCGTGCCTGCTTCGAAGCTCAAGCTCGAGATCGCACGCGTGCTCAAGGACGAGGGATACATCGCGGGCTACGAGATCGAGTCGGACGGCGTCGCCCAGTCGATGCGTATCATCTTCAAGTCCCGCCCCGATCGCACCCGCGTGATCTCGGGCGTAAAGAGGATCAGCCGCCCCGGACTGCGCGTCTACGCCCGCAAGACCGAGATCCCGCGCGTTCTCGGTGGCCTTGGGATCGCGATCCTGAGCACGGCCGAAGGCGTCATGAGCGGCCGTCAGGCGCTCCGCCAGGGACTCGGCGGCGAGGTGCTCTGCTTTGTTTGGTGATGGAGAAAAGGATTAGTTGTCGCGTATAGGAAAGCTGCCGATCCCGGTTCCGGGCGCTGTCAAGGTCGCCCTGGAGCCAGGTCATGTGAAGGTCGAGGGGCCGAAGGGCAAGCTCGAGCGCACCCTGCCGCATGAGATCACCATCGAGCTGGTCGATGGTGAGCTTGTGTGCAAACGGCCGTCCGACGATTACAAGCACCGGGCGCTGCACGGTCTGGTGCGAAGCCTGGTCGCCAACATGATCATCGGAGTCAACGAGGGCTTCACCAAGAACCTCGAGCTCGTCGGGGTCGGCTACCGGGTCGCGAAGCAGGGCGATGAGATCGTCTTGAGCCTCGGGTACTCGCACCCCATCAAGTTCAAGCCGCCCGCCGGCATCACCATCGACGTGCAGGACCAGACGAAGTTCTCGGTTTCCGGCATCGAGAAGGAATCCGTCGGCCAGGTGGCCGCCGACATTCGATCGTTCCGCCCGCCCGAGCCCTACAAGGGCAAGGGTGTGATGTACCGCGGCGAGAAGATTCGGCGCAAGGCCGGCAAGGCCGGCAAGGGCGCGAAGACGGCAGCATGATCAAGCGCACCGATCGCAAGCAAGGACGCGCGAAGCGGCATCGCCGCGTGAGGGTGACTGTCGCGGGGACCTCGGAGAAGCCGAGGCTCGCGGTATATCGCAGCCTGAACCACCTCTACGCGCAGGTCATCGACGACGGCGCCAGCAAGACGGTCGCCGCCGCGTCCACGGTCGAGCTGAAGGCCAAAGGCAACGGCATGGCCGAAGCAGCGCAGGTCGGCAAGCAGATCGCCGCCAAGGCCAAGGCCGCCGGTGTGAACCGCGTCGTGTTCGACCGGGGTGGGTTCCTTTATCACGGCAGAATCAAGGCTCTGGCAGACGCCGCGCGCGAAGCCGGACTGGAGTTTTAGAAGACAAATGGGTTCTCGTTATCCGCATTCGAGCGGCGAAAGATCAGAGCTCGCGGACCGCGTGGTCCGCGTCAACCGCGTCGCCAAGGTCGTCAAAGGCGGCCGCAAGTTTTCGTTCAGCGCGCTGATCGTCGTCGGCGACATGAACGGGCGCGTCGGCGCCGGCATTGGCAAGGCCCGCGAGGTGACAGAGGCCATCCGCAAGGGCATGGACGTCGCCAAGCGCAACATGATCACCGTGCCCATGGTCGGCACGACCATCCCGCACGAGGTGCGCCTCAAGCTCGGCTCGGCGCGGATCATGCTCAAGCCCGCGGCGCCTGGAACCGGGGTGATCTCGGGCGGTGCCATGCGAGCGGTGATCGAAACCGCGGGCATCAAGGACATCCTCACGAAGTCCCACGGCACGAACAACCCCATCAATACCGTGCGCGCGACGCTGGCGGCGCTGCAGCAGCTGCGAACCGCGCAGCAGGTGGCCGAGCTACGCGGCAAAGAGGTCGACCAGATCGTCGGCCGCCGGCTCGCAAACGTCTACAGGCAAGCCGAAGGCGCGGGTCGCGGGCAAGTCACGCCCTCAGAGCCCGGCGCCAACGGCGGCGCCGAGCCGACCAAGAAGGACTCCAAGTGAGCGCGAAAGCCGCCGCCAAGGACGACTCCACCAAAATGCTCAAGGCGACGTTGCGGAAGAGCACCATCGGCGCGAAGCCGCAGCTGCGCGCGACGGTAGAGTCGCTTGGTTTCCGCAAGCTCAACCAGACTCGTGAGCTCCCCGACAACCCCGCGGTGCGGGGCATGTTGAAGGCGGTCTCGTTCCTGGTCGCGGTCGACGGCGAGCCGTATCTGCGGCCGGAGCGCAGCCGGTATAAGATCTGGCGCTCGCGCTCCAACAAGAAACATCAGAGGGGCAACTAAGTGAACCGATCAAAAACGCTTACCGGGGTCCCCGCGAAATCGCAGATTTCGTGGGGTGGTAAGAAGCACCAGCGAGGAAACTAGGACACATGCAGCTTCACGACCTCAAGCCCGCCGCCGGCGCGCATCGCAAGGCGCGGCGAATCGGCCGCGGCACCGGCTCGGGACGCGGCAAGACCTCGGGTCGCGGCCAGAAAGGCCAAAACGCGCGCAGCGAGGGCTTTCGCCTTGGCTTCGAGGGCGGCCAGATGCCGCTGGCTCAGCGCATCCCGAAGCTGCCTGGTTTCAAGAACCCGTTCAAGAAGGTCTACTCGGTGGTCAACATCTCCAAGCTGAGCCGCTTCCCCGATGGA
>DASVEP010000199.1:0-6633 GCA_036380475.1 Candidatus Dormiibacterota bacterium
TCAGGGGCGCAGGATGCAGCCCTGCGGAGCGGTCCCTTTGATCTGGAACCGGTGGTCACCCGAGTTGATGGATGCCTGGATCGTGGATACCGGATCTGGAAACATCGAAACGGTTCCCGACGCGGTGGCCGGGTTGGTCCCGTCGGTGCTCAAGATGTCCATGCGGAAAGAGCCGCAAGTGGAAACCGATGCGCTCCGGATCGTCGCCTTTGGACCTGTTTGTGACCAGGTGAGGTCGACCGTGAACGGGGCGAACGACGAATTCGTGAAGTTGAGACAGGCAGGCGTGTTCTGATCGATCACGGCATGGACCGTTGCGCTCGCCAGACCACTGCCGAACGAGAACGTGTTCGGCTCGTGTAGAGCGAAACAGAGGAAGACGAACGGATTGCCGAATGAAGCCACCGTTAGGTCTGTCTCTGTGGCAACCGACTCTTGACCGCCCGTTGGTTTCGATGTGTTGGTAAAGCTAAACAGGCTCACGAAACCGCCAGGCACGCTGACGGCCGCGTTCTGGTTGATGAACTGGAATGAGCCGGCGCCAGTCGGTCCTGGACCCGCACCCTTCCCGCCACCGCCCAGCCCCAGCGATGAGCAGGCGTCCTGCGCGACTCCCCTCGCATGGACGCGCTGATCCGTGCTGCCCAAGCTGCCACTCTCGGCGGGGACCGACCCCGTGACTAGAGATGAGGTGGCGCTGGCTGTCGCGTTGTTGTTGCTGGTCAGAGTCTGAACTTCAGCGTGGTAGTCGACGCAGGCGTACGTGCTCGCCTTCCGAGTGGTACCGATCGGACCGGTGCCCGACCACGCTACGTTGATAGTGAAAGCCGGCAAGGAGACCGGAAAGTTCTGACACGACTGACTCGTTGCCGGATCGAACGCGGTGCTCAGCGACGCGGATGACAAACCGCTGTTGAACGTGAAGTCAGAGGCATGAGCAGCGATGAAGCACCCGCCGCCGCAGATGAAGTTCGTGCCACCGCATGCATTGACGAAGATGTCCGTCTCTCGCGTCGTGCTCGGGGAACCGGCGGCGGGGTTCGCAACGGTAGTCGTATCGGAGACGTCGACGCTGAGGGTGGGCAGCGTCGGATCCCCACAGCAGAAGAAGTAATGAGCTTCCGACGTCGTGATGTGGTAGTTGCCTGCGGGCAGTAGACCGTTGCCGCCCTGGAACGCCGCCGAGCTGATTGCGAAGGCCAGCTGGGCGATGAGGACGATGGGAACCACAAGGGGTGTGCGCCTGATCAGCTGCATGATCCCTCCCCGGGAAGTGACCGGCTGACCCCCTGTTGCGCTAATTGAGCGCCAATCAGCTGTAAACAGGCGTGAGTTTTTGACTACGGACCGAGCACTATCGCGCACGGACCTTGGGGTGCGCGACCTCGTTTACGCGCTGACTGGTGAGCCTGACTGCGTCGCCGGTGACGTGTCCACGCCGTTTTGGGGACGAGCAAGCACGAATAGAGTCAGGCCCGTAACGGCCCCGTACAGGACAACACTGAGAAGGCTGCCACCTAAGAACACAACATTGGCCGTCGCGAGCCTGGCTTCGTCCAGGATGTAGCGGCCGTCAAGAAGGTTGTCCATTTCGAGATTTTGGATTCCTTGGACGATCGCCACGATCAGGGCTGCGGCAAGGTTTGCAAACAGCCACGGACGAACCAAGTTGCGCAGGTAGAGGTTCGACAGGACGACACCCTGGCTCAATCCCAAGGAGAGCGCTATCGGGATTGCGTACAGCCCGATGATGACTTCGACGCCAGGGAAGCCGAGCTGCATCAAAGCCTGCAGCGCATTGCTTCGGACGAGAGCCGGAATCACGGTAGCCTGCCAAATGCCAATCGCGAGAACGGCCACTACCAGGGCAATCACAGTTGCAGGAATCCAGATCGGAGCCGTGATCGAATGATGCCCAAAGTGCGCCCTGAGCACGACGTATTGGCAGAGCGCCATCCACGAAGCGATCGCCGCCGCCCACACGACGTACCCATAGAAAGAGAAGGAGATGGCATCGGTCAGCGGTGGGCCCGCGACGTAGGGCAGAGCTACCGGCGCAGCGCCAATTACAGTCGCCAAGATCCACGCGCTGCCGAAAACCGGCCAATGGGACAACCACTTTTGAATCACGATTCCCCTCCCGTCGACTCAGTGAGTGGCAATCTAGGACTTGAGCGACCGTTTGGCAACGATCAGTCGCTGCGCTCCGTGTATCTGCACGTCGTCGCGCGCTGCGAAATAGGCCGGCGCGTACGAGGGCTACTTCGTTTACGTCGTCCACGGCGACGGGTCATTCGAAGTCGTCCTGTTGGGGTTCGGAGGACTGAGCAATGAAGCGATCAGGGATTCCCTCGGAATGATCGGCTCGCTCACGTGGGCCTTTTGAGTTTGACCGGCTACGCAGCCGGCTGGTGGGGAGCGTCCTCGTGGTCCCTGAAGAAGATCGTGACCTCCTCGTACGCGCTACCCGTATTCAGCGCGCGATGCGGCCTAAGTGTCGGCTCGTCCAAATCCACCTGACCAGGTGTCACTCGCAATTGCTTGCGCTCACCGTTGTCCCTGTACTCGAGCTCGAGCGAGTCACCGTGCAGGACTACGCTGACGCGGAAGTACGGGTCGACGTGCCAACCCGTCGTCTCCCCGGGTTCGAGGCGCTGCCGGCGAACCAGCGTCGTGCCTTTCTGGAACAGCACTTCCTCCGTCACGGTCGCTCGGCGACCTTCGCCACCATCAGCCGCTGCGCACCGTGTATCTGCACGTCATCGCGCCCGGCGAAATAGGTCTGGATCGCCTCCTCGGGTCCGAAATCAACGATGTCTTCGAAGCCCATGCGGCGCAGCAGCTCCTCGGCCTCGGCGGGCTCGAAGAGGCTAACGAATGGCTCGCCCATGTCCGCAGCGATTCGGGCAAGTACGTTTCGGGTGCCCAGAGCCCCTCCGTCCAAGGATGGAGTGGGTACGTTGTACGTCATCACAATCTGGGTGCCGGACCGGCACTCGGCGACGGTCGCAAGAGTAGCTTCGATTGCGCTGACGGTCAGGTACATGGTGACTCCGATCCATGAGAAGACCGCCAGGGCGTCGAAATCGAACCCGGCCCGCTCGAGCCCATCGCGGAGCGTCTGCGTCTCGAAGTCCACTGGCGCGAAGACGAGGTTTGGCGGAACGCCGACACCCAGCTCGCCGAGTCGCGCCTGCTTCCAAGCCTGGCTCGCGGGGTGGTCCACCTCGAAGACGCGAAGGCGGTCCAGAAGGTCCGCACGTCGGTATGCGAATGAGTCCAGCCCCGCGCCGAGGATCACGTACTGGCGAATGCCATCCTCGACGGCGCGCTCAACGATGTCCTCCGGGAGTCGCGCCCGAACGCACACCCAGCGGCTGAACGCCACCAGCAGGTCGGGGGGCACCTCTGAGCGCAGCCGCGCCAGAATCGCGGTGCCCTGCTCGCCCGCGAGTGGAAAGGCCAGGTGGTCATCGAGGACCTTCGCCGTCGGCTCTTCTCGATGCAGCGCTCTGGCGACAGCCG
The DNA here is from genome assembly GCA_036380475.1 of Candidatus Dormiibacterota bacterium. Lineage (GTDB taxonomy): Bacteria > Chloroflexota > Dormibacteria > Dormibacterales > Dormibacteraceae > UBA10449. The sequence goes on from DASVEP010000199.1 coordinate 3,526, forward strand.
TCATCACCGCGGTCTGGCTAGGACTCCGCGGAATCAATTGGGCTTGGCATCCACTGCCGACCCCAGGGCGCTCAACAGCGTGAAATCGGTGCACGCAACGCCCTCAGCGCTTGTGTCGGCGCAGATGACGTTATGGCCGTAGACGATCGAGAACCCACCACAGCCGTAGTAGCTCATGTACAGCTGCATCCTGAGCGTCAGCGCGAAGTCACCGGACCCGTCGGTCATGATCCCATCTGGGCCTCCGCACGGACCGTCCAGGAGCTGGTAGCCGTTGACTTCGATTGCGTAAGAGACCAACGGAACAAACCCATGGCCGGTCAAGGTGGTCAGGGAGAGCACCGGACCTGAGGTCGGGCTCAACGTAAGGGTTGGTGAAAGAGCCTGAATGACGAACTGCGCACAGGCCCTCACCTGGATCGCCATGTTGCTGCCGGGATAACCAGTGTCGGCACAGACGAAATGGGGCCCTGCTGTAGTCGGGTCGACCGCGTACGTCAGGTAGTTCCTGGCCGGCCAGACGATGCTGTAGTGGAAACCTCCAAGGGAATCCGATTCCACCCCGGGCGTGCCGAAATATTGACTGGGCGTGTCAGGGTAAATGGCCACCACCTCCCCGGCCGGAAAACCCGTCCCGGTCAGCTCGAACTGAGTTCCAACCAGTCCGGATGCCTTGCTGATGGCGATGCTCTGCTTGATCGTGAACGAGGCGCACCCGACAACTGACCCGGTATCCGCGCAAATCTCGTGCGACCCATACTGCGCGGGAGGCACGACGATGGGAATTGAGAATGTGCCGCTGCGGTCCGTCCGCGATCCATTTGGATTGAGCTCGGCCGGTGGCGGGGCGTGGGGCTTCCGACGATCGAGATAGACCGCTATCGGTTGTCTGGGCTCGAATCCGTGGCCCTTGATCGTGATCGCCGAGCGCACGAAACCTTCTGGTGAGCTAAGACTTACCTGCGCAACCGTTGAACCATGCTGGCCCGGCCCCGCGCATGCCCAGGTGATGGCAACCACCGCAATTGCCAGCACTTCCGGGCGCAATCGACTGGGCATGAGTGTCTCGTCCTGAGTACCTGACAGCTACTCCTCCAAACGCGCAGCCGGCCGGTTGGTTATCTGCCAACCGTTAATCCGTTGTCCCTTGACACCAAACCCGGTCGCGACCACGATTTGGAGCGGTCCGCATGTGTGGTGCGGCCGCATGAGGGGAGGAGTCGTATGCACCGGAGGAGCCGTTATCTATTTGGCCTGCTCGCGACGGCCTTGGTGGTCGCTCTGTTACCAAGTCCCGCCGCTGCAGCCCCGAACGTCAGTCTCGTAGCGACCGGACTCGACAGTCCGCGGGGGATCGCCTTCGTAGGCCGCAGCGCTGTGGTCGCCGAGGCCGGTCATGGTTCCGACAATCCCGCCGACTGTTTCCCGGGTGGATTCGGGAACATTTGCATTGGCAACACGTCGCAGATCTCGTGGGTGAACACGGCGACCGGTGCGCATTCGGTGCTGGCAAAGGGATTCTTCTCGATCTCGCTAGGCCAGGAAGGCACCATCGGCGTGAGCGGCCTTTCCGTTCGTGGCGGCAAGATCTACGCGCAGATCGGCGCCACCGGGCGCGAGGTACCGCCCCAGTTCGCGATCGGCGAACAGGCGGGGAATCTCATCTCTGTCAATCCCAAGAACGGCAGCTGGATGACGGTCGCGAAGGTTGGCAACAACGACTTCGATTACACGACCCAGTTCACCCCGCCCGACCCGGCGACCTGCGGCCAGTGTCCTGGTTCGCAGGAGCACGATGCCAACCCGAATGACGTGGTGGCGACGAGCAACGGCCTGTTCGTTGCCGACTCCGGCGCCAACACCCTCACCAAGGTTGGCAAGGACGGGAAGACAGAGGTCCTGTTCCACTTCACGTGGAGGGACCCGAACTTCATGGACTTCCCGAGCGACGAGGTGCCTACCTGCCTCACCAACAGCGGCGGGGCATGGTGGATCGGCACGCTGGCCGGACACCTGTTCCGGTTTGCGGACGGCAATGCGACGCTGGTGTCGCCGAAGGACGCCTCCGGCAAGTCTCTGCTCAGCCACGTGACCGGCTGCACGTCGCGCGGCGGCAACCTGTACCTGGTGAACATGTTTGGCGCAGGCCAGATGAGCGACCCGACGTTCGTCAACGGGAGCGTCGTGAAATTCAACCCTGAGAGCGGCAAGGGCTCGGTCCTGGTCGACGCTTTCCACAACCCATTCGTGTTCCTGCCGTACATGGCCAAGTTCGGGCCGGATGGCAACCTCTACGTGACCACTGGAGCCGTCTGCCCTGCCAACGGGGCGAACCCCTTTGGCGGCGGCCCAAACCCCTGCACGATCGGCGAGAAGAAGGGTGGCCGGGTCGTGAGGATCAGCATCGGCGAAGGGGAGAACGACTAGCCCCGACTGACCCTACCAACCGGTCTGTGGCCACGAGGCCAGGCTTGACCTCGAGCCACAGATCGGATCTGGTGTGAATCGGGTCATTAGCCCAGCCGATTGATCCAATTACCCATGGAGTCCGGGGAGGTGGGTGACTAGAGTCGGGCCACGTCAAAACGACGTCTGGGAGGGTCCGATCAGGACGCAGCAAGAGTCGGTGATTTCGGGGGGCCGCCGCGCGGCTCAGCGAACGCTACGAACCCTTGGTACCGCCGGTCTGGTGGTGTTGCTGGCCGCTGTAGTGGCCTCAGTGCCGGCCCAGGCCGCCTCGCCCTCGACGATCACCGGCGTGGTCACCATTTCCGGTACGAGCACCCCGATCGCGGGGGCTCAGGTCTCAACCCAGCCGGCGAGCTCCACCACGACCACGGACTCGGGCGGAAACTACACGCTCAACGTCACGGCGGGCACCTATAACGTCATCTACGCCGCCAGTGGCTTCAACACCGACTTCATCGCCGGTATCGTCGCGCCTCCAAATGGATCGGTTGCCGCCAACGCGGCGCTCAAACCGGTTCCGGCTCAAGCGGCGGAGGACCTGTTCAGCCGGCCCGACCAGAGCGGCATCGGCACGGCCTCTGACGGGCACACATGGAGCAATGACCTCAGCAAATATCCGAATGGCACGGTCAGCATCGT
>DASVEP010000200.1:0-2397 GCA_036380475.1 Candidatus Dormiibacterota bacterium
GAGACGCTCCAGGGCATCGAGGGCCCCGGGAAGCGCCACCGATTTCGCCGGGTCAGGGCCGATGTCGGCAAGGGTGCCGTCGAAATCCGTCACGACCATGATTTCCTCGGGAGGGATTTCGGAGACAGGCGACTTTCGCCACACCTCCGCCATCTCTTCGAGTTCGGCTCGCACCACCTCTCTAAATGTAATGGCGCCCTACACCTGGGGCCGGTGACGCTGAACGATGCCGGTAAGGTGCCGGCCGGGCGTCAACGTTCCAAACGACATGCCGCCGTTGGAGTCGAGGCGCGAGGCGCAGAAGGCCTCGGCGACTGCGGGATCGCCGTGACGCACGAGCAGGGATGCCTCGAGAAGAACAGCCATCTGCTCGACGATTCTCCGCGCCCGCGATTCGGCGTCTGCGCTGTCGGAAAGGTTTCGTTTGAGCTCGTCAAGCCGATCGTCAAGCCTCGGGTCCGAGCCGCGGGCCTCTTCCACCTCAGCGACGAACGCGTCCACCGATTCGGGTTCGCGCGCCATGGCGCGCAGCACGTCAAGCGCATTTACGTTTCCCGAACCCTCCCAGATCGAGTTGAGCGGCGCTTCACGGTAGAGGCGCGGCATGATCGACTCCTCGACGTAACCGTTGCCGCCGTGACACTCGAGCGCCTCCGCGACGACGGCGATCGACCGTTTGGTTGTCCAGTACTTCGCGACCGCAAGGGCGAGCCGCCGGAAAGCCGCCTCCCGAGGGTCGGCTGCCCGATCGCACGCACCGGCGAGCCGCATCATCAGCACCGTCGTCGCCTCTGATTCGATCGCGAGGTCGGCGAGGACGTTGATCATCAGCGGTTGTTCGCTCAACAACTTCCCGAACGCGCTGCGATGAGCCGTGTGGTGCGTCGCTTGCGCGACCGCTTGCCGCATGAGCGCAGCAGAGCCGATGACGCAGTCGAGGCGCGTGTGGTTCACCATGTCGATGATCGTCCGCACTCCTCTGCCCTCTTCCCCGACCATCACCGCCCACGCAGCATCCAGCTCGATCTCTGCGGACGCGTTGGAGCGGTTGCCGAGCTTGTCCTTCAGCCGCTGGATGTGGAAGCGGTTGCGGGCGCCGTCGTCGAGGACGCGTGGAAGCAGGAAGCACGACAGGCCGCCGGGAGCCTGCGCGAGGACGAGGAATGCATCACACATGGGCGCTGAGCAAAACCATTTATGGCCGGTGAGCAGGTGTTCGCCACCAGGACCACCTGAGCCGATAGGCACCGCGCGGGTCGTGTTGGCTCGCACGTCGGAGCCGCCCTGCTTCTCCGTCATCGCCATGCCGACCAGAGCACCGCGCTTCTGCGCCGGTGCCCGCAAACCGGGGTCGTATTCGAGTGAAGTGATCAGCGGTTCCCATCGCGCGGCGACCTCGGTCTGTTTTCGCAGGGCGGGCACCGCCGCGTACGTCATCGATACGGGGCAGCCATGCCCGCCTTCCACCTGCGACCAGACGTAGAAGCCGGCGGCGCGCGCGGCGTGTGCGCCCGGTCGCGGATCACGCCACGGCAGCGCATGTAGGCCATTCCCGATTGCGACCTCCATGAGGCGGTGCCATGCGGGATGGAACTCGACCTCATCGATGCGATTGCCGAAGCGATCGTGCGTGTGCAGCTGCGGGGGGTTGGAGTTGGCCTGGAAACCCCAGGCGATCGCCTCCTCGGTACCCGCCAATCGGCCGAGCTCCCTCACCATGTCGTGCGCCCAAGAGCCGCCCTCTCGCTCCAGCGATTCGCGCAGCGGCAGGTCGGCGTCGAACAGGTTGTAGCCGACCAGCGGTGGCGGCTGATTCGAAACGGTATGGGTCCCCAACTAGCTGTTCAGCTCGGCGACCAGTCGCAGCTGACGCTGCCGCTCGTCGGGATCGAACGTCATCGGCGAGACGATCAGCGTCTCCACCCCTGCGTCGCGAAAGGCGCGCATGCGCTCGCGCACCCGGTCGCTAGGCCCAACCAGGCAGGTCATGTCGATCAGCTCGTCGGGGAGTGCCTCCATGGCCGCGGTTCGTTTGCCGTCCAGGTACAGCTCTTGCACCTCGCGCGCGGCGGACTCGAAGCCATACGAAGACACAAGCCGGTTGTAGAAGTTCTGCTCGCGCGAGCCCATGCCGCCGATGTAAAGCGCCAGCACCGGTCGCATCGCGTCTCGAGCGCTGGCGATGTCGTCGCTGATCAGCACGTTCACCTGGGGGCAGATCCGAAAGCCGTCCAGGGACCTGCTCGCGCGCGCCGCACCCTCCTCGAGTGGCACCCGCAGCTTGGCCACGTGCTCGGGCGAGAAGAACACCGGCAGCCAGCCGTCCGCGATCTCACCGGCGAGGGCCACGTTCTTTGGGCCGAGCACCGCCAGATAGATCGGGATGTTTTCCTGGAC
>DASVEP010000201.1:0-21496 GCA_036380475.1 Candidatus Dormiibacterota bacterium
CAAGGTCGCGCGGGAGGTGCAGTCATCGCTGCAGGGCGAGTTCCGCGTCGAGTACGACCAGACCGGTGGCCACATCGGCCGGCGCTATCGGCGCCAGGACGAGATCGGCACCCCGTTTTGCATAACGGTCGACTTCGACACCCTCAACGACAAGGCGGTGACGATCCGCCAACGCGACTCGACCCAGCAGGAGCGAGTGCCTCTTCTGGAGCTGGCGGACCGCCTCCGACAACTGGTTTGAGAAACTTCTGACATGTCAGTGACTGAAGACGGCGTCGTGTACGAGGACGGAGAGATCCAACGACGCGGTGGCCGCACTCTGGCCTGGCGCTGGTGGGGCGAACCGGGAGGCACCCCAGTCCTACGGCTGCAGGGGACACCCGGGTCAAGGCTCTACCGAAATCCGGATCCCGCGGTTCAGCGTGGTCTCGGGGTCCGCTACCTGATGGCGGATAGGCCGGGATATGGCGGATCAACTCGGCTACCGGGCCGCGGAGTGGCCGACGTTGCCGATGACCTGGCTGTCCTGCTCGACCACCACCAAATCGACCGAGTGGCGGTGATGGGGACGAGCGGAGGCGGCCCTCACGCGCTTGCCGTGGCCGCCAGGCATCCCGGCCGCATTAGCGCGGTCTCGGTGATCGTTGGCGCATCTCCGCTCGAGCCGTATGAGGTGAGCCAGCTGGTAGGTGTCAACGCCGCCGGGTACGCGGCCGCGGAGCGGGGATGGGACGAGCTGTACAAGGTGCTGGTCCACGTTCGCGATCGACTGCTGGGTGATGAGGGCATGGCGGGCGTTCTCTCAGACGCGCCGCCCGAGGATCGGGCGATCATGAGCGACCCCGCGTGGCAGCGAATCAGCCGGTCCAATACTGCGGAGGCGCTTCGGCAGGGCGCGGAGGGCTGGACAGATGAATCGATGGCCTTGCACCGTCCGTGGGACTTCGATCTGGGACGGATCCGATCGACGGTCACGTGGTGGCACGGCGACAACGACAAGAACGCCCCTCTGTCAGCGGCGAAGCGAGCCGCGGCCCGCTTGGCAAACGTCGATCTGCGCGTCTGGCACAACGGGGGTCATTTCGCGTCGCTGACGCATGAAGCGGACGTCGTGCGCGAGCTGCTGAGCCGCTCGGCCTAGCCGGTGGGCTCGGTCACATTCCCCAACGTTATTTCGTGACCGCTGCCTCCCAGCCGTCGTACTCACCACCCAACCGCGCGGCCAATGCCTCAAACCGTTCCCTGACCAGCTCGATGTTTTGAGGACTTGGCACGATATCGACTCCCGCCAGCGCCAGCCAGTTGGATCCCGTCGCTGCCGGCCGCACCACCACTGAATAACCCGCCGCAGCCAGTTCTGCCCCGGCTTGCTGCGCGAGCTCTTCGTTCGGGAGATACAGGTAGTTGACGAGATCAGTCGGCTGATCAAGATTGCTGCCTGCCTTTGTCAGTTGCTGCAGCGTGAGTTGATCGAGGTCGCTCTTAGCGACCGGCTGCTTCTTGTTCCTGCCCCCGAACAGCCATTTCAAGTCAGCCGGCGGTGGATGCGACCACCGCGCCAGTGGCTCCGGCCACGGCAGCATCGCGCGCAAACAGGATGAGCAGATACCAGCCCAGAACCACGAGCAACGGCAGCTCCGAAAGGGCGATGGCGTCCGGCGCAATGTCCAGCTGGCCCTCCATCCTCAGCAGGCCCGGGTGACTCTTGAACTGCACGAGCGGCTTGCCCGATGGGTCCAGCCAGCTGAATTGCGAGTGCCAGAAATTCGCGGCGCTGAACTTCAGCACGCGTCCTTCGGGAAGCTCCAACATGCCTCCGCCCGTCCATGCGGGCTTGAAGACTGCAAGGTTGGCGTCCGACCCGGCCAGACGCACGGTTATCTGCGGGTGCCAGAAACCCTCGCGCTTGAACGTCCAGCCCTGCTCCGCGGCCTCGCCGGTCGCCAGCGACGCCCGCTCGAACTGCAGCGTCGCCACCACATCGCTTGTCGCGCGCAGCTCAAAAGCCTGCTTCGAACGGGCCGGCTGCGTCCACACCAGGTCCTCGTCGGCGACCTCGGCGATGGTGCGCACAGCGACAGTCTGGCACTACTCTAGGTCCGACGTGAAAACGCTCGACCGAACCGAGATCAAGACGGGGGTCGAGGCCAAGGCGGCAGCGCGCCGCCGGTTCCGGCCCAAAGACCTCCTGAGCCAGGTCGTGATCCAGGGCCTGGCCGTCGCCCCCGACGGTGCCGCCGTCGTGTACGTGCGGCGAACAATGGAAGAAAACAAGTACGTGCGCCGCCTCTGGCGGGTGAGCTTCAGGGGCGGCCGTCCCCAACAGCTCACGACCGGCAAGAGCACCGATACGCGTCCGCGGTTCTCGCCCGATGGCGCATCCCTCCTGTTTGTCTCCGATCGTTCTGGTAAGCCGCAGGTATGGGTCCTGCCGCTCTCAGGCGGCGAGCCGCGCCAGCTCACCGACCTTCCCAACGGCGCGGGCGGCGCTGAGTGGTCGCCGGACGGAAAGCGGGTGCTGCTACTCGCCCCAAGCGGCGAGAAGCGATTCATCGTCGGCAAAGATGACGATCCCATCGCCAGGCGAATTCGCGACTACACATGGAACCTCGACGGCGCGGGTTATCGCGATGAGCACACCAGCGTCTGGGTCGCCGATGTCGAGGGCGCCAAGCCAGCACGTTTGACAGCTCCAACCTACGACGTGAGCGCGGCGTCCTGGTCGCCGGATGGCAAGCAGATTGCGTTTGTCGCCGACCTCCGGAAAGAGGCCGGGCTAAGAGAGGATCCCGAGCTCTGGAGCCTCCCATCGCGACCTGGTAAGGACGACCCGGTTCGGCTGGCCTCGCTGGCCGGATCGATATTCAACGCCGCATGGGCGCCGTCGCAGCACATCGCCTACCTCGGCTCCAACGAGCCCAGAACACCGGGCTGGTCAAACATCGATCTCTTTGTCTCGGATGGCAAAACACCTCGCCAGCTCGGTGCAGGTCGTGATCTGAACATCTGGAGCACGACCTATGGCGACATGCAGGACGCGGAGACATTTTTCCCGCCGCCACTTTCCTGGCTCGACGAGGAGCATGTTGTCGCCCTCGTTGCGCGTCGCGGCTCGAGCCACCCGTATTTGTTCGGCTCTGACGGCACGGTCCAGGCTCTCGCCGAAGAAGACCTCGTGTGCACCGCCATCGCCACTGGAGGTGGCCAGGTGGCAGTGATCGCATCCGGCGATGGACCATCCGACGTATACGCAGTCGAGGGCGGCAAGTTCCGTCGGCTTTCGAACGACGGCAGCAAATGGTTCGGACCGTTTCAGCGCCGCGTCGAACGGTTTGACGTGCCGCACCCTGACGGTCACACGATCGACACGTGGCTGTTGCGAGCCGACGGCGATGGCGATCGCCATCCCCTCGTCGTCGACGTCCACGGAGGCCCCAATCTTTCTCACGGGCCGACGCCGTGGCTCGAGATGTACGCACTCGCTGATGCCGGCTTCCACGTCGTTTGGTCGAACCCCAGAGGTTCCACCGGGTACGGCCAGGCTTTCGCCCGCAGCATCGAGGGCCAGTGGGGCGGCAAGGACGCCAGCGACGTCCTGCGCCTCGCCGACTGGGCCGTTGAGCAAGGCCTCGCCGATCGCGACCGCATCGGCGTGATGGGTCTGTCGTATGGCGGCTTCATGACCAACTGGCTCTTGGGCAGGCACCCAGGAGTATTCCGTGCGGCGGTCAGCGAGAACCCGGTCACGGACATGCTCGCCGAGTACGCGAGCGCTGATTTTGGCAGCAGCATCGGCGCGGGCGCAGTCGGCGTCGAGCAGCCCTGGGAACACCTCCACGAATTCCTCGACCGGTCCCCGTACACCCAGATCCACCGCAACGAGGCACCGCTCCTACTGCTCCACTGCGAACAGGACCATCGATGTCCGCCCGGTCAGTCGGAGATGGTCTTTACGATCCTGCGGTCGCTAGGCCGCGAGGTCGAGATGGTGCGTTACCCCAATGAGTCGCACCTGATGCTCATGATGGGCCGGCCGGATCGCCGGGTTGACCGTCTCGACCGAATCGTTGGCTGGTTCCAGGAACACCTCGCGGCACCGAGCGCAAAGAAGGCGAAGACCTCCTAGACGCGGACGTCTGCAGTCTTTTTTGGACTTGTTTCACTCGAGGGCGGGCCCGCCACCGCCGCGGCCAGCGCGGCAGCCCAAGCCGGCGCCCACGCCACGAGCCCGACTACGGAGGTCGCGATGACGATCGGCATTGCAACCGCGGCCACGACGGACGGGACTCGGTTGCGCAAGATCGCGGCCACCACCGGCGCGAATGAGAGCAACATCAACGCGGCCACGGCCAGCGAGCCTTGCAATCCCCACCGTGATGCGTACGTCACCTCCCAGCAGTGGAAGGTCGCGCCAGAGCCGGCACACTGGCTGCCCGCTCCTTCGAACATGAAATAGAAGAAGAGCGCCAGTGAGTAAACCGGGCCGATCCACGACGCGATAACTCGCAAGCTGCGCCGCCGCCGTCCCATCAGTCCGACCACCACCGCTGCTACCACAAGCGCTGCGAGCGCCGCGGCAGTGCCGACCACTTCCAGCCTCATGAGGGTGCGACTCTCCGCTCCGAGTCGATCACGAGCCAACGATCCGAATCGTCCAGAAGTCGGACGCCAGCCCCGACTGGATGAGGTACGCGTAGGGCATTGTGAAGTAGCCGCCCATGCCCCAGCTCGCGCCCCATGAGTTGCGAACGAGGAACCACTGCTGGGCATCGTCGTAACCAACAGCCATCACAGCGTGGCCACCGATCGCGCGCTCGCTCGGAGCCGGCATCGGCGCATGTCCGCTCTTGGCGACGGCTGGGCTTTCGAAGCTCTCGTAGACGGTGAACCCGAAAACGAATGGATAGCCGGACGCGAGGCAGCCCTTCATCTGATTGACGTCCTGCACGAGGGACTGGTAGGAGACCGCGCGGTCGGTGGCGGCATCCTTGTAAGCCTTCGCCGAGGGTTTGAGCGTGAACTTCATGATGTCGTACGGCCACTCTGGCTCGGGACAGACACCCTGGCTCGCCACGGTCTTGATCCCGTCACGGAGCTGCGCCCCGCTGTCGGAGCCGACCGTCCCCTCGATGACCCGCTCGTTGTAGTAGATGAACAGCCGCGAGGGCACGAAGTCCGGCAGCTTCTGCTTCAGCCGGTCGAACTCGACGGCGCCGCCGATGGCGTTGGCCGTGCAGCTGCCGAGCATGCCCTGGTCGTAGACGGCCGGGCACTGGCCGCGGAGATCGGTCGAGGGCGGAAGCGCGCTCAGGAACTGGGGTGGCGCCGCGTAGATGTGGTCGCGCTCGTCGGGCAGGTCGGGGATCCAGCCGTAGTGGGCGATCTTCCTCGGCTCTGTCATCTCGTCTCCTCACCAAAACGCAGCCAGGCCTCCGCAAGTTTCTGAAACGTCGGTCGTTTCGAACTTGCGGAGGCGATCCGCACATGATCGTGCCTCCCGTGGACAACCGCACCGCCTAGGGCAGCAGGCGGACCCTTCCCCAACTCCATTGCCGGCGGTCCTGCCCCGACCGCCGGCTTTGATTTCTGGACGAATCCTCTCGGCCCCTTGACATTGCCTTCTCGCCTGTGATTGAATGACCAACCAGTTTTGGTTGACCATTCAACCAAGGGTCTCGATCACCAAGGAGCCAAGGTCAAGTTGTCAGGGGATACCCGAGAAAAGATCATCAAGTCAGCCTTCACCGTCCTGAGCCGCCAGGGCTACGAGAACACCTCGATCAAGGACATCGCCGAAGAGGCGGGCGTGGCGCAGGGCCTCGTCCACTACTACTTCAAGTCCAAGCAGCAGCTCGTGATCGCGGTTCTGTTCGACGTCTGCAAGAAGATGGACGTCTATACGGCCGAGGGCGAGGCCGGCGCGACCGCCGCGTTCGAAAACTTCAAGGTGCTGCTGCGAACCCGCCCTGACGCCCACACGCTCTACATCCAGCTGATCGGGGTCGGCCTCCACGACAAGGAGATCGGCGCCGGCATCCGCGAGAACATCACGCAGGAGAGGGGTCGGGTCGAGAGTCTCGCCCGCCAGATCCTCGCTCAGCGCGAAGCCGACCCGGCCCCGGCTCGCGCAATCGCGGGAGCTGTTTGGGCGGGGGTGATCGGAATCATGGTCCAGAAGATGGTCGACCCGGAGTTCAACGCGGACGAGGCTGTCGACGCCCTCGCCGCCATGTCGCTGTCAGCCGTCTATTCGACGAATCAGGGCGCCCAAGCGCCCGCGTAGGAGAAAGAAGATGTTCGCGAGCTGGGGTCGTTTCGTTTACAGGTATCGGTGGGCCACCCTGGTTGGGTCCGGCGTTCTACTCGCCATCTCCATCACCGGATTGCTCATGGGCGGAACCCTTACAAGCGGCGGGCCGCTGACAAGCAACCTCGAGTCCGCGCGCGCAGGCAACCTGGTCTCGGCAGAGCTGTCGACCGGGAAGATCACCTCCAACTTCGACTTGATCTTCTCCAGCAAGACCGCGTCTGTCTCCGACCCATCGTTCAAGGACGCCGTGACCGCTGCGCTGGCGCCGATCGAGGGCGATCCCCGCATAAGCTCGATGGTCACGCCGTACAACGCGCCCGAGCCTCGCGTGGCGCAGGCGCTCACATCCACCGACGGACACCAGGCGCTCGTAAGCGTCAACCTCAAGTCGACCGGGACGCAATCGCGCAAGGACTACGACGCCCTTCGCGCGATGGTGAAGTCAGACAGCCTCACGGTCATTGGCACCGGGTTCGTCGCCATCAACGAAGCCTTCAACAACACGCTCGAGAGCGACCTTCAGCGCGCCGAGACGGTGACGCTGCCGCTCACGCTGCTCCTGCTGCTCATCATCTTCGCCTCGGTTGTGGCCGCCGGACTTCCGCTGGGCGTCGGTGTGCTCACCATCGTCGGTGGCCTCGCGGGTACGTTCTTCCTCAACCGTTTCACTGATGTCTCGCAGTACGCGCTGAACATCGTCACGCTGATCGGCCTCGGAGTCTCCATCGACTACTCGCTGTTTGTCGTCAACCGGTTCCGCGATGAGCTTGCCAAGGGCTTGAGCCGCGAGGATGCAGTCGCGACGACCATGGCCACCGCAGGTCGCGCCATCACGTTCTCGGGGATCACTGTCGCGGTCGGGCTCTCAGCGATGCTCTTCTTCCAGGGCACCTTCCTCGCTTCGATGGGTGCTGCTGGGGCGATCGTTGTCGCAGTCGCGGTCGTCTATGGGCTGACCTTCCTGCCTGCTCTGCTTTCCGTTCTCGGTCCAGGCGTCAACCGCCTGCGGATTCCAACCTTCAGATCCCGCCGCCCTGCGACCGATCAGGGAATGGGCTTCTGGGGCCGCTGGGCGACTTGGGTCATGCGGCGCCCGCTGATCGTGCTCTTGCCCACGACCGGCTTCCTGCTTCTAGCGGCTTCGCCGTTCATCCAGCTGCGGCTCGCCAACGGCGACGTCGACATGCTGCCAACGCGGCTGGAGGCGAGGCAGGGCTACGACCAGATGATCGCCAACTTTCCCGGACAGGACCAGACCACCTTCAACATCGTGGTCAACTACCCGGACGGCTCGCCTCAGACGCCTGATCGCATCGCCGGCCAGTTCGGCCTCACGCAGCGCGTGGCCGCCATCCCAGGCGTCCTTCACGTCACCACAGCCGGGGTCGGGAAGCACATCGTCCTGATCCAGGCCACCGCCAACTCGGCCGCGACCTCTGACGCATCGCGCGCCATCGTGAACGCGATCCGGGCGGACCAGGGCGTCGGCAATGGCGGCCAGATACTCGTGGGCGGCCAGACCGCAGTCGATCTCGACACCATCAAGTTCATCGTCGACCGCACTCCGCTGGCGGTTGGGTTCGTGGTCGTGATCACGTATGTGGTTCTGTTCCTGCTGACCGGTTCGGTGGTGCTGCCGTTGAAAGCTGTGTTGCTGAACTTCCTTTCCATCGGCGCTTCATTCGGAGCCCTGGTGTGGATCTTCCAGCAGGGTCACCTGTCGGGGCTGCTTGGATTCACGCCTCAGTCGATCGATCCGAGCATCCCGGTGATCCTGTTCTCGATCGTGTTCGGTCTGTCGATGGACTATGAGGTGCTGCTCGTCAGCCGCATCCACGAGGAATACGTGCGCACCGGCGACAACACACGGGCCGTGGCCAGCGGCCTGACGAAGACCGCGCGCCTCATCACTGGGGCTGCCGCGATCATGGTCACGGTCTTCCTGGCGTTCGGTCTGGCCGAGGTGGTGATCATCAAAGCCATCGGCATCGGCCTTGCCGTGGCGGTGGCGATCGACGCCACGTTGGTGCGGGCTCTGGTGGTCCCGGCAGTGATGCGGCTGCTCGGTGACTGGAACTGGTGGGCGCCTCGCCCGCTGCGCAAGCTGTATGACCGCGCCGGTCTTGGCGACTTCAAAGTCGAACCAGTGCTCGAACCTCAGCGTGAGGTGGCGTAAAGGCCAGAACCCGGCCGACGATAGTATTTCCCTTGATGGCTGTCGCCAAGGGCAATCACAAGTGGGTCTATCACTTCTCCGAGGGGTCCGCCAAGATGCGCGACCTCCTCGGCGGCAAGGGCGCCGGCGCTGCGGAGATGACGCGCGCCGGCATGCCTGTGCCACCCGGTTTCACGATCACCACCGAAGCCTGCCGCGCGTACCTCGCGAACAAAGGCAAGTTCCCGACGGGACTGTGGGAGCAAGCGACCACAGCCCTCAAGACCCTCGAAAAGAAGACGGGTAAGCGCTTCGGCGACCCGCAGAATCCTCTGCTGGTCAGCGTTCGCTCGGGCGCGAAGTTTTCGATGCCGGGGATGATGGACACCGTCCTGAACCTCGGCCTCAACGAGGAAACGACCGAGGGCCTGGCCAAGCTGACAAACGATGAGCGCTTTGCGCTCGACTCGCGACGGCGATTCATCCAGATGTTCGGCAAGACTGTCATGGGAATCGACGGCGAGAAGTTCGAGCACGCGCTGAGCGAGGCGAAGAAGCGTGCCGGGGTCAAGACCGACCCCGAGCTCAAGTCCGCCGACCTCCGCAAGCTCGTGACCAGGTTCCTCGCCATATATAAGGACGCGACCGGCCACGACTTTCCGTCCGACCCGGTGGTTCAGCTGCGCCACGCCATCGAAGCGGTGTTCAAGTCGTGGAACACCGATCGCGCGAAGACCTACCGCAAGATGGAGCGCATAGCCGACGACCTCGGCACGGCCGTGAACGTACAGATGATGGTCTTTGGGAACATGGGGCCGACGTCCGGCACCGGCGTCGCGTTCACGCGCAATCCCATCGCCGGAAAGAGGGAGCTCTACGGCGACTATCTCGCCAACGCGCAGGGCGAGGACGTTGTCGCCGGCGTCCGCGACACGGAGCCGATCGCGGCACTGAAGCGGCGCCTGCCCAAGGTCTACGCGGAGTTCGAGGGCTACGCGCGCAAGCTCGAGAAGCACTACAAGGACGTGCAGGACCTCGAGTTCACAGTCGAGCGCGGCAAGCTCTGGATGCTGCAGACGCGGTCCGCCAAGCGCACCGGCGAGGCGGCTGTGAGGATCGCGGTCGACATGGTCGACGAACGCCTCATCACCAGGAAAGAGGCGGTGGCGCGGGTCGAGCCGCGCCAGCTCGAGCAGCTGCTGTTCCCGCGCGTCGATCCGTCGGCCAAGGTACAGGCCCTCACGCGCGGTGTGCCCGCGTCACCAGGCGCTGCCACCGGCCAAGCTGTCTTCGACGCTGATACCGCCGCGGAGTGGGGCAAGCAAGGCAAAGCGGTGATCCTCGTCCGCATCGAGACGAACCCGAACGACGTCCACGGCATGGTCGAGGCCAAGGGCATCCTGACCCAGACCGGCGGCACTGCGAGCCACGCGGCGCTCGTCGCGCGCGGGATGGGCCGGCCGTGCATCGTCGGCGCCAGCAAGGTGCTGGTAGACATGAAGACGCGCTCGTTCACGGTCGACGCTGTCACCGTGAAGGAGGGCGAGGAGATAACAATCGACGGCCTCACGGGCGACGTTTACCTCGGCCGCGTCCCGACCATCGACCCCAAGCCGCTGAGCAAGCACCCGCAGGCCAACGCAATCCTGAGCTGGGCCGACTCGATCCGCCGGCTCCAGGTCTGGGCGAACGCCGACTACCCGCGCGACGCCACCAAGGCCCGTGAAAACGGGGCGCAGGGTGTTGGGCTCTGCCGGACCGAGCACATGTTCATGGAGCAGGACCGCCTGCCCATCGTGCAGGCGATGATCATGGCCACAACGACCAAGGAGCGCGAGAAGCAGCTCGATCTTCTGCTGCCGATCCAGCGCGGCGACTTCCACGGGATCCTCTCGGTGATGAGGGGCCTGCCGGTCGTGATCCGGCTCATCGACCCGCCACTGCACGAATTCCTGCCCAATCGCGATGGCCTGGTCGACGAGATCGCGACCTTGAAGGCGACGGGCAAGAGCCCCACCGAGCTGAAGCGGCTGCAAAGAATCCTCGCCCGTGTAGAAGAGCTGCACGAAGCCAACCCGATGCTGGGCCTGCGCGGAGTGCGGCTATCGGTGCTGTTCCCCGAGATCACCCGCATGCAGGTCCGCGCGATCATGGAAGCGGCCGCCGACCTGCGCAAGCAGAAGGTCGACGCGCGACCCGAGATCATGATCCCGCTCGTCGGCACGCTTGCCGAGATGAGCGCTGTGCACAACGAGCTCAAGCCGGTGGCCGAGCAGGTGCAGAAGGAGAAGGGCGTGCGGGTGCCCTACAAGTTCGGCACCATGATCGAGATCCCGCGCGCCGCGCTCACGGCAGGCGAGATCGCAAGTGAAGCCGAGTTCTTCTCCTTTGGCACCAACGACCTCACGCAGATGACCTTTGGCTTCTCACGCGACGACGCCGAGAGGCACTTCATCGTCCGCTACCTGGAGAACAAGATTCTCCCGCGAAATCCCTTCGAGACCATCGATGTGAATGGTGTGGGCCGCCTGATGGAGCTGGCCGTGCGCGAAGGCCGCAAGACGCGGCCGAAGCTCGAGGTTGGGATCTGCGGTGAGCACGGTGGCGATCCGGATTCGATTCATTTCTGCCATCGGATCGGGCTCGACTACGTTTCGTGCAGCCCGTTCCGCGTGCCTATCGCCAGGCTGGCAGCGGCCCAAGCTGCAATCGGCGACTCGACAAAGGACCGATAGGGCCACGCTCACGCAGTCGGCGCTCGCTGGATTCCGAGATGCATTCAGGGGCCAGCTCGTCGGCCCCGACGATCCCGAATACGATCAGGCGCGAGTCGTCTGGAATGCAATGGCCGACCGCCGCCCGGCAGTGATTGCGCGATGCACCAGCTCCGATGACGTGATCGCGGCCGTCCGCTTCGCAAGGGACCAGGAGCTTGTCATCGCGGTGCGGGGCGGCGGACACAGCGTGGCCGGCTTCTCGACCTGCGACGACGGCATCGTCATCGACCTGTCACGAATGAGAGGCCTGGTCGTGGATCCGGACCGCCGCGTGGCCCGGGCGCAGGGAGGCGCCCACCTGTCCCAGCTCGATTCACAGGCGCAGGCCGTTGGGCTGGTGTGCCCGGTTGGAGTGATCGGCCATACAGGCGTCGCCGGCCTGACGCTTGGGGGCGGGATGGGACGCCTGCAGCGCAAGCATGGGTTCACCATCGACAATCTGCTGTCGGTCGACGTGGTCACAGCCGATGGACGGCTGCTGCACGCAAGCAAGGACGAGAACGCGGATCTCTTCTGGGGCATGCGTGGAGCGGGCGCCAACTTCGGGGTCGTCACGTCCCTCGAATATCAGCTGCACCCGCTAAACGCAACCGTTACCCAGGGATGGGTCGCGATTCCGGCCGAGCAAGGCGGCGAGGTGGGGAGCCTGGTGCGCGAGTTCGTGGCGACAGCCCCCGACGATATCTTTGTGAATCTTTCGTTCGGACTGGCAACCGATCCGCCGTTCCCCGCGCAGATCGCAGGGATGCCGGTGATTGCGGTCGGCGCGATGCATACGGGTTCGCTGCAGCAGGCTGAGCGCGACCTCCGACCCTTGCGCGAAGCCATGGAATGGTCGGCTGACACGTTCGCGCCGAAGGCCTATCTGGACGTGCAGGGAATGAGTGACGACGCGATGGGCTGGGGTCACCGCTTCTACATGAAGAGCGGATTCGTGTCCGAGCTGAGTGACGAGGTGATCGCAACCTCGGCGGCGTATGGCGCGGACGTCCCAGCCGGGGGCGAATCCGGCGTTTCCTTCTGGGCTATGGGAGGTGCGATCAGCAGAGTCGCCGACGATGGCAGCGCCTTCACCGGCCGCGCGGCAGGCTGGTGGGCGAGCGCTGAAGCGATGTGGGATGACCCCGCGAATGATGGTTCCCACATGGGTTGGGCTCGGCGAACCATGGCAGCGCTCGAGCCGTTCACGACTGTTGGGTCATATGTCAACGATGCCGTCGAGTCGGACGTTGGATCGGTGCGAGCGATCTACGGCAACGAGAAATACAACCGGCTCGTCGCGCTCAAGCGGACTTACGACCCTGACAACGTGTTCCGGTTGAACCAGAACATCCGCCCGTAGGTCCCCCTCAGCAGCCAATCATGTGGAGCGCCACGCTCAGGTTGAAGAACGGTTTGTGCTGTGCGGATTCATGTAGTGCCCGAACCAGCGTTTGCTGGTTGAGCATCGAACCATGCTTTCGATGAACGCACGCAGCGAGCAACGCGACCGAGCCTGTCACGACAGCAGTCGCCATCGAAGAGCCATCTGAGTTCGCCTCGACCAGAACGCCACCCTCGACCCTGAGCGCAGGCAGATTCTCGCCTGGAGCGTCGATGCCATTTACCCCGATCGTGTTGGCTGACAGCGGAGGCGCGCCGTTGTCAGCCAGTGCGCGCACAGCGATCACTTCTCCGGCGAGATCCGCTGGAAACAGTGGCGATGGCGAAGCGGTGTCGCCAGCGGCAGCAACGATCACAACCCCGCGCCCAGCCGCATAGTCGACGGCGGCGCGGATCAGTGGATTGTCCGACGTCTGTCCGAAGCTCATGTTTATCACCGATGCACCCTGCGCGACCGCGGCGTAGATGCCGGCGACAACCTTGGTTGCGCTGATCTCGCCCGACGTGTCGAGGACGCTGATCGACAGCACGCGCGCGCTTGGGGCCACGCCCCACACGCCGAGGTCCCCTGAGCCGGCCGCCAATGTGGTGACGGCTGTCCCGTGACCGTTCGTGTCAGGCTGCGGACTCGGTCCGACTTCTCGTTTGCGTAGCCCCGGCAAAGCAAGGTCGGTCAGCCCTGTGTCAAGGACGGCGATGACCTCACCCTCGCCCTGGGTCACCCTCCAGGCCTCGGGGGCATGGATAGCGGCAAGGTGCCAGGGCAGTGGGCTTGGGGTGGACGACGCGGGTTGGGCGCAGCTCCCGAGGCTGAGAGCCGCGCCCGCCAACAGTACGACTGCTACTGGCTTGTGACCCACATCGGGCCACCGACCCACGCGTAGTTGAGGCACGAGCCGTTGCCGTGGTCAGCCGCCGTCATCCACGCCTTGTAGACGTAGACGATGCCCAGCGCGGCACCGAGCCCGCCGCTGAGGTACGCAATCACTCCGATGCCCGCGGCCGATATGTCCCACCACCACCCGGCATTCATGTAGACGATGTCGTTGTGGCTCAAGCACCAATACTGGCCCCACCAAGCGATCCCATGTCCGCTCCATCCACCCTGAAGGATCAAGGTGTCAGACTTCGGATCGAAGACGGCGCCCCCGCCGGTTGTTTGCAATTCGCCTGAAGCCACTTTGGCGTTGAGAACGCCGAGTCCGGCGGTCAGCTCTTGCACGTACTCCGACGGGAGGCCATTGACGACATCAGAAGGAGCCTCAAGGCGCAGCGTGCCATCCAGATTTCGCACGAGATAAGGCGCGAGTGTGCGCGCTGCAGCGGTGAGCGCCGCTCCGTCGAAGTTAGTACTCGAGCCGGTGATGTGGCCTGCCGCTTCTGGAGTTGCCGCGGATTGTGCAGCCGCCGGCACCCCCAGCAGAAATAGCGCTAGGGCCCCACCTGCGCCAGACGCAAAGAACTTGAGATACGTGACCATGAATCCTCCTTCCAATCAGCACCACGGCGCGCAGGAGCACCAAACGATGCACGCGCCGGCGTAGCCACCAATGCAGGATGCACAGAAGCCGCAGGCCCAAATCTGTTTGCCAAGACAAGCTCCGCAGACGAGACCACAGCCTTGCTGGATCCACCAGGGAAGCGTCGGCCAGATGGATATCAGGCACCAGCTAAGACAACTCCAATAGTCTGTGCCGCTGTAGGCCTGCGCAACCGGGATGCCCGGTACCTGAATGGCGGGATGAACCGCGCTGCTCACCATCTTTCCATTGGCGAAGTCGGCCTTCGTCAACACGCGGTCGTTGTGATCGAGAAACGCAGCATGACCCGTGAATGGATTGGCCTTGGTGATCACGAGCTCCATCTGCAGGACGCGAAAGTCAGATGGCGATTCGGTGCGGAAGTAGGCGAAGACTGCCCTGGACGGCCCCCCATTTGATGGGGTCAGGGACGAGACCACCGCGTGCAGCGAACCATCGCCATAAGTTGCGTGAGTTGCCTGGGACAGCGCTGATGGGCCGTGCCGGGCGACTATCGCTTTCAGTCCATCACTGTTCATAGCGGCGGTTAGGAGCGGGTCCGAATCTGCGAGATCGACCGACGAACGCAGCGCGTGGTCAGTCCCACCGCCACCGGGGCCGCCCTTCGCAGCCATTGCCAGTGGAAACTCGGGGAAGAAGGCGCTCGCCATCGCGCCAAGGCCGCCGGCGCTGAAGAGCTTGAGGATTCCGCGTCGAGTGAAACGCTTACGTTCCATGGCTGGTCCTCCTGAACATCAACATGGCCGCCGCGACCGCCAACGCCATTACGGCGGGAGCGGTCAGCAGCGGAGAAACACCCGCCGAATCCACGGTCGCCGGCATCGGCTCATCGGCCCAGAGCACAAATCCGAGCACGAGAACGAACAAGACATTTCGCGAGATGACCAGCGGGCTTATGGCGGTCTCAAATGCTTTGCCGAAGCATCCGCAGTTCGGAGTCAAGCCCCTGGCCGCGGTGATTGCGGCAATGATCGTCAAGCCTGCGATCAAAACGATGGCCACCCAGTCAGTGACTGGAAGCCACACGCCGAGCAGCAGCGCGACGCCCACGGTGATCTCAAGCGTTGGGAGCGCTATGGCGAGCCCCGGCAAGAGCGCCTTCGGTGCCAGCCTGTACGAGTTGATCAGGCGAGCGGTTGAGACGTGCCCCATGAGCGCCTTGGAGACCCCGGCTGCAACGAGAATGGCCCCGATGCCCAGTCGAGCAACAATCGCTACGACCACCCAGCTCACGACAGCAACCCCATAAGCCATCTCCTTCCGCTGCCGACCTGGTGAACGTGTATGCCGATACTCAATCCGAGGTAGGGCGGGACCTCAAGGGTTTGTCAACCCTGGGTTCACACTCCTGCTACTCGCCCGGACGCAGTCCGATCTCGCGCAGATGCCGAGCGTGGACGAGCAGCTCGTCTATGGATCGGGCGCTCACCCTCGCAGCGGCGACCAACGCTATGGCGGGCACGCGAGTCTCACCGCGCTCCCAGGCGTAAACGGCTTGTCGGCTGAGCGACTTCAAACCGAGCTCGCGCCGCAGCTCGAACGTGAACAGCTTCATGGGCGGACGTAGTCGACGAGCAATGGCCATGGCGGTGGCCACCTCGCGGTCGATGTCGGGCCGCTCCAGGCCAATCACGCCGCGAACGTTAGATAGCGGTCACTCCGCCGCCATCGGCAGAACGACCGATGCGCTGACTAGCGGCGTCGGTAGCGCTGCCTACGAGGTACCTAGTCTCTCGTGCGCCCAGACCGCGATCTGGGAGCGCGTTCGCAGGCCCAGCTTGTTGCGGATGTGCTCCACGTGAGCATCGGCGGTGCGGCCGGCCATCTTCAGGCGCCCGGCGATCTCAGCGTTGGTCCGGCCCTCTGCGATCAGCAGGGCAACCTCCCTCTCACGCGCGGTGAGAGGCGAGCCGTCGCCGCCTGCCTTAGACACCTGCGCACCGGTCGCATAGCGGATCGCCTCTTCCATATCCAATGTGGCGCCCTGTTTCCACGCTGCATCAGCAGCCTCACGGCCCAGCTTTCCCCGCGCGGCAGACACCGTCTCATCGATCTGCTGCTTCAACTCCGGCGCAGGTTCGACACCGGTGACCTTGCGGAGGTTCTGGGCGGCTGAGGCCAGGTGCAACGCGCGCGCGGCCCTGCCGTCGAGGACTTCCAGCCTCGCGAGGCCATCAAGGCTGATGGAGGCGTTCGCCGAATCCTGGAACTGCTGCGAGATGGTCAGCGCCTCCAGGTAGTTGGCGCGGGCCTCGTCGTTCGCTCCCAAGTTGACGTTCACCCGTGCGAGGCTGTCAAGCGTCAGCGAGAGGGTGAAGCGGTCACCCGCCTGCCGGAAGGCCGTCAGCGCTTGCTCGAGGCGTCCGCGCGCCACCTCGTTGTCGCCCCGCTCCATCGCGATGAGCCCCAGGTTGTTGAGACTGGATGCCACCAACACAGGGTCGTTGAGCTGCCATGCCAACTGGAACGCCTCCTCATGCAAGTGCATGGCCGTGATCCAATCGCCACTGCCGCTGCTCAATATGGCCAGCATGGTGATGGCTGTGACGCGCGTGGAGCTCAGCGGGAGATCACGACACAGGTCCAAGCAAATCAGGACATTGGAATGGGCCTCCTCGTAATCGCCGTGCAGCCAACGGATGTGCGCCCGGGCAAGGTGGGCCAGGGATCTGGGCTCAGGGTCGGATGCGGACGTGGCGAGGGCTCGGTCCAGCCAGTCCATCGCTTCCGCCAGATGGCCGCGCACGCTCCAGGTCCGGTACATCGCTCCAATGAGGCGGAGGGCGTCCACAGAATCCTCGGCGATCGACCATTCCAGGGCCAGTCGGATGTTGCCCTGCTCGTCGTCCAGCCTCCTCAGCCAAGTCACCTGCTCGTGCGATCGGATCTCCGCATTGGCCCGGGTGCACCAATGCACGTAATAACGGCTGTGTTTTCGGCGGATGTCCTGCTCATCGCCCGGCTGCAGCTTGTCAGCTGCGTACTCGCGGATCGTGTCGAGCATGCGGTACCGCGTCCGCTGCGTCTCCCCGTGATCGGCAACCACCAAAGACTTGTGCACCAAACGCGAGAGAAGCGGGAGCACCGCTCGCGCGTCGATCGACTCGCTGGTGGCAATCGCCTCGGCTGCAGCCAGATCGAAGCCGCCGGCGAAAACGGAGAGTCGCGCCAGAATTTCGCGCTCCGGGTCGCTGAGGAGCCCGTAGCTCCAATCGACGGCGGCGCGAAGCGTCTGGTGGCGAGGGAGGGCAGTGCGGCTCCCACCGGTCAAGAGTCGAAAGCGATCGTGCAACCGATCGAGCGTCTCTTCCTGAGTCATTACCCCGGACAGGCTCGCGGCGAGCTCGATCGCAAGCGGCATGCCTTCCAGGCGGGCGCAGATCTGTACGACCGGCCCAGCGGCCGACTCGTCGAGTTGAAAGCCGGGCCGCCCGAGGCGGGCCCGCTCGACATACAGCCTCACCGCGTCGCTTGCCAGAAGCAGCTCGGGGTGGCCGGCGTCTTCCATCTTTGCCACGCTCAACGACGGGGTTCGCCAGATGAGCTCTCCGGGCACGCCGAGCGGTTCCCGGCTCGTGACCAGAATCGTCAGCTTTGAACAGAAGCGCAGAAGGCGGCTGACAAGGCTCGAAGACGCGTCGACCAGGTGCTCGCAGCCGTCCAGGATCAAGAGCGTTTTGCGCTTGCTCAGCCATTCGTCGAGCACCTCGACCATCGGGCGCCTCCCCTCTTCTCGCACACCACACGCGGAGGCCACCGTCTGGTCAAGGAGTCTCGGGTCGTTGAGCGAAGCGAGGTCGACGAGCCAGACACCGTCGGGATAGCGATCCAGCACATCGGCCGCCAGGCGAAGGGCGAGCCTCGTCTTGCCGGCGCCACCCGGTCCGGTGAGTGTGATCAGCCGTGATTTGCGAAGCAGTTGGCGCAGCTCGGTCAGCTGATGCTCGCGTCCGACAAACGAGCTCAGCTCGGCGGGGAGATTGTTCGGCGTGGTCACGATTCCCCGAGCTTGTCGAGGCGCTCGTGGGCCCAGACCGCGATCTGCGAGCGGGTACGCAATCCGAGCTTATTGCGGATGTGCTCGACATGCGCATCGGCGGTGCGGCCGGCCATCTTCAATCGTCCGGCGATCTGCGTGTTGGTCAGCCCCTCGGCGATGAGTGCCGCTACCTGCTTCTCTCGGCCGGTGAGAGGCGAGCCAGGACTGGTCACTGCCGCAGCGGCTTTACCCACTGCATAACTGATCGCCTCCTGCATGTCGAAACCGGCTGCCTGCCGCCAGGCGGCATCTGCGGCTTGTCGGCTCAGCATGGCTCTGGCGTCGGCGAGACCTTCCTCGACCGGCTTCCTCCAGTCCGGATCGGGACGACCCCCTCGAATGGCGCGCAGCGCGTTTGCGGCTGATGCCAGCCGGATCATCCGGGTCGGATCGCCTTCGGCGAGCGCGACCAGGCCCAGGCCTTCGAGGGAAATGGCGATGTTCATCCCATCGTCAAAGTCCGCAGCGATGGCGATGGACCGCAGGTAATAACCTCGAGCTGCGTCGAACTTCTTCAGGCTGAGGCTCACCTGGCCAAGGCTGTCCATCACGACTCCGGCGCCGTAGGGATCGCCCTCGGCCTCTAGGATCTCCACCACCTTCTCGAGCTCGACCCTGGCCGCTTCGTGATCGCCGCGGCGGGATCGGATCATCGCCAGGTTGCTGCGGGTCCGCGCAATCCAAATCCGGTCATCGAGCTGCGCCGCCGCATTCACGGTCTCTAAGAAGTAGCCCTCTGCCTTTTTGAGGTTGCCTTCGATGGCACACAGAACACCGACCACGTTCAGCGCTCTGCTGACCAACATCGTGAGGCCGAACTTCCGGCTGATCCGCAGGCATTCATTGGCGTCCCGTCTCGAGCCGTCATAGTCACCGATCCGTTCGCGCATGCGCGCCCGTCCCACCAGCGCACCGGCCCGCGCTTCCCAGCTGGAGGTCTCAAGGTCGATGGCCTGGTCGAGCCACCCCAGGCTTTCAGCGAAACGTCCGCTCATCAGCCAGTAGCCTGTCATCGACGCCGCGAGGCGCACGAAGTCGATTGGCTGCTCGGCGAGGCACCACGCCAGCGCTAGCCGGATATTCGCCTGTTCGTCGTCGAGGCGACGGATCCATCGCGCCATTTCGGGAGATGGGAGGTTTCTGGATGCCAGCTCGCAGAATTCGCAGAAGTAGTTGGCGTGCAACTGTCGCAGCGCGGCCTCATCACTCCGCTGGAATTTTTCGAGCGCATATTCTCGGATCGTTTCCTGCAGGTGGTAGCGTGTCGTTCCGATTCCGCGCGACTCGGCGATGACGAGCGACTTGTCGACGAGTCGTGTGATCAGGGCGAGTACGTCAGAACCTTCCACTGGATCACCCTTGGCGATCGCCTCCGCCGCCGCCAGGTCGAAACCCCCGGCGAAGATGGCGAGCTTGACGAATACAGCCTGCTCCTGCGGGCTGAGCAGGGCATAACTCCAGTCGACGGCCTGGCGAAGGGTCTGATGTCTTGGCAGCGCGCTTCGATTGCCTCCTGTGAGCAGGCGAAAGCGATCGTGCAGGCGGTCGAGTATCTCCGTGAGCGTCATGATTCGCGTGAGACTCGCCGCAAGCTCGATCGCCAGCGGCATCCCTTCGAGCCGCATGCAGATCTGCGCCGCGGGCTCGGAGGTGGTCGCGTCCAGCTGGAAGTCGGGGCGGCTGAGCTTGGCCCGGTCGATGAACAGGCGGACAGCCTCGCTCTGCAGCACCAATTCGGGGTGGCTGCCGTCACCTGGGCTAGGGACGCTGAGCGATGGCGTGCGCCATATCAACTCTCCCGCCACCCCGAGTGGCTCGCGGCTGGTGGCAACCAGCGTCAGCTTTGGACAGCCTCGTAAGAGAAGGCTTACCAGCGTGGCGCAGGGTTCGACCAGGTGCTCGCACCCATCCAGGACGACCAGCGCGCGCCAATCTGCCAAACCTTTTATCAGCGCCCTCATCACTGTCTGTCCAGGGGTTTCGGCGATTCCGCAAGCCGCCGCTACCGTCTGTTCCAGGAGGCGTGTATCGCTGATCGGGGCGAGTTCAACGAGCCACACGCCGTCCGGGTTGTGGCTGAGGACATCAGCCGCCAGACGAAGCGCGAGCCTCGTCTTGCCGGCGCCCCCGGGGCCGGTGAGGGTGATGAGCCGCGACTTGCGAAGGAGCCGGCGCAAGTCGGCAAGTTGGCGGTCCCGTCCGACGAACGAGCTGAGCTCAGCGGGGAGGTTGTTAGGAATTGTCACGCGGGCGTGACGATTATCACCCGCTTTACGACCGGCCCAGGCTGGATGCGCCCGAACCCCGATACTTCTATTTGTGTCCACCCCCGCGTCCGACGACGCCTTCGCTGAGGTCAAGGCCAAGGTCGACCTGGTCAAGATCGTCCAGGAACACGTCCGCCTCACCAAGCGCAACAAGGATTTCTGGGGCGTCTGTCCCTTCCACCAGGAGGACAGCCCGAGCTTCAAGGTCAACCCCCAGATGCAGTCGTGGTACTGCTTCGGCTGCGAGCGCCACGGTGACGTCTTCACCTTCGTTGAGCTGATCGAGAAGACAGACAAGCGCGGAGCACTGCAGATGCTGGCCGAGCGCGCGGGCGTGGAGCTCAAGAAGCTCAGCCCGGAGCAGAAGGAGCGGTCCGACCTGCGCCGCCGCCTGCTGACGATGCTGAAGCTCGCCGCCCAGTACTACGAATACGTGCTGTGGTCCAACCCCGCCGGCGAGCCGGGACGGAAGCTCCTCGAATCGCGAAAGGTCAGCGAGGAGACGGCCCGCCGCTTCCAGCTCGGCTATGCGCCGCCTGGCCGCGGGTTCGCCGAGTACCTTCGGGCCAAGAAGCGCTCGCTCGCCGACGCTCAGGAGGCGGGTTTGATGCGCCGCGACGGCACCGACTTCTTTGCCGAGCGGCTGGTCATCCCCATCCGCGACGAGCGCGGCCAGCCGCTTGCCTTTACCGCCCGCACCGTTCGCCTGGATGAGCAGCGCAAGTACATCAACTCGCCAGAGACGCCCGCCTACGTCAAAGGTCGCGTGATCTTCGGGCTCGACCTCGCCCGCGACGAGATTGCTCGACGCGGGCATGCCGTCCTCATGGAAGGGCAGTTCGACGTGATCACGGCGCAGGGCGCCGGCATCCCAAATGCGGTGGCGAGCTCCGGCACCGCGTTGACCGATGACCAGATCCGCCTTCTCAAGCGCTTCACCGACGAGATCCTGCTTGTCTTCGACGCCGACAGGGCCGGCCGCCAGGCGGCGCAGAAGGCGGTGCTGCTGGCGGCCGCGCACCAG
>DASVEP010000202.1:0-14421 GCA_036380475.1 Candidatus Dormiibacterota bacterium
GTCGCCGACGTGCGCAACGTGGTGATGGTGTCGTTCGCGGTGGCGATGGCGGTGTCGAACAGCGCGCCGTAGATGCCCGGCGTGCCTTTGTACAGCGCGCCGACCGCAGCCTCGACCTCCGACCCACCCGTGAACCCGAACGTCTTCTGGTTCTGGATCACGGTCATCGTCGCCTGCAGGTCGCGCAGAGCTCCCGGAACATCGGTGGTCCCACATGCGCAGCCGGTGAGCGGATGCCCGTTGGAGTCGTACGCCTTGGCCAGGGTGCGGCCGAGCCAGCCGTCGACCTGACGTCGCGTTGGATCTCCGGTCTCCCAGATGCGGATCGACTCGAAATGCGAGAACGTCGGGTTCGGATAGCCGACGCCCTGCACGATCGCGACCTTGCCCTTGTCCCACAGCGACTTGATACCGCCAAGGTTGTGGTTGAGGCCGAAATCCGAGTTCAGAGGCAGCGCCTGCGAAACCATCGGGCCGGCGAGCTTCGGACGCAGGTCGTGCAGCTTCGGGTCGGTGAGAGGGACCAGCGTGCGCAGCCCGTCGTTCCCGCCCGCGAGCTGGATCATCACCAGCACGTTGTCGTTGGCCATGCCGTTCTGCTTGGCCGCGTAAACCGCGCGAGCGAATGCATCCGGGACCGCCGCGTAGCCGGCAGCAAGGCCGGACGCCCCCGCACCGAAAACAAGCCCGGCGCGCAGGAAGTCGCGCCGCTTGAGCTGGTTGATTCCGATCTCTTTACTCATTTCACGTGCACCTACTTGAGCTGAAATTCCGGTGAGGCGAGGGTGATGAACCAGCGCGACTTTTCGTCCGTTGCCTGGTTCAGGAGCTTTGCCGTCTGCGGGCTCACCACGCCGTCGAGCTGCGTATGCGCTGCATCTGCGGCAGACGGGAGCGAGCCTTTGGCCTGGGCGAGAACCTGCGTGACGAAATTGACTCGCTCGACCACCGTGTTCGACGAAATCCACGCGGCGTTGTTCGGCCATCCGCTGACGTCTGGCGGATCGAACAGGCTCTGGCCCATTCCCGAGCCGGAGGCGACGATCAGCTTGGCCGCACCTGTGGTCCCCAGCGCGCGAGCGCCATGGACCATGAGCTCGACTGGTGACTTCAACAGTGCGCGGTAGTTCGCATCGGCTGTGAACTCAGGGCTCGTGAAGACGGCGCGCATGAGCGTCTTCATGTCGTACTTGTTGCGCCGGAATGAATCCGCCAGCCCCGCGACATAAGACGTGGACGGTTGGTAGGTTACGAAGTGTTCGACCACCTTCGCGGCGATGAAGTTCGCGGTGGCGGGCTGGGCGAGGATTCGATCGATGACGCCCTGCGTGTCAAGTGAGCCGGTGTGGCCGAGAAAGGTCACCGAGCCTTTGTATGCACGCCGCTGGTTGAAGACTCCCGGCCGCTGCGTCGAGTAGACAGGCAGCTTCTGCGTGACCATCTTGACTTTGTCGACTGTCACCGTCGCGATCGAATCCGGCGGTGGTTCCTGCCAGCCCGCGAGCGCCTTTGCGCTTTCGCGCACATCCTGCTCGGTGTAATTTCCCGGACCCATCGTGAAGAGCTCCATGAGCTCGCGCGAGTAGTTCTCGTTGGGACTCTGGCCGGTGGAGGTCGCGAGGTCGAGATAGCGGAGCATCGCGGGATCGGTCGTGACCTGCATGAGCATCGACCCCAGGTTGGTCAAAGCCATTCGCCGCCACGTCAGGTTCTGCCAGTACATGAAGGTGTTGTCGCCGGTCTTGCGGTAGTCGCTGGTGAAATGCCCGTGCCAGAACAGCGTCATGCGCTCGGCGAACGGCGTTTTTGTCGTCAGCATGTGATCGACCCACCACTGCTGGAGCTGCGGGACGCCGAACCTTCCGCCCGGTGTGCTCGCCGCTGCAAGCACCGGCGGTTCCTGCGGCGGCGTCTCGATGAGGCGGTCGACCGTCCGGTTGTATCCATCGGAAAGTGCCGCGTCCAGCTGCGCCTGCGTGTATCCGAAAGACGTTCGGCGCAGCAGCTGCATCACTCGCGCGGATTCGTGGCTGAGCGGCGAGACCCAGTCGGTGCCGGTGCCGGCGCGCGAATGGGAAAGGTTCTGGATCGTCCCACCGAGAAGACGGACCGCGCCCACGCCGACGCCGGTCGCGACGGCGGCGACAAGCGCCTGGCGGCGCGTGATGCCTTTACGAGGTGGAAGCGCCGTTTCGACTGTCGGTTCTGGGTTTCTGAGCGCCATGGGTCAATTCAAGGCCTACGGAGTGGGCCTGACATCACCCAAATGTGAAGAATTCGTAAGCACTCAAATTGGATAACGACGCCGCCAACGCAACCCGGTGCCAGGACCGTGCCGGCACCTATGAGGCCTGGTATGTGACCGTGGCAGACCCTGCCTCGGGCCGAGGCTTCTGGATCCGCTACACGACGTTCAATCCGGCGTCGGGCGTGGCCGCCGAACCGCATTCCGCTTTATGGGCGTTCGCGTTCGATCGACACCACCCCGAAGCCAACTGGGGCGGGAAGGTGACCTTTCCGCTCCGAGCGCTGCAGACATCCTCCCAACCATTCCGATTGCGTCTCGAAGGCGCCTCACTCGAGCGGGATGGCTGCTCGGGCCAGATCCACACCGAGCGCGGCAGCGCAAAGTGGGACCTCAGTTGGGTCTCGCGCGAGCCCCCCTTCCCGTTTCTGCGCCCGCGCTGGCAGGGCCTTTCGTCGGTGGCCAACATCGGCGCCCATCCGGCGCTCACCGTTTCGGGGACGGTCGAGATCAACGGCGAGCTGCACCACCTCGATGGAGATCCGGGCGGCCAGCAGCACACCTGGGGGACGAGCCACGCGCTCGCATGGAACTGGGGTTTTGCCTCCGGCGCAGATTTCTGGGTGGACGGCGCCACCTCGCGCGTGCGCTCACGGCTCGGCCGGGTGCTCGCCGGCACAGCGCTTGGAGTTCAGTCCGGCAGCCACCGCTTCCTGTTCAACGGTCCTGTTCAGGTGCTGCGAAATCGCAGCGCGGTGCTGCCATCCGTCTGGCGGGCGGAAGCGCAGCTCGGCGACCGCTCCGCGACGGTTGTGATCACGCCGCGACTCGAGGATCTGCTGGGGGTTACGTATTCCGATCCTCGGGGCGGAAGCCGGTATTGCTACCACACCGAGGTCGCCGATCTTGAGCTGCGACTGACGCACCGGGATGAGACGGTGGCGGAGATGATCCGGCCGGGAGCAGCGGCGTTCGAGTACGCGTCGGAGACGCCGCTCGCCGGCATACCGCTGGTCGTTTAGCTCAGCTCGGCAGCGAGGTGCCGCGCGCTTCGCGCGGCCAGCGCCATGATCGTGATCTGCGGGTTCACGTAGGTCGAGCCCGGTAGGACGCTCGCGTCCGTGATCACGAGCCCCGTCATGTCATGCGCGCGGCCGAACTCGTCGACGACCGACGTCCTTGCGTCTTTGCCCATGCGACAGGTTCCCATCGGGTGATATGCGGAGAGCTTGAGATCCGCCGCGGTCCAATTTCCGTCGGTGATCCACGTCAGATCCTCTCGCTTGCGCACCGCGCGCATACCGGGCAGCAGTGTTTGCACCTCCTGCGCGCCGGCCGCGAGATAGATCTCGGTCGCGAGCTTTATCCCGTCAAGTGTCTTGCGCAGGTCGTCAGCGTGAAGGTCGTAAGTGATGAGCAGGCCGCGCCCGGGCGTGGCGCGCACGCGACCCGTGCCAGTATCCGAGATGATCAGGCCCGCGGCAGCCGTCTGCCGGTATCGGGCGAGAGACTCCTTGAGCTCGCTGCCCTTTCCTCCGACCCCGCCGGCGCTGTAGCCGACGCCCGGCGGCGGGTACGTCGCCTCGAGAAGGATTCCTTCCCGCAGCCTCTCGTCCACGTAATAGCTCTGCATCACGCCCTTCCACCCATAAAGGTCATGGTCGAACTGAGCGAGCACTCCGCAGCCGGGATGGATCCGGAGGTTGCGGCCGACCTGACGGCTGGAGTTGGCCAGGCGCTGGCGCTGAAGGATGACCGGTGTGTAGACCGCGCCCGCCGCAAGGATCACGCGTCGCGCGCGCACCTCGAATCGACCGTCGCGCTGCAAAGCGCCTGTATCCGGGTCGATGATCGAGCCGCGCACACCTACCGCCGTCCCGTTCTCGACGACGATGTCGTCGACCCGGCAGCCGCTCATGATTCGCGCGCCCGCGCGAGCGGCGAGCGGCAGGTACGTGACGTGCATGCCCAGCTTGGCGTCGAGCGGGCAGCCAAACGCGCAGACACCCGAGCCGTGGCAGCCATGCGCGTTGCGACGGATCGGGCCGCCGCTGTAGCCAAGCTCGCGACGGCCGCGGTCCATCACCTCTCCGTTGGCGCCCATGACGTCGTCGCTTACCGGGCTCACGTGCAGCGTCTCCTCGACCTCCACGAAGAAGGGCTCGAGCTCGGCCTTATCCATTCCCCACGCGTCGAGGACGAAATCCGGCGTCCGGAAGCACGTGCCTGAATTGATCAGCGTCGAGCCGCCGATGCCGCGACCGATCGGCAGCGAGATGGTGGGCACCCCAATCGTGAACGTGAGGCCGTTGCCGCGATAGAACCGTCGCAGTCGCTCGGGAGGCGGACCGGTGAAGTCCCGTCGATCGAAATGCTCGCCTTCCTCGAGGACGATCACGCTCAATCCCGCCTCGGCCAGCTCCTTCGCGGCCACCGCGCCTCCGGCTCCGCTCCCGACCACAACGACGTCGACGGCCTCGTAGAAGCCCTGGTCGGGCGGCACGACCGCGAGCTCGACAGTGCCCGGGTCGATCTCGACCTTCTTGAATGGTTTCGCGTCGTAGCCGATCAGTGGCTTGATGCGGTCATCCGAGCAGAAGAACATCAGGATCAGGGACTTGAGCGCGACCAGCGTCTCGCGGCGCTGGCGGATCTTCGACCTCTCGCACGCCATCACGTACGCCTCGCGTGCTGGCGGGCTGAGCAAGCGGAAAGGCTTCGCATGCCGGCTCGCGACCGACGAGAGGTTGAATGCGGTCAGCATCAAGTTGACCGTCCTGCGCGTGCCTGGTGCACAGCGGTCGAGGTACACGTCTAGCTGGCCGGCGACGTTGACATCGCTCGCTCCCGGCTCGAGCGATCCGCCGTGAGGAAGAAGCGAATCCGCCAGGGCCGCGAGGGTCGCCCTCCGGGCGGCGGTCAATGACATCCGGTGGGATTATGGCCTTTTGACCCGGTGGCGCTAAGCTCAGGCGAAATGCCGAATCGAGAGCCGATGGCGACGATCGACGCGGCCTGGCTCGGGATGGAAGACCCGACCAACCTCATGATGGTCACGGGCGTCTTGGCGCTCGACGGTCCTGTCGACCTCAAGCGATTGCGCCTGGTCTTCGACCGCCGACTCAAACCTTTCCGTAGGTTTCACCAGCGAGTCGTGCGACCACGATCGCGAGGCAACCTTCCCCATTGGGAGGACGACAAGCGGTTCGACATCGACAACCACATCAGCCACGTCGCTCTGCCCGCACCCGGCAACGACGCAGCGCTCCGCGACCTCGTCAGCGAGGTGATGAGCCAGCCCCTGGATTTCACCAAGCCCTTGTGGCACATGCACGTGATCGACGGATACAAAGGCGGCTCGGTCGTGCTCGCACGCATCCATCACTGCATCGCCGACGGCATCGCGCTTGTGCGGGTCATGCTGTCGCTCACCGACGAATCGCCGAACGCGAAGGCGCCAGCCGTAGCGGCCAGGCGCCCGACGCCAGCCTTCAGGATGCCCCTCGATTGGCTGCCGACCGCAATCGGGCGTGGCGTATCGCGCGGACTCGACCTGGTCGCGAACCCCGAGCGTGCATTTGACGCCGCTCGGATCGGGGCGCACGGAGCTTACCGGCTGGGCCGCCTGGTCCTTTTACCGCCCGACCCGAAGACGGTTTTCAAGGGCGACCTCGGACGCCGAAAGCGTGCCGCGTGGTCGGAGTCGATTCCCCTTGACGATTTCAAGGCCATCGGCAAGGCCTTCGGCGCGACCGTCAACGACGTCCTCGTGGCCACAGCAACAGGAGCGCTGCGCCGTTACATGGAAAAGCGCGGCGAGCCCACCTCCGGGGTCGCGATCAGGGCGTCGGTGCCGGTGAACCTGCGACCGCTTGACGGAGCTCACAAGATGGGGAACGCCTTCGGCCTGGTGTTCCTGACGCTCCCGATCGGCATCGCCGACCCGGCCAGGCGCATGCGCGCCATCAAGAAGGAGATGGACGAGCTCAAGGGTTCGCCCGAGGCGCTGGTCGCATTTGGCGTGCTCAGCATCATGGGCATGGCGCCGGTCGAGGTCGAGCAGCTCGGGCTGCGTTTCTTCGGGACCAAGGCGACCGCTGTCCTGACCAACGTGCCGGGCCCGCGGCAGCCGCTCTACATCGCGGGACGGAAGATCGACAAGCTGATGTTCTGGGTCCCGCAATCGGCGCACATGGCGCTCGGGATCAGCATCCTCAGCTACGCGGGGAGTGTGATGTTGGGTGTCGCGACCGACGAACGGCTCGTGCCCGACCCGGAGCGAATCGTCGATGCGTTCAAGGTCGAGTTCGAGGCCATGCGGAAGGCGGCGCGAGCTACTAAAAGGCAGCCGGGTAGGCGTACCTCCCCATCCGGCCGGGCGGCTCCGCCGCCGGGCCGACCTCCCCACAAGGTGGGGAGGTGAATAGGCCTGAAATAACTCTTCCTGCAACGTAGTAATCTTGTAAACACCATGACAGATTCAACTGCAGTCGCAACCGAGCGGGAGGCGCTGGACGCCTACTCCGCAACCGTCACAGTGGTCGCCGAGCGCGTCCTTCCAGCAGTCGCCAGCCTGCGCGTGCGGCGCGGCAACCGGTCTTTTGAGGGTGGCGCCGGCTCAGGAGTAGTTATCACCCCCGACGGCTTCATCGTCACCTCGGCCCACGTGGTCGCCCAGGCCGGCGCCGCGAGCGCGTCGTTCATCGACGGGTCGGAGTACGAGCTTGACGTCGTCGGCACGGACTCCCTGTCGGACCTCGCGATCACGCGGGCACGGGCTGCTTCGCTGGTGCCGATCCAGATCGGTAACGCAGACAACCTTCGCGTCGGTCAGCTCGTGGTTGCGATCGGGAACCCGATGGGGTTCTCGGGGTCGGTGACTTCGGGGGTCGTCAGCGGGTTAGGCCGCTCGCTGGCGACCGCCGACGGCAACGGGCACCGCCGCTTCATCGAGGACGTGATCCAGACCGACGCCGCCCTCAACCCGGGGAACTCCGGAGGCGCACTCGCCGATTGGCAGGCGCGACTCATCGGCGTCAACACCGCGGTCGCGGGGATGGGACTCGGGCTGGCGGTGCCGATCAACAAGACCACACAGGCGATCCTGTCGGCGCTGATGAGAAACGGCCGCGTGCGGAGGGCGTATCTCGGCATCGCCGGTGGCACCAGGCCGCTCCCGCCGGCGGTTGCGGAGCGCCTCGGCCGGAAGGCGGGCGTCGAGGTGCAGGAGGTGGTCGCGGGGAGTCCGGCGGCCGCAGCATCTCTGCGCAGTGGTGACGTCATCGTCTCGGTAGGCGACGTCGCGGTGGCCAAGGCCGGCGATCTCCAGCGGCTGATGGTCGAGGCGCACATTGGAGCCCGGGTCGCCCTGACGATCCTGCGCCGCGACAAGCTGGTCACCGTCGAGGTCGTTCCCGTGGAGCTCGCCTAGCCCGATACACTTGGCCCGGTGGCCAAGCAGGTTCGCAACCTCCTCCGGGCCAGCGCGCGTGACGGCCGGTTCCGCCTGGCCGAGGTGGATCCGGATTCGACGCCAGGTCTGAAAAAGAAAAAGCGGGCGAGCCCGGACTTTGCCAAGCAGAAGGCGAAGCTGTTCACGCTCCAGGAGCGTCTCTACGCAGAGCACAAGCGAGCGATCTTGCTCGTGCTCCAGGGCATGGACACGAGCGGGAAGGACGGAACGATCACGCACGTCATCGGCAACCTGAACCCGCAGGCTGTCGAGATCACGCCATTCAAGCAGCCGACCCCCGAGGAGAAGCGGCACGGCTTTCTCTGGCGGATCCGCAAACGCCTGCCGCCCGAGGGCAACATCGGCATCTTCAACCGCTCGCAGTACGAGGATGTGCTCATAGTGAGGGTTCACGGCCTTGCTCCCCTCAATGTCATCGAACGGCGCTATGGCCTCATAAACCGTTTCGAGAAACAGGTAACCGCACAGCGCATCAAGATTGTCAAGATCTGCCTCCACATCTCCTACGAGGAGCAGCGCAAGCGGCTGATCGAGCGGCTGAAGGACCCCGACAAACAGTGGAAGTTCAGCGAGCACGACATCGACGAGCGCGCCTACTGGGACGATTACCAGAGCGCTTACAGCATCGCGATCACGAACTGCTCCACCAACTACGCGCCGTGGTACGTGGTTCCTGCCAACGACAAGGACTATCGAAACTGGGCTGTGAACCGGATCCTCATCGAGACGCTCGAGGAGATGAATCCGCAGTATCCCCATCCTAAGCTGGACATCCCGCGCCTCATGAAAAGGCTGCGGGCGTGAGTGGTAGGTTTAAGCGGCAGTAAAGAACGCGTTACCAGGGGGATCGTTGACATGAGACGAGTAGGCCTTGTATCCGTTCTGGTGGCGGCGGTAATCGCCGGGGCGTGCGGCTCGGCCGGCGGGGGCGGCACGACGACCAACACATACAACGGCAAGACCATCAAGCTCGGTGCCGTCCTGTCGATCACCGGCGCCGGCGGCGTTTACGGACCGCAGAGCCGGGACGGCATGAATCTCGCGGTCGACCAGATCAACAAGGCGGGTGGCGTCAACGGCGCCACGATCGCGCTCACGGTCAAGGACGACGCCTCCGACAAGGCCCAGTCCGCGACGGTCGCCCAGACCATGATCCAGTCCGACCAGGACCTGGCGCTCCTCGGGCCCACCCTCTCGAACTCCGCCGTCGCCGTGCACCCGCTGGCCGAGAGCCTCAAAACCCCGATCCTCGCCGTGAGCACGACCGGCATCAACATCGTGCCCAACTGCAACTTTCCGAATACGACCCCGTGCAAGTACGTATTCCGCGACAGCCTCGGCGAAGAGACCGCGATCCCTGACAACATCAAGTCCTACGCGGCCGACGCCCACCCCGCGACCGGCGTGCTGCTCGTCGCGCAGGACGACAAGTTCTCGAGCGACGGCGGCAAGATCGTCCAGGACACAGTCGGCACGTACAACATCAACCTGCTCAAGACGATCAAGTTCAACAAGGCCGAAGCCGACCTCTCGCCATATGTGACCCAGGCCGTGCAGCTCCACCCGGACGTGATCTTCATCACCTCGCTGGGAGGCATCCCCGCCAAGATCATGACCGAGGCCCGTAAGCAGGGTTGGCAGGGCCAGTTCCTCGGTGGCAACGGCTTCAACACGGCCACCGTCTCCAAGAATGCCGGCGCTGCCGGACTCGGCGCACGCAGCGCGAGCGCGTGGTACCTCGGCAACTCCTTCCCATCCAACGCCGAATTCGTGACCGCGTTCAAGACCGCGTACGGCCATGATCCGGACCAGTTCGCGGCGCAAGGTTTCGCTGCGATCAAGATCATCGCCGACGCCGCCAAGCGCGCCAACCTTACGTTCTCGGACCTCCCGGGCGACCGCGACAAGCTGCGGTCGGCCATGGAAACGGTGAACATCCAGACCCCGCTTGGCCCCTTCCAGTTCACCTCCAACCACGATGTGAAACAGACGGTCTGGATCATCAAGATGGACGGCTCGGGCGGCTTCACGCTCGTGCACGAGATCAAGGCGAGCTAGATGACTTCAGCGGGGAGTCGCGAGGCTCCCCGCCCAACTTAGATTCGCCATGGGTCAACAGATCCTCAACGCGATCTTCATCGGGTCCATCTACGCCCTGTTCGCGGTCGGGTACACGCTGGTATTCGGCGTGCTCGACATCCTGAACCTCGCGCACAGCGCCGTATTCATGCTTGGCGCTGCGGTCACTTACACGCTGGTCGTCAACCACGGCCAATCGTTCTGGGTCGCGTGCGCGGTGGGGATCGTGGTCGCCGCGCTGATGGGCCTCGTGATCGAGTACGTGTGCTTGCGGCCGCTTCGCAGGCGCCAGGCGCCGCCGATCGCTGCGCTGATTTCAACGATCGGCCTGGCGCTCATCATCGTCGCCGCGATCGAGCAGGGCAGGCCGGGAACTTTGTTTGCGTGGCTGTGGCTCGACGGCGCCAACCCGGTCACGATGCCCCCGGGCAGCTTTCCCAACCCGACCTGGCACGTGGCCGGTTTGACGCTGGAGGCAAGCAAGCTCGCCATCATCCCGATCTCGATCGCGTTGATGCTCCTGCTCGGCTATGTCATGCGCTTCACGCAGGTCGGCCGCGGCCTTCGCGCGGTAGCTGAGAATCCCCGCGCCGCCCGGCTGATGGGCATCGACGTCGACCGCATGATCTCGCTGACGCTGATCATCTCTTCCGCCCTGGGTGGGTTGGCCGGCATCCTGTTCGGCGTTGCGCTCGGCGATATAAGCCCGTACATCGGCCGGGACAGCGTCGAGGTGCGCGGGCTTGCCGTGATCGTGCTCGGCGGGATGGGCAGCATTCCGGGTGCGGTGCTGGGCGGGTACCTGCTCGGATTCATCGAGGTGCTCGCGGTGGTGCTGCTCGGCAGCAACGTGCGCGCAGGCGTCGCGTTCGCGGCCCTGTTCCTGATGCTGGTGCTGAGGCCACAGGGTCTGTTCGGCGCGCAGCTCCGCGAAAAAATCTGATGGATTTCCTGCTTCAGCTCATCACCGACCCAGTTGCCTTCTGGAACTCCCACACGCTGCTGATCTCGCAGATCGGGATCAACGGCATCCTTGCCTCGTCCATGTTCGTGGTCCTCTACTCCGGCCAGCTCTCGCTTGCGGCCCCGGGGTTCATGGCGATCGGCGCATACACCGCGGTCCTCATGGACCTGTACCTGCACACGCCGCTGGCCTTGAATATCGCGACCGGCACATTGCTGGCGGGCGTTGTCGGCGTCGTCGTCGGATTGCCTGTGCTGCGACTGCGAGGCGTTTTCCTCGCCATCGCCACCATCGGGTTCATCGAGGCGCTGAGCCTCGGCGTCATCCTCAACCTTCCGATCACCGGTGAAGGACTCGGCCTCAAGAACCCCAATGCCGACCCTTTGGGCGGCATCTACATCGTCCTCGTCTCGATGGCCGTCGTCGTGTTCCTGCTCTGGAGGCTCACCAAGGGCAGGCTCGGGTTTGCATGGTCCGCCATCCGCCAGGACGAGCTGGCCGCGCTTAGCCAGGGCATCGATGTTGCTCGCTACAAGCTGATCGCGTTCGTGGTCAGCGCGATCCTGGCGGGCTTCGCGGGCGGCCTCGAATCGCACCTCAACTTCTTTGTCGACCCCAACGAGTACGGCGTGCCCCGAACGGTGCAGGTGCTGACGTTCGCGGTGCTCGGCGGCAGCGGAAACGTTTTCGGTCCGGTTGTGGGCGCGCTGTTCCTGACCACGTTGCCTTACGTCTTTCAGCAAGCAGGCGACTACATCGGGGTCGTCAGCGGCGTAATCCTCATCCTGGTCATCATCTTCCGACCGCAGGGCATCGTCGGCCGCGGCGGCTTCGCCTTCGTCAAGCCCGGCTGGTGGCCGCGCGCGCAAGTCCGTGCTTCTTCGACTGGATAACGTCCAGCGTCACTTCGGCGGGGTGCGCGCCGTCGATGGAGTGACGCTGGAGGTCGAGAAAGGATCGATCCAGGGCCTCATCGGTCCCAACGGGGCCGGCAAGACGACGCTGGTCAACGTCATCACCGGATACGTCCCCTTCCAGTCGGGCACCGCATGGCTCGAGACGGACCAGCTCACCGGCCTGCCGGCGCATCGGATCGCCGGGCTAGGTGTCGCCAGAACTTTCCAGAACATCCGGCTCTTCAAAGACCTGAGCGCCGTAGAGAACGTGATCGTAGGCATGCATTCACGCCGGCACGACGACACCCTCGCCCAGATCGGAACGCTTCCCGCCTTCCGTCGCGATCAGCGCTCTCGCTTCAATGAGGCACACCGTCTCATGGAAGAGGCGGGATTGGATCCGGGCGAGGTCGGCCGCCGCCCAGCGGGCACGCTTCCCTACGGCGACCAGCGACGGCTGGAGATCGCCCGCGCTCTCGCGCTCCAGCCCCGCCTCCTCATCCTCGACGAGCCTGCCGCGGGCATGAACCCGTCCGAGAAGCAGGGCATTCGCGAGCTGATCGAACGCCTCAACCAGGAGGGGCTGACGATCCTCCTGATCGACCACGACATGCAGCTCGTGATGGGCGTCTGCGATCGGGTTGCGGTGTTGGACTTCGGCCACAAGATTGCCGACGGCACGCCCGAGGAGGTGTCGACCAATGCGGAGGTGATCAGGGCCTATCTCGGCACCGGCAGCGAGCGCCAGGTGTCGAGCGCGCCCGGCGCTACTGGCGTCGAAGAGGTCGTGGACGCCGCGCAGACCCCAGGCCGGGCGAAGGCTGATGCGGAACCGACCGGCGCAATCCTTGATGTGCACGACCTGTCGGTGAGCTACGGATCGGTGCGGGCGGTGCGAGGCGTCTCCCTGCATGTGGCCGCCGGCGAGGTGGTGGCGCTCATCGGCGCCAACGGAGCGGGCAAGACGACGATCCTTTCCGCCCTTTCGGGACTCATCCGTCCGGCCTCGGGAACGGCTCAGTTCGACGGCCTCGACCTCACGACGGCCAAGGCTTCCGCGATCGTTCGGCACGGCCTCGTCCACGTGCCAGAGGGCCGCGAGATCCTCGGGCGCCAGACCGTGCTCGAGAACCTAGAGCTCGCGACCTGGGCGCGGCGCGACCGCGCGGCTGCATCTGCTCAGATCGCCCTAGTCATGAAGCGGTTTCCGATCCTCGGGGAGCGCAGGAACATGCGCGCGGGCACGCTATCCGGTGGCGAGGCGCAGATGCTCGCCATCGCCCGAGGTCTGCTGGGAAAACCGCGGCTCCTGCTGCTGGACGAGCCCTCGCTTGGGTTGGCGCCGCTGATGGTCGACGAGGTGTTTGCAGCCATCGGCGAGATCCACCGCGACGGCACGACCATTCTTCTTGTCGAGCAGAACGCGCTCAGGGCGCTCGCGATCGCCGATCGCGCCTATGTCCTGGAGACCGGCCAGGTCCTGCTCAGCGGCACCGGCGACGACCTGCTGCACAACCCCGCCGTCCGGCGCGCATACCTCGGCGGCTGACCCGTAGAAAAGGAAAAGCCCCAGGCCTTTCGACCTGGGGCTCTTCTTACTGTTCCGTCTTAGACGGTGCGGACGCTGCGAGCGCGCGGCCCCTTGGGGCTCGCCTCGATCTCGAAGGTCACCTTCTCGCCACCGCGGAGGCTGTCGAAGTCGCCTTCGGTGCCACTCCTGTGGAAGAAGAATTCCTTACCGTCTTCGGCTGCGATAAAGCCGAAGCCACGATCCGCGACCAGTTTCTTGATGGTGCCTGTAGGCATTTCCATCTCCTATCTCTCGAACGACGGGCCAACTCAACTCGGCGGGCCTGTTCGAGAAACGGAGCCTGCGGTGAGCGCCTGCACTGTGCCGGCAGGTTGATTATACCCCTTCAGCTAGTTTCTAACCCCCGGGGTCTCGGCCAGCCTCCGGGCTCGGGATTGGTCGACCTCGGTCAAATGGCGCTTCCGGAGGCGGAGGTGTTGGGGGGTCACCTCGAGGAGCTCGTCGTCCGCCAGGAAGTCGAGGGACTGCTCCAGGCTCAGCCTGCTGGCCGGCGTGAGCCTCACCGAAATGTCGGAGGTCGACGAGCGGATGTTGGACTGCTTCTTCTCGCGGCAGACGTTGACCCGGATGTCGCCTGGGCGCTTCTGGATGCCGACGATCATGCCCTCGTACACGGCCTCGCCCGGCTCGATGAAGGTTGTGCCACGCTCCTGGGCGCCGGCCAACCCGAAGGCAAGGGTCGTGCCGGCCGACGACGCCGTCAGGGCGCCGTTGCGCTGCTCCCGGAAGTCGCCTGCCCACGGCCGATAGCCGATGCCGATCGAACCCATTAGTCCTGTGCCGGCGGTCAGCGTCAGGAAGTTGTTCCTGAACCCGATCAGTCCCCTCGTGGGAATGAGATATTCGAGCCGCACGCCGCCCCTCGAGTCGTATGCGATCTCGATCATCTCGCCGCGTCGCTTGCCGAGCGACTCCGTGACCGCCCCGAGGTGCTCCTCGCGGACGTCGACGGTGAGCCGCTCTACGGGCTCCATGCGCTGTCCGTTGATCTTCTTGACGATTGCCTCGGGTCGCGAGACCTCGAACTCATATCCCTCACGGCGCATGGTTTCGATGAGCACCGCGAGGTGCAGCTCACCGCGGCCGCTGACCAGAAAGCGCTCGGCGGCTTCCGTGTCCTCGACGTGGAGGCCGAGGTTGACGTCGAGCTCCTTGTACAGGCGGGCGCGCAGC
>DASVEP010000203.1:0-2818 GCA_036380475.1 Candidatus Dormiibacterota bacterium
GACGACGAGGCGCTCTTCGCTTCGATCATGGCCGGCGCCGCCGGCTATGTCCTCAAGCAGATTCGAGGCGGTGAGCTCATCCGAGCCATCCGCGAAGTCGGCGCGGGCCGAAGCTTGCTCGATCCCGAAGTCACACGGTCAGTCCTGGAACGGCTGCGCAAAGGCAAGAACATGCGCGATGAGAAGCTTGAGCGGCTGTCCGCCCAAGAGGAACGCATACTCACCTTGATCGCCAAGGGCCAGACCAACGGCCAGATCGGGAAGGAGCTGAAGCTGGCCGAGAAAACGGTCAAGAACTACGTATCGACCATCCTCTCGAAGCTGGAGGTGGCTCGCCGCGCCGAGGCGGCCGCGTACCTGGCGCGGCACACCACGACTCCAGGCTCTCAGTAAAAGAAGAAGCGAGAGACCCGGGTCGGCCTAAGCCTTCTAAACCATCATTGGTGTCGACTTGCGGCCCTGCGCTCTCGCTCTGACGGGAGCTTATCGCGTTGCTGACGATTTCAAATAGGGCCGAATGGCCCGTTCCGAGAGGGGCCTCAGCCGGTCAGCGGAGGCTGCTTTCGATCTCCTTGGCGATCGACTCCGCGAGCTCCTTGACCGTGGCCTCGGCCACCCTGTGCATGACGGCGTCGTCGAGCTCTTTGCCCACGCGCCCGAGGGGCGCTTCGTACATTCCGCTGACGGTGAGCCTCGTGATTCGGCCGTCTACAGGAGCGAGCTCGACCTTCCCCTCCATCACGGGAAACAGTTTCTTGGGAAACGATGACTTCCACGTGATCGGAACTTGCGACCAGGTGCCTTGGTGCACAGGCTCGCCTGCCTCGACGATGACGCGCTTTCGAACGGGGACACCGGCTATGCGTGGGCCGACGGCATATTGGTTCTTGTTCTCCAGCTGTGGAAACCACCTTCGCGGCCCGCGAGCCAGGGTCGAGACGCAGCCTTCGATCGGGCGGTCGATGTGTACCGAATGTTGTACGAACATGCAGGAAGTATCGATCTCAACCCCGCGGGCGACAGGTGCCGGAAGTCCCCCGCAGCGAGGGTCGAAAGACCCGCTGTCTCTTGATCAAGCCGTGGGCTTGCGAGCTCGCCCGCGAAGCCGGCCGATGAGTGAGCGAATTGGATCGAAGTACACGTCGTCCATGCGCTCCTTGAGCGGGATGATCGCGTTGTCGGTGATGTGTATGTGTTCGGGGCAAATCTCCGAGCAGCATTTCGTGACATTGCAGTAGCCGATTCCGGCAGGACCCTTCAGCAACGGGCGGCGATCGAGCACGTCTTTGGGGTGCATCTCGAGGCTGGCGATCCGGACCATGGAGCGCGGACCATAGAAGGCGCTCTTGAGGTCGTGGGCGCGGAGCACGTGGCACACGTCCTGGCAGAGAAAGCACTCGATGCACTTGCGGAACTCCATCACGCGCTCTACATCCTTCTGCTGTATCCGCCAGGGTTCGCTGCTCGTGAGGTCCTTCTCGCTCGGGGTGAACTGCGGTATGGCCTTGTTGACCTCGTAGTTCCAGCTCACGTCGGTGACCAGGTCCTTGATCACCGGGAATGCTTTCATCGGACCCACGGTCACCTGGGCGCCGTATTCCGTGATCGGCGTCTTGCACATCAGGCGCGGAAAGCCCTCCACCTCCGCCGAGCACGATCCGCACTTGGCGGCCTTGCAGTTCCAGCGCACGGCGAGGTCTGAAGCCATGTTCGCCTGAACCCAAAGAACCGCGTCAAGGACGACCATGCCTTCGCGGACGGGGACGCGATACGAAACGAGCCCGCCCCCACGGGCATCTCCGCGCCAGATCTTGAGGTCGAGATTAGAGACTTCCACTCACTCGGTCTCCTCAGGCGTGTATCGGGCGTAGGAGTGCCGAACCGCCTCCGCGAGGTAGCCAGGCATCGGTGGTCGCTGCTCTGTTTTGACCCGCATGCCGTCACCAGTCTTCTCAACGACATAGTTGATCGAAGTCAGGTCATCGAGGGTGGTCGGGAAGTCGGAACGAGCGTGCGCA
This sequence comes from Candidatus Dormiibacterota bacterium, assembly GCA_036380475.1. Lineage (GTDB taxonomy): Bacteria > Chloroflexota > Dormibacteria > Dormibacterales > Dormibacteraceae > UBA10449. The sequence goes on from DASVEP010000203.1 coordinate 2,019, forward strand.
CCGCGGCTCTCCTTCCTTTCTAATGCCGAGCGCAACAGCGCCTCGGCGTTGACCAGCATCGATTGCAGGTCACGAGCGGTGTGCCAGCCAGGGTTGAAAGCGCGTGTGCTCGAGCCACCGGTGCCGCACGCCTTCGAACGGCCGCTGAGCTCGAGGATCTTCTCGAGGCCGGCCTGCAGCGCTGGACCATCACGAACGATCGGCGCATGGGTCGACATCACGTCCTGGATCTCGGCCTGGAGCTTGAACGGGTTCTCGCCGGCGGGCCGCTCGAGAGGGGCCATGAGCTCGCCGATAGCTTCTTCGATCTCCGTGGGGTCGATCTCGGCGGTTTTTGCGTTGGTCTTCGCCGCGTCGGCTGCCGCCTCGCCCGCCCGCTTGCCGAAGACCAGCAGGTCGCTGAGCGAGTTGCCGCCGAGCCGGTTGGCTCCGTGCAGTCCGGAGGCAACCTCTCCGGCGGCGTAAAGACCAGGGACGGTGCTGGCCCCGGTCTCAGCGTCGACGCGCACGCCGCCCATGGCGTAATGAATCGTCGGCGCGACCTCCATCGGCTGCTTCGTGATATCGACGTGGGCGAGCTTCAAGAACTGCTCGTACATCGACGGGAGCTTGCTTTTGATGAAATCGGGCTTCTTGTGAGTGATGTCGAGGAACGCACCGCCATGCGGGGAGCCCCGGCCGGCGAGTACCTCCGAGTTGATCGCCCGCGCCACCACGTCGCGCGAGGACAGCTCCATGCGATCCCTGTCATAACGCTCCATGAAGCGCTCGCCGTCCTTGTTGCGCAGCACGCCGCCCTC
>DASVEP010000204.1:0-16308 GCA_036380475.1 Candidatus Dormiibacterota bacterium
CTCGCCCTCGCTGTCGCTCGTGCTCGTTGTCGCGGGCGACCGGACGACGTTGAATGTCGGGCGCCGATGGCGCCCGTGGCGCTCCAACTCGCCCTCGCTGTCGCTCGTGCTCGTTGTCGCGGGCGACCGGACGACGCTGAATATCGGGCGCCGATGGCGCCCGTGGCGCTTACTCGGCTTCCCACTCATTTCAGCAAAGCGCCACCAATGAACGGAGCGTCTACTTGCGGGCCCAAGCAGTGATGAAGCTCCAGGTGGTCATCACCCCATCGCTTGCAACAACTTCCGTGCGCAGCCTGTCAGCCAGGCTGTCGACGTCAACCTCATCCGCCGTCGCGACACCATGCTCCACGAGCCGCGGCAGGATCGTTCGGACGAGCCCGGCGATGTATTCATAGCCCGGCCAGTCCGCGCCGCCACCGACCGCAGCGTCCAGGTGCATCTGAGGGTCGGGCAGGCCTGCGTCCTTGAAAATACTGAAGAGCCGGAGACCCGCGTGCAGGTCCATGCCGGCCCTGGCGTACAGATCGATGATCCAGCGCCATACCTGATCGAGCAAAGCCGACGGCGGCAGCGCGGACGGCTGCAGCGTCGCGTTGCCTGGCTCCTGGAACGCGATGACGCCCCCGGGGCGGACGTGCTCGGCGAGCCGGCGGACCAGGATTGACGGCTCTTTGATGAAAAACAGCACACAGCGACCGACCACGGCGTCGAAGTCGTTGTCCAGATCCACGGCCCTCGCATCCCCGGCTTTGAAGGTCACGTTCGCTAGGCCCGCTGCGTCCGCTCGAGCTCGGGCTCTGTCGAGGAGATCGGGATTGATGTCGACGCCCATAACGGTGCCGCCCGGGCCGACCATGTCGGCGAGGATGAGGCTGACATCTCCGGCCCCGCTTCCCACATCGAGGACCTTCATTCCCGGCCCGATGCCAGCCTCCTCGAAGAGCCGTCTGGTGTATGGCCCGAACATCCGTGCCTGCCTCAGTAGCCGATCCGTCTCCTCTGCAGAGTGGCCAAACAGATAACTCATGTTTAGGTGCCTTCCGGTTGGGGCGCCGTCATCGCCTCGAAGTCGGCCCGCCCGCGCAAGCTCGCCAGCGCCACCTCCTCGCGCAGCATCGGCCCTAACACCGGGCGCAACGCGACCGCGCGCTTCAATGCATCCATCGCATCGTCGGGCTGGGCGCGCAACGCGAGGGCAAAGCCGCGAAAGGCATACGTGCCGGCGGGGAATCGGGAATCCAGATCGCTCAGCTCGTTCACGACATCGGCCATCTCTTCCGCAAGCTCCGCGGCCGTCTCTACCCTGCCTCGCTCGAAATAGAAGTCGACCAGGTGGCCGCACGGATGCGTGTAGCTGTTGCGGACAACGGCGCCGGCGATTGTCGCTGCTCCGTACCACTCGGGCGCATGGTCCAATTCGTCGCTTCCGCAGTCGTGAACGAAATCCAGGATCAGTTGGCAACCATGCCGCCAGCGTTTGATGAGCTCGCCGGCCGGCAACTGTCGGTCCAGGGCGAGCTGGCGGTCGTTCACGGCGTCGAACTCCCCGGGCGGGGTCGGCGGGGTCGGCAGGTTTGAACCCTCGAGCACGGCGCGTATGTGATCGAGGAACAGGCGCCGCCACAGGGAGAAGTGGGCGAGATAGTCCGCAGCCCGCCACGCGCCCGCTGGCGGAGCGGTGTCGGATTCAGCCACTTGCGCTAGCTCCTCTTCGTGGGCGAATTCCTGTCGCAGCAGTTGCTCCAGCCGGTCCGTCAAATTCACAGCAAGACTAGGCCGGCGTGGGGCTGGCGTCGATCTGCCCCAGGTACACCCACTGGCCGCCTTTCGCCTGATAGACAGCCATCAAGGGCGAAACCGCGTCCCCATTGGCGTCGAACGAGTAGGTGCCGGCCAGCTCGTGGAACTGAGAAGTCGCGATCTGGCTCACGACTTGCAGCCGGGCCGGGAAAGCGCCGCCGTTAGCCGCGACGGCCTGGGTGATGGCGTCGATGAGGATGCGAGCGCAGTCATAAGCGGCAAACGCGTATGGGTCCACGGTCTCTGTGTGCGGGTATGCCTTCCGGTAGGCATCTACGAATTTGGTGACCGCCGGATCCTTGCTGCCCGCCAGATCGGGAACAGACACCGTGGCGATCATCCCGTCGGAGTTGGCTCCTGCGTTCGGTATGCAATCGCTCGACTCCTGCATGACATCCATGCCGAGAAGGTACGCGTCTTTGGGAAAGATGCCGCCCATCTGCGCGCGAACCATGCAGTCGTTGCTTTCCGTAGCCGCGAAGACGGTCTCGGCGCCAAGTGATCTCGCCGTTTGCAGAAATGGCCGGAAGTCGGTGGTGCTGTCGGGCAGGTCCTTTGAGAACACCACTTCGCCGCCATCCCGCTCAAATTCGTCAACAAAGCCCTTGAGGGTCACATCCTCGAACTGGCCCCCGAGCGTGTATACGGCCGCGCGCTTGATCTGGAGTGTCTTCCACGCGAACCGCGCCATCGATCTACCCTCTATGGAATCCGGGGCCGTGATTCGGAAGAAATTATTGGTCCCGGTCACTCGCAGGTCGGCCGGTGGCGTTGCACACGAGGGATGCGGGCGTGTCAGGCACCAGTTGGTGTTTGAGGGGCTGATCATGGCCAGGCCGGCCGAGTTGGAGACCTCAATCTGCTCGAATGCGCTGCTCGAGAGGTAAGGGCCGACCATGCCCAATATCCGCGCGTCGGCGATCATGCGCTTGACGTTCTGGACGCCCTTAACAGGCGCTATAAGCGCCGGCGCATCATCCATCGGCTGATAGACGACCCTGAAGCGCCCGATCTGTGCTTGCTGCGTGACCGCGAGCTGAATGGCCTCGACGAGCGGCGCCGCGTTCGCCCCGTCGCTGCCGGAAAGGGGCGTATCGCTGGCAATCACGATCGTGGGTCCTTCTTGACTGACTGCACCGGTCTCGCACGCGCCGGCGAGACAAACAAGGACAGCCAGACCGACCAGACGGCTCTTCAACTCGAGACCCCGAGTACTTCGCGGATGCGGTGATTTCCCGCATCTGCGATCAGGAGGCCGCCCTTGGGGTCCAGTGTGATCGCTTGCGGAGCAAGAAATTCCGCGGCGAGCGCAGGTCCGTCGTCGCCCCCAAAGCCGGCCCGACCCGTCCCCGCCACGGCCTCGATGAGGCCCGAAGGGGTGATCTTTCGCACCCGATTGTTGCCGGTGTCGGCTATGTAGATGGTCCCGTCGCGGGCGACGGCGATCCCAAATGCGAAGCCGAGGCGTGCGTCTGTCGCAGGCCCGCCGTCACCCCGGTCGTCGTAGTACGTGCCGCTCCCTGCGACGGTGGTGATGATTCGATTTGCATCGACCTTTCGGATCCGGTTGTTGCCGGTGTCAGCGATGAACAGGTTCCCGTGTTGATCGAGCGCCAGGCCCATCGGCCCCCACAGAGTGGCCTCAGTCGCGGCTCCATGGTCTCCTGTGAAGCCGGCGACGCCGCTTCCCGCGTAGATCGACGTGTGACCATCCGAGGTTCGTCGCCAGACTCTGTTTTCGGCCCGATCGGCGATGTACATCGTCCCGTCCGGTGCGATGGCCAGGCCGCCGATCGGCACTTTGTAACTTGAGGTCGTCGCCCCGCGAGAATGTCCCAGCGACACCACCAGCGACATCGTTGCGTTAGGCAGCACAGCCCAAACCTCGAGGGAGCCGCTGCGCGTCATGAGGATGTCTAGGTTTCCGGCGGGGTCGAGCGCAAGGCTGCTGGGAAACTGCAGCTTCACACTGGTGGCCGCCGCGCCCTGGGTCAGCGGGTCGGTACCGCGGCCGGCCATGGTTCCGATGACTCCTCCGACGATGCGCCGGATCGCCTGGTTGCCGTAGTCCGCGATGTAGATCGCGCCATCGTTGCCGACCTCGACGTCGCTGGGCCGATTCAGCGACGCGTGGATCGCGCGGTTGCCATCGCCGGTGAAGTCGCCGTCCTGCCCGTTTTTGGTCGACTGAATGCCGGCTATCGTGCGGATTGTCAGTGGTGGGGGAGCTGTGAGCCGCAGCACGCCGACGCCTGCCGCGAGCAGAGACAGAACCAGCGCCGCCGCGGTCCACATTCGGGGATGCGCCACGAGCCGCGGGCGGGCGACCACCCGGCTGGCCGCCGTGGCAACGTCGGCTCGCGGCGCGTTACCGCTTTCCTGACGCACAACCCAGGCGGCGACCTGAGCCCTCGTGTTCACCTCCAGCTTCTCTCGGATGTGCTCGAGGTGACCATCGACCGTCCTCTCGGAGATGAACAGCCGGTTGGCGATGTCGCGATTCGTCAGGCCGTCCGCCACCAGCGCGGCAACTTCGAGTTCCCGGCGGCTCAGCCGCCCTGGTCCGCTCTCCGGGGTCTTTGTACCCACTTTGCTAGGCGGTATTGAACTCCAAAAACGGGTACCGCAATGGGTACCTGAACGGGTCCTTTGCCCGCTACTGGGGCGAAGTTTTCGCGCCTAGCGTCGAGGCACCGACCGGCCATCAGGCCGGCATAACGCCCAAGGAGGCAAAGACATGGAGCTTCGACAAGACATGCGGCGCGTTTCGACCCGTCCGTTCGTGTGGATCATCGCGTTCCTCGCGGTGCTGGCGCTAGGGCTCACCAGCTGGTACGTGGTGGTAAGCGGCACCCCATCTCGCACAGGCACCGTCACCACCAGCGGTTTCCCAGGCCCGGACGCCCGCGATCGCAATCAGCAGCTGCAGCAATCACATGACCAGAACCCGGAATTGACCCACGGTCACTGATGCTGTCGGGTTGGGGGTGACCGGCATTCGGCCACCCCCAAATTCCCGTCTCGTAACAAGACTGAGTTGACGACTTGTGCCGCCGCCCGGCATCGCTTATGGTCGTTGCCCCGCCGCTCGCGCCTTCAAGGAGAAGCCCACATGGCCCGTACGCCCCTGTTGAGAATGTTCGAGAGTCTCGTCCGCGATTTCAAAGAGGCGGAGCTGACCGGCCGCCCTGTCGACGAGATCCAACAGGAGCGTCGGAAGAGACCAACCCGTAGGGACTTTCTCAAGGGAACAGGTGCGGTCATCGGCGCAGCAGCTCTCGCCGGCCGGCTGCCGGCGATGGCCGCGACGACATCGCGCATCGCCATCATCGGCGGGGGTATAAGCGGGTTGAACGCCGCGCTCACGCTCCAGGATGCCGGCGTCGCCTCCACCGTTTACGAAGGTTCGAGCCGCGTCGGCGGCCGCATGCACTCCGACACGACCTCGTGGCTGGACGGACAGACCACCGAGCACTGCGGCGAGCTCATCGACTCCGGGCACACCGCGATCCTCGACCTATGCACGCGCTTCAACCTGCCCACAGTCGACCTGCACGCAGCCGAGCCACCCAACTCAACTGAGACCTATTTCTTCGGCGGTCACTACTACTCGTTCGCCAAGGCGACCAGGGACTTCGAAGCTGTCTTCGACCGCTTGACGGCTGACAACAAGGCCGCGCCCTTCCCAACCCTCTACAACATGCACACCCCGGCCGGAGTCGCCCTCGACAACATGAATGTCTCGCAGTGGATCGACAGCCGCGTGCCAGGCGGTCACGCCTCGAACATGGGCAAGCTGCTCGATGTCGCATACAACATCGAGTTCGGCAACGTCACGACCGAGCAGAGCTCTCTGAACCTCGTCTACTTGCTCTACAACCCGCCGCTGAGCAACGGATTCAACGTGTTCGGCGCGTCGGACGAGCGCTTCCACATCGTGGGCGGCAACGAGCGCCTGCCCAAGGCGATCGCCGCGGCCCTCAGGCCGGGCTCGGTCAAGCTCAACCACCGACTGACTGGCATCGTGCACAACGCAAACAAGTCGTACACGCTGAGGATCGAGGCCCCGGAGGGCACGACGAACGTGGATGTCGACCGCGTGATAATGACGATTCCGTTTTCGGTGCTGCGCACGATTCTCACGACGGAAGCCGCGTACGACGCTGCGGGTTTCACTCCACTCAAGCAGACGGCCATACAGCAGTTGGGCTATGGCAAGAACTGCAAGCTGCAGCTGCAGTTCAGCAGCCGCCTCTGGGACCACCCGGGGCCATGGGGAATAAGCACAGGCACCAGCTACGCCGACACCGGATACCAGAACGGATGGCACGTGACCCGTGCTCAGGCAGGCGACGAGGGGATCATGGTCAACTACACCGGCGGCGGCGTGCCCCTGGCGTCGTTCAATGGCAACCCCAACGACCCGGCGGTCGTGGAGGACTTTGCGGAGACCTTCCTCTCGCAGATAGAGCACGTGTTCCCAGGGATCTCGGCGCTATGGAACGGCCGGGCGACGCTCGACGTACCCCTGACCAATCCCTTCCTGCTCGGCTCGTACTCCTACTGGAAGGTGGGCCAGTACACGCTCTTCAGCGGTTATGAAGGCGCGCGGCAGCCCGACATCGCGAAGGGCAAATGCCACTTCGCAGGTGAGCACTGCTCGACCAACTTCCAGGGCTTCATGGAAGGGGGTGCCGAGGAAGGCGCGCGGGCCGCGGGAGAGATCCTCACCGATTTCTCGCACGGCATCTTCCCCTGATCTTCGCCGCGCGATAGCATCCGCCCTGAGGGCGTCAGTTCGTTACGGGAGGACACCGCCATGCCGACATATGTCGCGTTGCTGCGTTTCACCGAGCAGGGGATCAAGGCGATCAAGGACAGCCCAAAGCGGCGTGAGGCGGCCCGAAAGGCAATCGCTGCAATGGGCGGGAAGCTCGTGCACACGTACCTGACGATGGGCCGCTACGACTTCGTGGTCATCAGTGAGCTACCTGATGACGAGGCTGCAGCGAAGCTTGCACTCGTCACCGGGAACCAGGGCTTCGTGACCACAGAAACCCTGCGCGCGTTCAGCGAGTCCGAGTACGACAAGCTGATCAAGTCGCTGCCGGCGGCGGGGCGCCGGTCGGGATCCTGAGGGACAGCGCAAGCCAGCCCATCAACAGCGCGGCGATGATCCCGGGCACGAAGGCCAGCACGGCCCGTCCGGTCGCGTCCCACACGGCTCCGGAGATGAGCGGGACGAAGAACGCGATCGCGTACTGAAAGGTGAACACGCCGGCGCTCATCCGATGCACGTCGCCGGCCGCGGCGAGTCGCGGCGGCATGGTGAGCACGACGATGAACGCCAGCGCCGCTGCGAAGCCGAGAACGAACGCCCACACCAGAACTCCTGGCCCCGGCGTCAGCACGATGCCAACCTGCGCCACGCCCATCATCCCGGCCGAGCCGAGGAACCCGATGCGGCCGGTGAGCAGGCGGTCCCACAGTGCGACCACGGGCGCGGTCAGGAGCTGCGCGCCGTTGAAGATGGCCAGCGTCGGCGTGATGAGCTGGTGGCGGCCTGTCTGGTCGAGGAAGTCGGGGATATACGCATTGGTGGCGAAATAGATCGCCGACGCCATCCCCATCACGACCCCGAACCGAACCGTCTGGCCCTCGCGCCACGAAGGCCACCATCGCGTCGGGATGGCGGTCCTGGGCCCTCGCTTGGGCGCGGCGATCGCGATCGCAATCGCAGTCAGGGCGACGACCACGGACCAAAGCGCTAGCGCCCAACGCCAGTCGCCGTGGGCGAGGGGCAAAGCGCCGACCGGCGACGTCAGCGCAGTCGGCAGCGTCTCGCCGATGAGGATGCCGTTGCTGTAGACGGCAGTCGCTATCGCGATGCGCCGCGGGAACCACTCGCGGACGATGGTGGGAAACGCCGGCTGGCTGACCGCGACGCCAAGGCCCATCACAAATGTGGACGTGAACAGGACCGGCACGCTCGGCCCCAGGCCGCGTGTCGCACCGAAAACGGCGACCAGGCCCAGCCCGGTGATCAGCGCACCGCGCACGCCGAGCTTCGCGATGAGAAGCGAACCGGGCACTGCGGCCGTTGCGAGCAGCAGGACCGGCAGCGAAACCAATGCCCCGACTCCTTTCTCGTCGAGGTGCAGGGCGTGGTGGATCTGAGGTATGAGCGGCGGTACCGCGAGCATCGTCAGGCGAAGGTCGATCCCGCCGAGCCACAGCAGCAGAAGCCTGACCCAGTCCTTGCGGGTGAGCTTCACGCGAAAGCTGCCACCTCGATCAAGCGCGGATAATGGGCCGCATGGGGGGCCTGCTCATAGTGGCATCGAGCGGATCGACCGACCCCACCCGCGCGAGCATCCCGTTCCACATCGCCGTCAATGGTGCGAAGCCGGCGGGCGTCGAGGTCGGTGTTGCCCTGGCCGGTGACGCGACCGAGCTCCTCAAGCCGGACATCATCGCGAATGTTTACGGTCAGGGTTTGCCGCCGCTGCGCGACCTGCTCGACAAGTGCCTTGAGCAGAACGTCGCGTTCTACGTTTGAAAAGGCTGTGCGGAGGCCCGTGGGGTCTTGCAGTCGATGATGGGTCCCAACGCTTCATTCATCTCGCCGCCTGACCTGGTGCGTCTGACGATGGAGGCCGACAAGGTCCTCAGCTTCTAGTTTCGCGTGGCGCCGATGGCCGCCAGCGCGCTGGGGTTCTCGAGCGAGGACAGATCGCCGGGATCCTTGCCCGTATAGACGGAGCGCACAACGCGACGAAGGATCTTTGCGTTGCGGGTGCGCGGCAGGTCGGTCACGAAATGGACCGCTTTCGGCCGCAGCGGCTTGCCCAGCGCCGCCGCGACGAGATCTGACAGCTCGTGACTGAGCTCGGGCGTGGCCGCATAACCCGGGCGGAGGATGACGAAGCACACCAGCACCTCGCCCTTGAGCTCGTCGGGGACGCCTATGGCGGCTGCCTCCGCGACGGCCGGATGGCCGACCAGCACCGACTCGACCTCCGCCGGTCCGAGGCGCTTGCCGGCGACCTTGATCGTGTCGTCGGAGCGGCCGAGCACGTACCAGAGGCCGTCCTCGGGGTCGACGTACGCCCAGTCGCCATGCACCCACACGTCGGGAAACCGCGACCAGTAGGTCTCGAGGTAGCGTTCGCGGTCGCCCCAGAATCCGCGCGTCATCCCTGGCCAGGGGTTGCGGATGACCAGCTCGCCGACCTCACCGCGCACGGAGTTGCCCTCGGCGTCGATGACGTCCGCCGACATGCCCGGGATTGGACCGGCAAACGCGGTCGGCCGCAAGTGCGTGATCACGTTGCCGCAGAGGATGCCGCCGGAGATCTCGGTCCCGCCCGTGTAGTTGATGATCGGGATGCGGCTTCCGCCGACGTGCTTGAAGAACCAGTTGAAGGGCTCTGGGTTCCAGGGTTCGCCGGTACCGCCGAGGATGCGCAGGCTCGAGAGGTCGTGGCGCGCAGGCAGCTCGTCGCCGTGTGTCATCAGACCGCGTACGAGGGTGGGGGAGACGCCGAGGACGGTGACCTTGTGGTCGGCAACCATGCGCCAGAGTCGATCGGGCGCGGGGTGATCGGGGGTGCCTTCGTACAGGACCATCGTCGCGCCCAGCGCGAGCGAGCCGAGGATGAGCCAGGGTCCCATCATCCAGCCGATGTCGGTGTACCAGAAGATGGTGTCGTCCTCGCCGACGTCGAATCCGTGCGCCATGTCCTGGGCCGCCTTGACTGGAAAGCCGCCGTGCACGTGCAGCGTCCCTTTCGGCTTTCCGGTGGTGCCGGACGTGTAGATGATCATCAGCGGGTCCTCGGGGTCGAGCTCGTGCGTGGGGGCGTGCGTGGGCTCGTCCTCCAGCAGCACCTCCCACACCTGGTCGCGGCCCATCGACCACGGGACTTCTCGCACGACGCGGCGGTGCATGATCACCTTCGTCACGCTTGGGCAGCTGACTAGAGCCTTGTCGGCGGTCTCCTTCATGGGCACGACCTGGCCGCGGCGGTAGAAACCGTCTGCGCAGATGAGCACCTTGGCCTCGCCGTCCCTGAGGCGATTCGCGATCGCCTCCGGGCCGTACCCCGAGAAGAGCGGGATGATCACCGCGCCGACCTTTGCCGTAGCCAGCACCGAGATGGCAACCTCCGGGCACATGGGCATGAAGATGCCGATGCGATCTCCGGGCCGCACACCGAGCCGCCTCAAGGCGCTCGCGAGCCGGCAGACCTGCTCGTCGAGCTCGCCATAGGTGAGACGGCGGACGTCGCCGGGCTCGCCCTCCCAGATGAGCGCGACCTTGTCGTGATGCCCGCGGTCGCGGTGGCGATCGAGGCAGCTCTGAACGATGTTCATGCGCGCGCCGATCCACCACTGCGCCCAGGGTTTGCCGTACGTGAGGTCGACGACGCGGTCGTAGTGACGGTAGAACGCGATGTCGATGTCCTTGATGGCGGCGTCCCAGAACCATTCGATGTCTGCGTCTGCTCGCTTCAAGAGCTCCGAGAAGGTCTCGATGCCATGCTGACTCATGAAGCGCTTCAACCTGCTCTTCGCGATCACGTCGGGGCTGGGCTCCCAGATCACGTCCCCGATCACGACCGGCTGCATGGTCACTGGATTCTAGATTGACGCGTCCGTACACTCCGGCCTGATGACGCATTTGCCGTCCGATTTCGCGGAGGACCTGGCAGAGGTCCTGGAGCCATCGCATCGAGGCTTGGCGGCAGGCATCATCGAAGCGGCGAGCAGGCTCGACGACGAAGGGCTGCGCACCTTCCTCGAGCTCTTCGCCCAAAGGGTCCGCGAGTCGGGGCAGCCGATCACGCATGTGGAAATGCATGGCTTTCTCGCGGCTGCAAAGAAGTCAGGACACGCGCACGGGCCATGATCTCCTCGGCCTCGACGTAAAGCTCCCAGTAGTTCGACCACGCGGTACGGGCCACGGCGAGAGCGACATGCGGTTTGAATCGCTCCTGGGCCGCGCGGATCGCATGTTGCTGGGCGTAGCACCACCGGTCGAACGCGCGCTCAACGGTGCACGCGACAAGCTCGAGCCAGGCGTCATCTGGAGCACCGCCAGGTGGTGGCGGCAGCGCGAGGAGCTTCCATCTGCCCTCGTTGCGGACCACCGTCATCACGGGCTGGCCTTCTGGCCGGCCCGCATGTCGATTCGGCCGAGGGTGCTTGGGGTTGGCTGCCATCAGCCTCTGCTGCACGGCAAACACGAGGTCATGTGCCGCGTGGAGAGTTGCCGGCGCCACGGGCTGGTCTGATCGTCCGAGGCGAATCTGCAGCGATCGGATTGCCTCGCGCAGCGCGTCGGGCACCTCGACGTGGTCATCGAGGCGAAGTCGTTCGACATCGTCCAGAAGGGAATCCGACTCCGCCATCAGCGACCGTCGCTGCGTCTCTACCGCGTCGCCGTCGGCTCGCGGAATGGTTGCGGTGGCCACGTGGAGCACCATAAACCGCCGAGACCGGCTGTCAAGTATAGGTTTACAAGCAGGCAACAACTCCGGGGTCGTTGGCGCCCTTAACGAGCGAGGTTGGCGCGCGGCGACCGCCGTCATAAAGTCGCGGCGAGATGTCATCGATGAAGAGATGGTTGATCGCCGTGGTGGCGCTGTTGGCGGGAGGCGGCGTCAGCGCGGTGATACTCGTGGTTGCTGACCCGGCGCATGGTTCGGTCGAAGCCTATGCGGCCGCTCGCGACGTGCCGGCGGGTGCTCAGCTGTCAAACGATTCGATTCAGCTCGAGCGGGTGAGCGTGGCGGGAGGCACTGCTCTGTTGTTCACACGCGGAGACGACTCACGTCTTCTAGCCATGCGTGCGTCCCACGACATCGCCGCCGGACAGCTGATACAGCGCGGTGACGTCATGGGCGCTGCTTCCTTTGCCGATCGCCGATTGGTTTTCATACCGATCACCGCAGTGCCGGCGACATCGCCCGGCGCAAAGGTGGACCTGCTGGTGATCGGAGGCACGGCGGACCATCCGACGGTCGTGCCCTTTGCGCTTGGCGTTGCTGTCGACGCCACGGTATCGGGCGGGCTGATCGTGGCGGTGCCGGCGAAACAAGCAGCGGCGTTCGTCTTTGCCGGGGCCACCATGCACCTCGCGGCGGTGATCGCCGAGCCCGGCGCAGGGGAGGGCACGGAAATTTCCATATCGACGCCAGAGGACGCGATCGCAGTGGCGTCCGGAAGGTGACATGGCGCTGATGCCGGCGGCGCCTCCCACAACCGAGGCGCATGTTCGCTCGCTCGTGGAGGCCGCTCTCGCAGCGGAGCTCGCGAGCCGCGACCGCACTCGCCTTCGGGTCGAGGACCAGCGCTGGGTCTATGAGCTTGTCGGCCGCATGGTTGCGCAACAGCAGCACGCGGCGTCGTCTGCCGGGAGCCAGGAGGAATCGGAACGCCTGTGGCGCGCTGTATTTGCCGCCGTCACGCCGCTCGGCCCTCTGGCGGAACACCTGGCGGATCCCGAGGTTGAAGAGGTGCGGATCAATGGCACGGAAGCCTGCTTCGTCTTCAAGGGCGGCCGCCGCTACGCACTGCCGCCGCCGTTCGCCGACGAGGCGGGACTCGTCGAGCTGGTGCATTGGTACACAGACGGCACGCCGAGCGCGCGTCTGGATCGCGCGAGCCCCACGGTAACCATGACGCTGCCCGAGGGCAGTCGCCTTCACGCCGCACTGTCGCCGCCGGCCCGGCCGATGAGCGTCACCATCCGGCGCCACCCAGCCGAACGGTTTCGAGATCTCGGTTCCCTGGTGGCATCGGGATTCATCCCGAGAGAGCTTGTGGCGTTCCTGGAGGCCGCCATCGCCGGCCGGCTCAACATTCTTGTGTCGGGTGGGGCCGGCGCAGGCAAGACGACGTTCATGCGGGTGCTGGCGCGGCAAGTACGGCCCGACGAGCGAGTGGTCACGATCGAGGACCAGGCCGAGCTGCACCTCTGGCGCGAGCTTGCCGACTGCATCTCGCTCGAGGGCCGCCTTCCCAACACCGAAGGTCGTGGCGCCATCACGATCCAGATGCTCGTCCACGAAGCGCTTCGCATGTCCCCGGACCGAATCATCATCGGAGAGGTTCGCGGGGGCGAGGCGCTCGACCTCCTCGATGCGATGAACACCGGGCACCCCGGCTCCATTTGCACCATTCACGCCGAGAGCCCACGCGAAACCCTCCCGCGGTTGGTCCGTCTGGCGCTGCGCAGCCCTAACGCTCCTCGCGCCGAGACGGTGATGTCCGAGGTCACGAGCACCGTCGACCTCGTCTTGCACGTGGGAGTCGTGAGGTCGGCGCGTTCCAGCGACGGTCGAGTGCGCCGCTTGATGTCCATGGGTCTGGTCAGCGGCGATGGCGATCGCGCGATTGTGCGCGAGCTGGTAACGCTCGATGGCGACGGCCGCTGGCATCGAGTCGGTTCGCTCGAGGCCGCGCCGGAACGCGTACAGACAAAGCTCGCGCGCGTGTGCGAGGCGTCGCGACTCATGGACGGTTTCGATGCTTGAGGTTGCCGCGGCGCTGTGTGCGGGTCTTGGCGTGACAGCCGCCGTCCTCGCGGTTGCGCTTCCACCGCCGCCGCCACCCGAGGAGGTCGCAAGCCAGTCATTGCTGCATCGATTCGTGCGTGGGCTGTGGGCGCAGGAAGAGGCGCTGGCCGCGGCCGTGGGTTGGCCGATTCGCGGGGCCGCCGGGCTGGCCGTCTTCCAGGCTGTAGCAGCAGTTGTTGGGGGCGTCGCTGCTGCGATTTTCACCGGTCTGCCCGTGTTGGCTGCTGCCGGCGCCGCTGGGGCCGTGGCTCTGGTGCGCGGTGCAGTGGCTGCGCGCATGCGATCGAAACAGGTGCTTCGCCAGGACGCAGTGCTGGAAGCGGTCCGCATGCTGCGCCAGCTCATGGAGACCGGCGCCACGAGCGTGAACGCCGCGATAGCGATGCTCGGCGAGCGTGGCCCGGCGCCTTTGCGCTCGGAGTTTCGAATCATCGCCGGCACGTCCGTCGGCCGGCGGCAGGCGTGGAGCGCCGCAAGGCAGCGCATCGGCGAGCCGCTGTTCGACATGCTCGCGGCGGCGGTCCTGATCCAGAGCCCCGGAGGCGGCGAGCTGGCGCCTCTGTTCGCGGATCTGGAAGCGTCGGTGAGCGGCGCGCAGGAGGTGGAGCGCGAGGCTCGCGCGCTTCAGGTGCAAGCTCGCTCGGCTGCGGCGATCATCGTGTCGCTCCCGGTCGTGTTCCTCGTCGTGCTATCAGCGCTGCGCTCACCGTATCTCGACGCGTACCACACTCTCACTGGACAGGCGTTTTTGCTGTTCATGCTCGCGGTGATGGCGTGCAGCTATGTCTGGATGAGGAGACTGCTCCTACTGCCGGGACTGCAGCGGGTGAGGCTGAGCGATGCCTGACGCGATCATCGTCCTCGGGTCGCTGACAGCCGGGACGTTGTGCGGCGGCGCTGTCTTAGTCGGGGGTGGCGGAACGGGACGGCGGATAGCACGACCGCACGTTCCACGCGCCCTGCGCTTGAGCGAGGGGCGCGCCTGGCTGGCAAGCGACCTCGAACGCGCCGGCTGGCACGAGAGTCCCGAACGGGTAACAACGTTTGCGATCGCGCTCGCTTCCTGTCTCGGACTTACAGCAGCGAGCGCCGCATCCGCAATGTTCCCAGGCACCGCCGCGCTCGTCAGCGTCGCAGGGATCGTCCTGGGGCTGGGGCTTCCAATCCTCGCTTTGAGGTCTGCGATCGAGCGCCGCCGCAAGCGACTGGAGGGCGAGCTCGTCCCACTCCTGGAGTTGTTCACCCTCGAACTGGGCGGAGGCGGCAGCCCAATATCGGCGCTCGGATCGGTCACGCTGCAGGTGCAGGGTGAGCTGGCGTCGGACCTGCGGCGGCTGTTGATCGCCTCCCAGGTCAGCGGTTCTGCGTCCTTTGAATCGCGGCTGGTCGAATACTCCGAGCGCATCGAGATTCCGGCCATCGGGAGTCTCGCAACCATCCTCGCCGCAGGTCGCGAGTACGGAACCGGCGCAGTGCAGGGCGTGCGCGCCCTTGCCACCGACCTTCGTCGAGCCCAGCGGCGCGATCTGATCGCGCAAAGTCGCCGCGCGCTGAATCACGTTCTGTTACCGGCAGCCATCGGCGTGCTTCTGCCGTTTCTCGCGGTGCTCATGTTCCCGGCGGTCACCGCGCTGCAACGCAACCTGCGATGAGGCGCTCGTCGCGCGGTGCAGCGCTCATGGAGTTCGCGCTGGCGTGGCCAATTGTTCTTCTGCTGGTGCTGGGCACCGTTGAGATTTCCGTGTGGGCCAGCGAGGCGGCGGCGGCGCGCGACGCGGCACTAGCCGGCGCGCGAGCAGGAACCGTGGCCGGCGCTGGCGTCGATGTGGCGACACGCGTAACGCTCCGCGTGATGTCGGCAGGCCTGGTCGGCGTAAGCGCCTCGGCGTGGTGTCCAGCGGACACTCGGCCGCAACCCGCCCTCTGGGTCTGCGCGACTGGCCGCGGCGACCTCTTGCAAGTTGATGTGGGCGGAGCGGTGCCGACACTCGTGCCGCTTTTTCGTGGGCCAGGCCTTCCGGTGCAAGCGCACGTTGTCCTGAACAAGGAGAAATTCGTGCGATGAAAATGGCGAGGGGCCAGGCGCTCCTCGAGCTCGCCCTGTGCGCGCCGATCGTGATCCTCCTTGCTCTCGGAGTGGCGGCTGTCGTCCAGGTCCAGGACGCCGCCTTGGGTCTGGATGCCGCCACCCATTCGGCGGCAAGCGCGGCCGCGCGAGCGCCCGATTCGGCCACCGCAGAGGCTGCGGCTCGCACACGTTTCGCCGCGGTGGCCGCCGGTTATCCAATCCATGGCGCCGCGCTCAACATCTCGTTCGGCTCATTCAGCCGCGGGACTCAGGTCACCGCAACCTCGATCGCGTTCGTCGATGTGGGCTGGGCCGGGTTGATCCTGCCGCATCGAGTCGACCTGCATTCACGAGCGGTGATTCAGTTGGAGCGATGGCGCAGTCACAGAGCGTCGGCGTGATTCGCGGCCAGCACGGACAGGTCATGGCCTTCATCGCGGTAGCGCTGGCGATTGTCCTCATGCCAATCGCTGCATACGCCATCGACTCCGCCACCGTCAGCGCGGCGGCTGCAGCGCTTCAGGAAGCCACGTCGACGGCGGCCCTCGAGGCGGCTCAGCAGCTCGATACGAGTGAGTTGCGGGCCGCAGGCGTGATGAGCGTGGATGCCTCTGCAGCTCGCGGTGTCGCCGGCAATGTGTTAGCCGCAGAGGCGCCCTCGGCTGCTTTGACAAGCGTGGTTGTGAGCGGTGCCGAGGTCTCAGTCGAGGCCCGCGAAGTGGTTCGCCTTCCTTTCGCATTCTTTCCGTCGCCCATGGTCCAGCTCGATGCGCGAGCATCGGCGAGGCTCGCCGGTGGCTACGACAGGCCGAGCAGCTTCTTGCCGTTGTCGACGAGCAGCTTCTGAAGAACCGG
>DASVEP010000205.1:0-4005 GCA_036380475.1 Candidatus Dormiibacterota bacterium
CTCGGCTTCGGCGCGCGTGGCGAACAGCAGGTCTGGAGCGAGGTCCTTCAAGAGGATGGCCATGCGGTCGGGGCCGTACTGCCGAAGGCCGGCAACGGACGAAAGATCGATGGCGAGCAGGCCGCCGCCGCGACGCACTAGTGCGATGGCGGCTTGCGCGGCTTGCGCGAGCGGATCGAGGAAGAGCGAGTACGCAGGCACGTGGATCAATCGCACACCGTCGAACCACTCGTCGACGAGGTCCTCATGACGCAGACCCACGCTCGCGCCGCGCTGTGTGGCCATCGTGCGCTCGCCTTCAGGTCCAACCAGTACAGCGATTGCACCGGTCGGGTCGGTGGCCCAAACGGCGCGAACATCCACGCCAAGGTCCTGCATCTCCGCGACCAGCAAACGGCCGCCGTTGTCGTCTCCGACCCTCGTCACCAGGCGTGCAGGTTCGCCCACCTTTGCTGCCCATGCGCAGAAGTTGGCCGACTGACCGCCGCCGCCCACGGAGATTGCGGCGCGATTGTCATCGTTCAGTGCGAGCGGACCCTCGGGCACGATCGTGATGTCGAGGACGAGGTCGCCGATCGAGACCATCATCAGGGACGAGAATAGGGACATGGCCAAGGAAATTCGGCGCGAAGAGGTGCGCAGGTTGGTCGCCGCAGGCGCGCAGCTGGTGGAAGTCCTGCCGAGCCCCGAGTACGAAGAGGAGCACCTTCCGGGTGCGGTTCATGTCCCGCTCAGGAGGATCGAAGCGCAAGCGAATGATGTGCTCGACCGCAACCGGGCGGTGATCGTCTACTGCTGGGACACTGCTTGAGACCTTTCGCCCAGGGCCGCGTGGCGGCTCGAGACACTCGGATTCGATGAGGTCTATGACTACGTAGACGGCAAGGTGGATTGGATGGCAGCAGGCCTGCCGACCGAAGGCACGAACACGCAACATCCTCGAGCCGGCGACCTTGCGCGAAGAGACGTCCCCACGTGTTCGCTGAATGAGAAGGTTGCGGAGGTAAGGGCGCGAGCCAAAGAGAAAGGATGGAACGCGGCGGTGGTGGTCAACGAAGAGCGAGTGGTGTTTGGATTGCTGCGTTCAAACGAGCTCGAGTCGGATGCTCATGTGCTGATCGAGCATGCGATGCGGCCGGGGCCGAGCACGTTCCGGCCCTACGTCTCCCTTCATGAGATGCTCCACTTCATGGTCGACCACAAGCTCGAGAGCTCGCCGATTACGACCGGGGATGGCCGGCTGGTCGGCCTGCTGCTGCAGACCGACGTCGCTGAGGCCATGCGTAAAGAGGTCCAGGAGGCGAAGAAGAAATGACGACGTTGCCCTCGACCCAAAAAGTGAAATGCAAGGGTTGCGAGCGAGAGATCGATATCTGCGAGTTCTGCCAGCAGCCCGGGTGCCCGGTCGCGATTTGCTACTACTGCCAGAACCGGGAGCTAAAGCAAACCGTGCCCCAACCTCACGCGCACGGCGGCTGACAGTTTTTAGGCGTTCCGGAACCAGGCGATGGTCTGCGCAATCGCCGTCTTGTGAGCCGTGGGTTGAGCGCCGAAAGCGCGGGCGTACTTGCTGTGATCAACCACCCATGGTCGTTCTGACTGATACATCGTTTCTTTGACCGCGGCCATTGGCGGGGCCACCAGCGCCAGCAAGCTGATGAGTAGCGTCGGTACGCCCTGAAGTCTGGAAGGCCTTCCGAGCTGTAGGAACACCATGTCGACAAATTGGCGCATCGTCACCGTCTCCGCATTGGGGACGTGCCATACCTCACCGAGAGCTTTGTCCTCTTGCGACAGGGTTACGAGGGCGGCCGCGAAGTCCTCGATGAACGTCAACGTGTGAGGCGCGTCGGGATCGCCAACCACCTGCGCGGGCTTTCCGGCCAAGGCGCGCGCGAAGATCCCATCGCCTGCCTTGGATTGGCGCGCGTGTAGTCCGTAGAAATCGGATGCGCGCCCGATCGTTGCGCGCACTTTGCGCTTTGCGTGGGCATTCATCAGGGTCGTCGCCACGTCCGCCCGGGCCTTCGTGTTGGGGCCAACCGGTCGGTAGGGCAGGTCCTCGTTGATCGGCCCGTCGACATGGCCGTACGCATACAGGTTGTCTCCATAGACGAGCCTGGCCCCGGCCGCCGAGGCACCCTCGATGATGCCGTTCATGATCGGCGGCAGCGCAGCGGCCCACCGGCCATATGCGGCGGTGGCGCAGTGGAACACCGTGGCCGCACCTTTGCAAACCTTGGTTGTGGCTGCAGGATCGGTCGCGTCGGCGATAACGATCTCAACGCCGTCGGGCATCTGCGCCTTGCCGCTGCGGTTGACCATCCGAATCGAATGGCCTGAAGGCATCAATTGGCGGCCGACGGCCAGTCC
This sequence comes from Candidatus Dormiibacterota bacterium, assembly GCA_036380475.1. GTDB lineage: Bacteria > Chloroflexota > Dormibacteria > Dormibacterales > Dormibacteraceae > UBA10449. Next base: position 2,374 of record DASVEP010000205.1, read on the forward strand.
CAGCGGCCCTGTCCCGAATATGACGTAGTGGGGCATCGACTCAGATTGAGTCTACGGTCGCGGTTCGAGGATCTTGATCGCGACGTCGATGTTGCCGCGCACCGCGTTCGAGTAGGGGCAGCGCTTCTCGGCCGCGGCTACGAGCTCTTCAGCGAGGGCTCGATCGGGAATCGACGGCAGTTTGATATCGAGCTCGGCAGTCAAACCGAACCTGTTCTCGATGGGGCCGATACCGATCCTCGCGGTCACGATCGAGTCTTCCACCGAGAGGTTCTCTGGAAGGTTCTTCCGCCGGGCAATGCTCATCATCGCGTTCTGAAAGCAAGCTGCGAAGCCGGTGGCGAATAGCTGCTCGGGGTTGGTGCCGGGTCCACCGTCGCCGCCCATCTCGATCGGCGATGAGAAGTCGACGTCGATGCGTCCGTCGCTCGTGCGCCCATGGCCTCTGCGCCCGCCGGTGGCCGTCGCCTCGGCCGTGTAGAGGACGCGGACGGTTGGTGTCGGTGCTGTGCTCATAGACGAAGGATAGGATCACCCCGAATGGTTCTGAGCGCCGCAGCACCCGAGACCGCGCCTGCGATTCTCGAGATCGGCCTGGTGCTCCTCCTTGCTGTAGGCGCGGGCTGGCTCGCGCGCAGGTTTGGCCTGCCGGCTGTGCTCGGCTACCTGGTCGTCGGCCTCATCGTTTCGCCGTTCACGCCGGGGTATGTGGCGGATCGGAGACAGCTGCAGGTGCTGGCGGATGTCGGCGTCGTGCTCCTGCTTTTCGAGGTCGGTATCGAGATCGACCCGGTGCGGCTCGTGCGCAACCGGACCGCTGTGTTGTGGACAGCGCCGCTGCAGGTGCTTGCAACAACCATCGTTGTGGCCGGAGCTTCGCTTGCCCTCGGGATCGGGTGGCGTGGGGCGATTCTGGTCGGTCTGTCGGTCGCGCTGTCGTCGAGCGTTGTCGTCGTCAACATCACGCGGAGCCGGAGGAGGACGACGAATCGGGCGACCGAGGATGCGCTGCTGAGCTGGAGTGTGATGCAGGACATGATCGGAGTCGCCCTCGCGCTGCTGGTGATCGGGTTTCTCGGGCTGGGGTCGCGGCCGCCACTCGAGTCGGCAGGGTTGATCCTCGCCTATCTCGTGATTGTGATGATTGCGGCGTGGCTGTTGCCACGGCTGCTCCGAATTCTCAATGCCGAGCACGATCTGTTCCTGATGCTCTCGGTTGGCAGCGGGCTGGCGCTTGCGGGTGTTGGGGCGAGGTTTTTCGAAGTTCCTCTCGCCCTCGCGGCCTTCGTATCCGGCCTGGCCATCGGAGAGAGCCCGGCGGCGGCCGAGGCACGACAGCGCATCCTGCCGTTTCGAGACCTGTTTGCGGTCTTGTTCTTCGTCCTGCTGGGGAGCCTCATCGATCCGTCTGCTCTCCCGCGCGCGTTCCCATGGATTGGGTTCCTGCTCGTCGCCGTCGTCGTTGCGAAAGCTCTGCCCGCGGTCGGCCTGAGCCGGCTCGCGCGTCTACCCGACGTCCGCCACTGGCAGTTGGGAATAGGTCTTGGGCAGGTGGGGGAGTTCAGCTTTGTGCTCGCGGGGATCCTGCTCGCGCGCGATCTCATCCCGACCGAGCTTTTCACCGCCATGCTC
>DASVEP010000206.1:0-4316 GCA_036380475.1 Candidatus Dormiibacterota bacterium
AGCACGCGGCCAAAGTAAACCTTCCAGCCGCGTTTGGAAATGAGCGTCAGGTTGCCGCACGAATCAAAGATGAACCCGGAGACCTCCTGACCTATCAGCCCCGGAAAGCCGCGCTGGATGTTGACCAGCGCGGTGAGGAGCGTGGGGTCGATCGCCTGTACGCCTACCTTGGGGTCCTGGCCGGCCGGCCCTTGCACGTCGACCATCGACCCGGCAGATGCGGCCGGCCCCAACACCACAGCCTGGCTCGACAGGAGAAAGTAGTGCTTGCTCGGGCCCGCGTGATACGCCGCCACCGGCTGCCACTCGCTGATGCGCACGACCACTGTTCCATCGAGGCCGGGAACGACAGTCGCGGTGCGCACCCACACCTGGCCGAGCAGATGTTGCTGAGCGGCTTCACCATCGACGGCAATCACCGACCCAGGGCCGTTGAGCGCAGCTGCAGCCGACACCTGCGCGGCGGTGAGGTGGTGTGCGCCTGCGATGTCGACCGACCTCACGGCAAGCGCGGGCCCGAACCAAAGCCATGCGAGCAGGGCGCATTCGGCCACCGCCACCGCAGCAGCGAGCGCGCGACGCAGCGGGTTAACGTCGGGTTCGCGGAGCGCACGCTCCGAGCGCGTCCACAGCTGACCCTTGAGCGGCGCCGCCTCTTCCGGTGTCGGGCGCCGGGTCAGGCGAGGCAGCATCGAACGTCGACGGCGGAACCTCAACTGCCCTCTCCCCGACCCTCTCCCCCGGGGGGAGAGGGGGATGCGGGTGGAGGTCCCACGTGGTGCTCGTGCCGGCCGATCGCGTGGTCGACGAGACGCTGGCAGAGATCGTCGAACGGGATCCCGGCGGCGCGCGCGGCGTCGGGCAGCAGGGAAAGCTCCGTCAGCCCCGGCACCGTGTTGACTTCGAGGAGCCAGGGTTTTCCAGTCTCATCAACGATGATGTCGACGCGCCCCATCCCAGAGCAGCCGAGGGCGGTGAACGCGCGGCCTGCCGCGTAAGACGCGTCGTGGCGCGCGCCGTCCGTGATCCGCGCGGGGATTATGTGGTGCGATTTACCTGCGGTGTATTTCGCGTCGTAGTCGTAGACAGGGTTGTCGCTCACGATCTCGAGTGTCGGCAGGACTTCCAGTTCGGGCGTCGCGAGGACCCCGATCGTGATCTCGGTGCCGACCGCGAAGAGCTGGACCATCACCCGCCGGTCATATCGCGCCGCCAGCGCAAGCCCGCTCGCAACCTGGTCGGCGTCGCGCGCGATCGTGATACCGATGGTCGAGCCTTCCCGCACCGGCTTGATGACCAGCGGAAGGCCGAAGCGTGCGACCAGCCGTTCGACGACGTCCGCACTGACGCCCTGCTTGAGCTCCAGCTCCTCGAACTCCGGCACGTGCAGGCCCGCTGCGGCCATGACGGCGTTGGCGCGCGACTTGTCCATGCACAGCGCCGATGCGAGCACGCCAGACCCGGTGTATGGAAGCGAGAGCAGCTCGAGCATTCCCTGCACAGTGCCGTCCTCGCCAAACCGGCCGTGAAGCGCATTGAAGACACATGCGAAACCGCCATCGCGCAGGACATCCCAGGTCGTCAGGTCGAGGTCGACTCCGGTGACCTCGTGGCCACGGGAGCGCAGCGCCGACTCGACCTGCGCGCCGGATCGCAGCGACACCTCGCGCTCGGCTGAACGGCCTCCGCGCAGCACGGCAATTTTCAACGTTGCCCTCCCCAATCAGGGGGAGGCCCGGAGAGGGGAAGTCTCATCCTTACCATTTCCCCACGAGCTCTACTTCGCGCTCGAGCTCGATGCCAAAGCGGCGCATGACCTCCGAGCGCGCATGCTCGATGAGGGCGGCAACATCGGCGGCGGTCGCGTCTCCTTCGTTGACGATGAAATTTCCATGCAGGGGCGAGATGATCGCGGCACCCTGGCGCGCACCTTTCAGCCCTGCGGCTTGAATGAGCCGTCCCGCCGAGTCCCCAGGAGGGTTCATGAACACGCTGCCGCAGTTCTTGGTTTTGATCGGCTGGGTCTGACTGCGCTCGTTGGTCAGCTTCGTCATCAAGCGCTTGGCCTCTTCCCCATCGCCCCGCTCGAGCTTGATGGTGGCGTCGATGACGAGCGCGCCGTGCAGCGGGCCGTCGCGTAGCGCAGACGTGCGGTAGCCGAGCTGAAGGTCGTCCAGGCTCCACGTGCGCCTGTCGGCGCCAGGCTGGAACCCCGTCGCTTCGACCAGGACCTCGCGCAGCTCTTTGCCCCAGCAACCCGCGTTTTGATACACGGCTCCGCCGACCGTGCCCGGAACGCCGATCGCAAATTCGAATCCCCGGAGGCCGGCATCGGCGGCGATCCGGGCCAGCCTCATCATCTTCAAACCCGCCCCGGCACGGATTCGGGTACCGTCGACCTCGTAGTCGCGGTTGACCACGCGGACGACGAGGCCCTCGACCCCAGCGTCTGCGATGAGCAGGTTGGTGCCGGCGCCGAGAAGCAGGTACGGGATGCCGCGAAGCCGGCACCCTTCGAGCAATGTCTGAATGGATTCGGTGTTGCCCGTCTCGACGAAAAACTCGGCGGGGCCGCCGATGCCGAACGTCGTGCGCGAGGCGAGCGGCTCGGCCAGGCGTACGCCTGGGAGTTTGCGCAGCCACGCGAGGTTAGATTCTTTGCGCCAGCTCATCGCCCAACTTTCTGATGTCACCTGCGCCCATCAGGAGGACCACATCGCCAGGACCAACCAATCCTTCGAGCGCCTCACGGGCGCGTTGAAACGATCCGACGTAGATCGCATTGGGGACCATTTCCGCCAGGTCGCGGGCCTGGATCCCGGTGGGGTTGTCCTCGCCTGCGCTGTACACGTCCACCACAAGAACGCGGTCGGCCGACTCGAAAGAACGCGAGAAGTCCTGGAGCAACGCCACCAGACGCGAGTAGCGGTGCGGCTGGAACACGACGATGAGGCGGCGGTGTCGCAGCTCGCGCACCGCCTGCAGCGTTGCGCGCACCTTCGTGGGATGGTGCGCGTAGTCGTCGTAAACAGGCGCTCCCTGAAACACACCGAGAAACTCGAGGCGCCTGTGCGCGCCCGGAAACCGCTCCAGCGCGCCGGCGACGTCCGCGAAGCTCACGCCGAGCTCGAGCGCCATCGCCGCAGCGGCGGTCGCGTTCTGAACGTTGTGACGGCCAGGTTGGCGGAGGTTGACTCTTCCCAACTCGCGCCCGGCGTAGTGGATCGCGAACGGCCGGCCGCCCTCGCACCGATAGTCGGCGCCCTCGCTGAAGCCATACGTCACGCGCCGCGCCGGCGTGACCAGCGAACGCGTGCGTTCGTCGTCGGCGCTGACGACAGCAACACCGTCGGCGGGCAGGCCGGCGACGAACTGGGCGAAGACGTCCTGCACCGCGTCCACATCCTTGAAGTGGTCGGGATGATCGAACTCGATGTTGGTGACGATCGCGCGCTTCGGGTGGTGGAGGACAAGACTGCCGTCCGACTCGTCGACCTCGGCGACGAGCCATTTCGATCTGCCGGCGCGGGCGCTCGAGCCGTCGCCGACAAGGACGGTGGGATCGAACCCGGCTTCCGTGAGGATGTGGCCGGTCATGTGGGTGACCGTGGTCTTGCCTGCGCTCCCGGCAACCGCGATGGAGTCGGAATCTGCGATGAGCTCGGCAAGCATCTCGGCGCGCGAGAGCACCTTCACGCCCATCGCCCTCGCTGCATCGAGTTCCGCGGAGTCCTTGACCGCCCCGCTGTAGACGAGTAGATCCTGAAAGAGGACGTGCTCGGGGTCGTGACCGATCTCGACCCGCACGCCCGCATCCTCCAGCGCCGCCGTCGTGTCCGATTCGCGAATATCGCATCCGCTGACCTCGTCACCCCGCGCGAGGAACACGCGCGCCAGTGCGGACACGCCCGCCCCGCCGATGCCCATGAGGTGGACCTTCACTTTCGTGCGACCTCATGAAGCACTGCAAGCACTCGCTGCGCTGCGTCGCGACGGCCCGCCGCTGATGACGCCTTCGCCATCGTGCGCAGTCGTTCGGGCGTGAGGCCGTCGATCGCGGCCACCAGTGTGGCGGGGTTGAGGTCGGCGTCGGCGATGCGCACCGCGGCCCCAGCGTCGACCATCGCTTCCGCGTTCTCCTCCTGGTGGCCACCGCCGAACGTTCCCGGCACGAGCACCATGGGCAAGCCGACCGCCGTGGCCTCGGCGATGGTGCCAACGCCTGCGCGGCTCACCACCAGGTCTGCTTCAGCCATGAGCGCGGCCATGTCGTCGATGAACGTGAGGCCGCGATAGCCGGCTGCCGCATGCTTGGC
>DASVEP010000207.1:0-22894 GCA_036380475.1 Candidatus Dormiibacterota bacterium
TCGATGCCCATCACGCTGCGATACCAACCGCGACGGATGGAGTACGACGGGATTCGATTGACCACGTGGTTGGTGGCGTAGTTCAGACAGTGAGCTGCGATCCGCGAGAGACCGCTGGACCGCTGCTTCCCCTGCGTCCAGACGAGCGATTTGCTGTCGATGCCGGAAACCTCAGGCTGCACGGGTGAGCTTCTTGACCCGCACGCTGCGAACGGCGGTCTGGGTGGATGGTGCCGGGGTGGCCGGCGGGTCTGGCGCGAACTGACGGGCGGCTTCCAGGGCCCCCATCAAACAGCCGATGGTGATGGCGATTCGGAACCAGTAGAGGCCCATGTCGTAGAACCCTTGCGTCAAATACGCGACCAGCGCCAACACGAGGGTGATGCTGAGCAGCATAGTGACCTGGTTAGGGGGTCTTCGGAAGGTGTTGATGGCGGTCATGATCGCGATGCCGATCATCAACCAGAAAGCGATCATTCCGAAAAGCCCCAGGCGCAGCCAGACATACAGCACGCCGTTGTGGGGCAGGTAGCTGATGAAGCTGTCGATGTTGCTGATGTCGGCGTTGGGGACGATTTGCGGAATTGGGTGGCCGAACCCAGACCCAAGCGGCATCGTCTGCCTTATCGCCACTCCAAGGTTGACGTTTTCGACGGTCCGATATTGATTGGACTGCTGATCTCGATATGAAGGCGCGAGCTGGGACAGCACCGCGCGGGCAGGCTGACCGAGCAGCCCGGGGTCATTGGAAAAGCCGATCCAGTAGATCCCCGCGAGGATGCACCCGGCGACCCCGAGCAAAGCTATCGTCCGGCGCCGCTCCGGAAATCCGAAGTAGGTGAGGACGAAGACCGTGACCAGCACTCCGGCTGCGATCGCCCAGGCAGTGCGCCTCTGGTTGGCGATGTCGGCGACGAGGACGAAGGGGGCGAGCAGGGTCATCATCGTGCGCAGCCGCCCTTTGATCGGAACGATCCACAGGCACGCCAGGACAGCCAGGTAGAGTCCGAAGAAGAACGACTCCTCGTGCGCAAGAATCGCCTGCGGACGCGAAGAGTGCGTGAGCAGGGTTATGACGCCCTGGATCCCCTTGACCCCGATGCCGGCCATGAGCACCGTCAGGAGCACGTTCAGGTGTTTCTTGGAGGTGATCAGCTGCGACGTTGCAACGAAGGCGATCGTCATGTAGAGCCACGGGCGCAGCTCCAACAGGGACTCCTGGAAGGAGCCTCCACCGGTAACGCCCCGGATCCAGCCGATGGCGACGAAGCCCGCGAAGGCTGCCAGCGAGACGCTCAACGTCGAACGAGGCAGCGCCAGCGAGCGGCTCGCGAATCCCTTGATCAGCCAGACCACGAGCAGGAGCGCAAGGAACAGCTCGAACGGGCTCGCAAATATGCCACCAAGGCCGGTGGCATTGAGGCTCTGGAAAAACGGAACCTTGTCGGTCCCGTCTGAGAACGTCCCTTCGGAGACCAGCGCGAACTGCTCGATGAGCGCGGCCGCGATCGCCAGGACCAGGATTCCGGTCCAGGGCGCGAGCCAGATGACCACCGAGCCGGCGAGCGCAGCCAGGATCGCGAGTGCGATGGCGTTGCCGTACAGGAGCTCCGCGATTGAGACCGCCACGACGCCTGCAGCAAGCATCGCCAGGATCGTGATGATGCGTCGCTGCGAGCGGAGCATGCTCTCGGCCGCAGAGACATCCGGGGGCGCGATCGTTGCCATCGGCGCTACGACTAGCCGCCCAGCGACTTATACGTGTAAGCGAGCGCTACCCCGATCGCAACCAGCATGCTCAGGACCGAGACCCTGTCGACACGAGCGCGCCGCCATCCGATCACGACGGCCACCGCGATGAGAGCGAGCCCCCAGGACACGGGAGCTCAGATCCCGGACAGTCGACTGGCCCAGCCTGGCACGTGGGAGTAGGTGCCGTTCAGCAGCACCCTCGGCGTCACCGGCAAACCATCGACCGCCTCTTTGATGCTCGCAGCGCCGACCACCCTGGCGCGCACGACGAGGATCAGGTCTGCCAGAAGCGAGGCGGCCTGGCGCCCGATGCTGTTGCCGAGGATGGGCGGCAGGTCGGCCACGACCACGTGGCCCTGCGAACCGAGGTTTTCGAGCACGGCGATCCTGTCCAGCTGCCTCAGCACTCGCGGGATCGACCCGTGGATCTGGCCGGCCGGGATGATCGATAGACCGGTCGAGACGGGCCGCAGCGCGTCGGCGACTGTCGCGCGTCCTTCCGCAAGCTCGCAGATGCCCGGAAACTTGGCGACGCCCAGGCGGTGCGCTAGCTCCGGGTGGCCGAGGTCGAGCTCGAGGAGGACGGTGTTGAGCCCGTACTCCGCGAACACAAGAGCAGCTGCAAGCGCGAGGGTTGTGCGGCCTTCGCCGCGCATCGCGCTGGTGAAGCCCAGCGACGTGAGTCCATCGAGGTCGATCTGCTGCATCGCCTGGCGACACCCTTCCATGATGTCCTCGGCCACGAATGTCTCATTCGTCGTCGTCGGCGTCGACGTCGGCCAAGGCGCCACGCGCGGAGTCGCATACAGGGAAGAGGGCCACGACGGGCTCACCGGTGTCGTTCTCGAGTCGTTCTTGACCTCCAACACCTCCTTCATGCCCGAGCCGAAAGCGGCGTCGAGCCCACGACCTGGAGTCCGACCATCGCGTGGACTTCCTCGGGGCTGTGGATGGTGGTATCGAGCCGGATCAGCAGCGCCGCCATCAGTGCGACCAGGAAGACTCCGCCGAGCAGGCCGCCGCCGATGGCGATCAGCTGCTGCTTTCCGAACAACGACTGCGTTGAAGGAAGCTGGGGGGCGTCAGCGATTCTGAACGGCAGCGATTGGTTGGCGAGATCAAGGTCCGACTGTGTCTGGTCGATCCTCGCAAGAATCGCCACGTCGGTCTGCTGCGCCACCGACGCCGCGTCCTTGAGAACCTGAAGCTGCGAATCAGTCGCCTGCGCCGCGGGATCCTTCGCGAGGTTCGGGTGGTCGGCAAGGTACTGTCGGACCGCGGCCAAATCTGCGCTGAGAATCTTGGACTGGTCCTGCAGCTGGCTCTTGAGGAGGGCGAGCACCGCTTGCAGGTTGGCTGTCTTGGCCGCGACCTCGGCGACCTGCAGCTGAGCCACCAACGCATCCGCGGTGCCTTTGGCCAGGTCCGGGCTGGGGGCGGTTACCGTCAGGATCAGCTCCGAAGGTCCAAGCTGGGTCTGCGTGACGTGAGCCGCCAGGTACTGGCGGATCCCGTCGTCTGACGCCTTGCGTCCACTGACGGATTCACCGAGCAGACCTGAAATCTGGGTTCTGATGCCGGCGCCAGGAACTGCGCTCGGGTGCGCGTTCAAGTAATCGGTGAGCGGCCCCTGGGCCACCGTGAGCGCGAAGCTGTTGGTCTTGAGGTACTGGTTGACGATGTCCGCCTGGGATTGGGCTGCGCTCTGCGTTCCAACGCCGTTGCCGTTGACCCACAGCGTTGCGGATGACTGGTATGCCGCCGGCTGCAGCATCACGTAGGCGGCAGTGCAAATTACGGCCGCGAACAGCGGCGCTATGAGAAGCAATTTGTGCGCAAAGCCAATTTCGAGGTAGCGCTTCACACTTGCCACTCTAGGGGCAGCCTTGTCACTACCCAATAGGAAGATGGCCGGGTGACCACGCAGGTGTCCCGGTTCTCTGGGCCACTGTCCCGCCACGCGCTAGTCGCTCGAGGGCTGCGGCGGTCACGACCTCGGGCGCGACGTCGGCCAGGCCTCCCAATCCTCGGCACATTGGCGAATCGCACCCCGACAGCACTCCCCAGCGCCCGAACTCACACCAGCCCCCACCGTGATCGGCGGTTTTGGGCTGTATGACGGTCAGCTGACGGTTGGCTTCGATGCCGGTATAGCGGGCGTCTTCGAGGCCCATGAGGACGATCGCGGGGGTCCCGACCGCCCTCGCTATCGCGGCAGCGGCGCTGTTGACACATATAAGAAGGTCGAGGCGACGGATGACCTCCACGAACTGTCCAAAGCTGGTCCGGCCCGCCGCCCGAAGGGGGCTCTGGGCCAGACCCTTCGCAAGTTCCGTCTCGAGCTCGACCTCGCCGCTGGAACCGGTGATCGCGATGGTCGCCCCGGCTGTGACCTGGAGGCTCCGGCCGACCTCGGCAAATCGTTCCGGCAACCACTGCTGGCAGGACCAGTCGGAACCAGGGTGAATACCCACGACCGGACCGTCGTGCGGGCCCAGGAACGATGTGGCCCAGGCCGCGTCTTCGGCGCTGGTCCACAGCTCCAGCCCGCCGCCGTCCTCGACAACCCCGATCGCCTCGAGGACGCGGCGATTCTCGTCGCGCGACGATTCGACGCCTCCCTGACCGCCGGCGGTGACCGCGGATCCCATCAGCTCGGCCAGTTTGCGCATCGCGCCCGAGCTGCGGTGAAAAACGAGCGTGGCGTCGTAGCCGGACCGCTTGAGCTTCAAGGCCAGCGCGGCGATCACGCTCAGCTTCTCCAACCTTGCGGTGCGCTCGCCTTTGTGCTGGAAATCGCGCCACGTGATGAGCCTGTCGATGTATGGGCATGGCCCGAGGATCGGCCGCGCCGATTCGAGAGCGAGCACATCTATCGAAGCTTCTGGATACGCGGCTCGCAAGCTGCGCAGCGCCGGCACCGCCGCCATCGTGTCGGCCACGTGGCCGTACGCGATGACCAGGATCTTGCCCTTCTCGAGATCAACCCGTTTCAAGTCAGATCCGCTTCAGGAAACCGTCGACGACTCGGTAGTCCCGCAGGCACAGGTCGTAGGCCGCCGAAAAGTAGTGGAGCCGCCTGAGGCCGCGAAGAACCCGGTGGGGTGCCCCGCTGCGGCATTCCCTGAGGCTCATCGTTCGCGTGTCCTTCATCCACTGCGCACCGCGGCTGTCGCCGAGCAGAGTCAGCTTCGCGGCCATCCCGCCATTGCCGGTGGCGTAGTTCTGCTGGCTGCGGAAGACCGCCCAGCCGCCACGCACGCCGTAGGTGTGCACGACCGCTGATCGCGGCGTGGTCAGCATTCGCACGCCGGCGGCTTCGAGCCTCAGCTTGTAGTCGGTGTCTTCCGCGGCCGGGAAGGTGGCGCCCGCCCCGAGGCATTCATCGAAGGCGCCCAGCTGTTTGGCCACATCGCGCCGGATCGCGAAGTTGGCGCCGATCCAGTCCCATCCGTCGGGTGGGTTCAGGGGGTCTTCGCCCGGATCGTAGAGGGCCTCGCTCGGTGCGACCGTCGGGCAGGTGTTGAGCACCCCAAGCGCCTTCGGGCTCAGAACCGCGCCGCCGACCAGGCCGAGATCGGGATCGTCGAGAAATGCGTGGGCGATCGACGCAAGCCAGTCGGCCTGTGGCTCGCAGTCGTCATCGGTGAACGCGATGACAGAGCCCGCGGCCGCGTCGATGGCTGCATTTCGGGCCAGGCTGAGCCCGCGTCCTTTCAGGTGGACGTAACGGACCCGCCGATCGCCGCCGCCCGCCCTCGCAACCGCCGGCTCCAGCACATCAGCCGCACCCTGGCCGAGGACGATGAGCTCCCAGTCGGTCCACGTCTGCCGGCGGATAGCCGCGATCGTCGCGCCCACCGTCTCAGAGCGCGTGGCGGGGACGCAGACAGAGATCGGCAGGCCGTCCGTCCGGGGATCCGTATCAGGCGACAAGCTGGCCATATACCTTCAACAGCCCGCTGGCCATTCCGTCGACAGTGAAATCGGCGGCGCGGTGTTTGGCGGCCGCGCCCAACCTCTGCAACGCAGCAGGGTCGGCGAGAGCCTTGATGCAGGCTTCGGTCAGGGCCGCCGTATCGCCTGGGGGCACGAGCACGCCGTCAACGCCGTCTGTGATCGCCTCGTTGAAACCAGAGCCGCTCGTGGCGATGATCGGCCGGCCCAGCATCATCGCCTCGAGGCACGTGTTTGCGAAGTTCTCCCATCGCGATGGAAGGACGACCAGCGCGGCGTTCGCGACGATCTTGAACAGTTCGGGGTGCGCCATCCGCGGCAGGAAATGGACGCGTGACGACACCTCAAGGCATGTCTGCTGCGCGTACTGCACGAACGGGACGCCGTTGTATCCGAGGTCTTCGCCAATGAGGACGCAGTGCACATCGGGATGCGTCGCAAGGATTGCCGGCAGCGCATCGATGAGAACGTCGGTGCCTTTGCGAATCTCGAGGCGTCCGAAATACAGCATGTAGCGGGCCTCGGTGAGAAGTGCGGGCATCGGCGCCGCGGAGAGCTGGGGTGGATCGATTCCTGTTGGAACGATCGAGATCGATTCGAGGTCGATGCCCCACTGCTGCGCGACCTCTTTCGCAAGGGCGCGCGACGGCGAGATGACACGCCGGCTTCGACGCGCCTGCATGCGCTCCATCCGGGCGGTGAAGCTCGAGCGCAAACGCTGCCGCCACGAGGCCTGATTCGTCGACTGGACTATCGAGTGAGGAGTCGCCAGCCGTGTCACGAGCGGAGCCATGGGTCGCAGCGAATAGACCAGGGCCTCCGCATCCCACTCGCAGGCCTGAACGACATCGAACGTTCCGGCCGCCGCGAGGGCCCTGGCGGCTGCCCACGACCAGGCCATCGAGTGCGGCCGCACACGGCGCGGCGCCTGCAGCCGATGAACGTGCACGCCCGCCACCGTCTCCTCGTCGGGTTCGCCCTCGTGGGACTCGGTGAACAGGTGAACCTCGTTGCCAAGTCGCACCAGGCCTCGAGCCGCCTTGGAACTCCAGGACCCGATGCCGCCACCGTGGGGCGGCATCTCGCGGCTGACGATCGCGATCCTCAATCGACCACCGCGGGCTGCGGAACGACGCGCGACTTGCGCGACTTGACCATGTTGATCAGCTGGGCCAGCTCTTCTCGCGAGAGGATGCGGAGCGCTATCGCCAGGATCGGGTACACGACGAGCCCGACCAGGATTGCGGGGGCGAGGCCGGAGCCTCGAGCAAGGAGCACTGCCAGACCCATTCCTGTCGTGGCAATGGCCGCGCGCGCAATCCGATCGAAGAAGACCCGGTTGAAGACCCCACGGACGACCGCGATGCCGATGGCAGCCAGCACGACCTCGGTCAGCAGCAAGCTGATGCCGGCTCCGATCGCGCCGTTGCCGCGAGTGTTCTGGAAGTACGGGATCAAGAAGAGGTTCGAAACCGGATTGATCACACACGCGAGCGCCATCGCCTTGGTCCACAGCATTTGCTGATGACGGGCGATCAGGACCTGGTTGACCATGATGTTCAGGTACATCGCCGGCACGCAGAGCGCGAGCGCAATCATCACCGGGATCGCCTGGTCGAAATCAGGCCCGTAGAGAAACTGGATCAGGTGCTTTGACACCAGCACGACTCCTACGCAGATGGGAAGGCTGAGCGCGACCACGATTTGCAGCGGACCGCGAGCCGCTTCCCAGAGAGCCTCGTCTCCTTTTGTGTATGCAGCTGTCAAGCGCGGAAGCCAGGCTGTCGACAGGATCACGGGCACGAACATCAGCGTGCCGAACAGCTTGGTGGGGAGGCCGTACCAACCAAGCACCCTCTCGGGTGTCATGACGCTGAGCATCATCGAATCGATCCACAAGTAGAAGGTGAAGAAGAGGGCGAAGCCGAGGTACGGCAGGCTTCTCTTCGTCAGTGACCAGAGGTCGTTGACACCGACCCTCCAATTGATCTTGAAGTTGCTGCGCATCCACCGGATGTGCAGGACCAAGACCATCGCCAGGACGCCGACAGTGAGCGTGAGCAAGCCGATCGCGCGAAAGCCGATCAATACCAGGACGACGCTGACCAGGCTGACGCAGGTTTTGGTGAGGATGTCGGCGTAGGCCAGGTACTGCATCTTCTCGACCGCCTGCAGCCCTGCCTGGATCGGTTCGAACAGCTCATAGAGCACGGCAACGCCCCAGCCGAGGTAAACGGCCAGGACCTGGTCGCCGTGAAACTTTCCGAAATGTACGAATGCGACCACCACGGCGATCATGGGAACGGCGAGCAGGGCCCTCAGGACAATCGCAGTCGGGATCAGGCGTACCGCACGTTCGCGGTCGATTGCGATTTCACGAACCAGCAGGGGGCGCATCCCGAGCCCGATCAGAACGGTCAGGATCCCGGAGGCCGCCACCGAGAGCGTGAAGACGCCGGTGCCGGAGGCGCCTAGGGCGCGTGGCACGAACAGAGCCCAGGCGAGGCTCGCGCACCAGGTGATGAGCTGGCTGCCGGCAAGGAAGCCGACGTTTCTGGCCAGGACCGCGGGGGGGCGGTGGTGTGGCGCCGGTGCGCCCGCGGGTTCGGGTGCAGGTGCTGGCGCGGCCGGGGCTTCTGGTGACTCGATCACGATGACCAGATCCGGCTCAGGCGCTGCCCGACCGCCTCGGCCCCGTACCTCCGCTCGGCGGTTGCCGCCACGACAGATCGGCTTGCGGTGGACTCGAGCGCCTGCGCCAACGCATGCGCGAGGCCGAGGATGCTCATGTCGCGAGCGCACACGCCAAGCGGCGGAGCCAGCGTCTCGACAAAGGGATAGACGGGAAACGCGACCACCGGTGTGCCCGCAAGGGCTGCCTCCGTCGCCACATAGCCCCACTCCTCGTAGAGGCTTGGGACCAGGAGCACGTCGGCGTTGCGCAGCCGGTCGTGGACCTGGTCCCGAGGCATAGGCCCGTCGGCGACCACATGCACAGAAGAAAGGAGCGATGACAGGTCGGCGGCGAGAGCATCGGCGTTCCGTCCGATGAGCTCCAGGTCGATGATCATGCCCATCTCGGCGAGACGCCCGACCGCTCGGATTCCCGCCCGCACGTTCTTGCGCGGGTGCGACAGGTCCCCGCAGCAGATGGTGATCCTTCGCCGGCCCCTCAGCCGGTGCCCGTTGCCGTTCATGTGACCTGAACTCGTTGCCGGCCGGCGACCCGGTGGTGGGCACGCCAGCGCGTGAATGCCGATGGCCTCCAGCTGGCCGGCGAGGAGCTCGGTGGGCGCCACGACGCAGTCACTCACCGCGTAGCCCTGGCGATCGTTCCAGTAGTGCGAAAGGCCCTTCAGCGCCAGGCCCGCGCTCTTCGGAAAGACCTTTCCCGTGTGGCGCCATGTCTCGACCAGGCGTTCGCGCGGACCGTGAGGATAGAACCACCCCCCGACCACGACGCGATCGGCATACGGGCGGGCCGCCGCGGCGAGCGCAGGGTGGTTGAGGTGGGCGACATCAAACTTTTCGCCCAGCTTGCCCAGCCTTCTTTCGAGAAGAGCCTGTGTCTCTCTGAGCGCAAAGGTCGGTACCTGGCGCGCGGCGGATCTCCAGGAGGATGGAGGCAATGGATCAGTGGCAACGACCCGGACCTGCGTGTTGCCGAGCCGGCCGCTCAGCTCGTCTGCGTGATCGGCGCCCAGCGCGACGAGGGTTACACGGTGGGACGCGGCTGCGCCGGTTGCGGCGATCTGCTCGGCGTACGTCTCCACCCCGCTGACGTTGCCGCTGTGCAACGCCACGAGTACCGATAGCTGTTTGGGTTTTTCCATTCCTGGCGTCGAGCTCAACGGTATGGCCGTGCGCGCGTTGTCACAACTGACCGCTTCGGAACCGGCCGAGTCCCAGTCCCGATCGAGCGGGACACCCGTCCCAGGCACGGGTTACCGGATCAATGACCGCGGCCAGAACTACCCATGGGACGGGAACTGCCCGTGACCTACCGTGCTTGGTTGATGGTCGTCGAGTCGCGCCTCACGGAAAAAGACCTGGCCGCCAGGGACAATCAAGGTCCCCGGCATGAGGGAGCTTTGCCTCGCCGGTCGATTCTTCTCGTCGCCCCGTCGTGGCCTCATCCGCCGACATGGGGCTTTGCCACCCGGGTGTTCCAGCTGGCAAAGCAGCTGTCTAGACGCCACCAGGTCAGCCTGCTGGCCTATGGCCGCGGCGACGTGGCGGCGGCACAGGACGGTTTCGGACCGATCTTCGAATCGGTTCATTTCGTGCCGCCCCCAGCAGCGCTGCGGTCCAAGCGCCGCGCCCAGGCAAGGTCGCTGTTGTCGTCCAGCTCGTACCACGCGGGGGCGCTCCGCTCGCCCGCCATCAAGGCGGCGCTCGAGGACGTGCTGGCAAGGCGGCGCTTCGACATCGTGCAGATGGAATCGAGCCCGATGGCGTTTTGCGCGCCGATCCCCGGAGTCTCAACCGCGCTCGATGAGCACAACATCGAACACCTACTCCTCCGTCGGTTGGCGGACGTGGAGTCGAGCCCGGCCCGAAAGGCGTTCGGCTACCTGGAAGCGGCGAAGGTACGCGCCGAAGAGGCTCGCGCCTGGGCGGACTGCGACGGCTCCATCTTCACGTCAGAAGCGGACCTTGCGGTTTTTCGTACGGCCCGGCCGGAAAAGTCCGCTTGCGTCGTACCCAACGGGGTCGACGTCGACTACTTCCATCCGATCGCGGAACAACCCGACCCTTCGACTCTGGTCTTCACCGGCAGCATCAACTACCGACCGAACACAGATGCGGTGGCGTACTTCGTGCGCGACGTGATGCCGCGACTGCTGCGCTTGAGACCTTCGGCAAAACTCATCGTCGTCGGCCAGGGCGCGCCCGACTGGCTGTTGCGCATGTCCGGTCCCAACGTGGAGTTCACGGGGCCGGTCAGCGACGTGCGGCCTTATCTGGGTCGCGCAGCCGTTGTCATCGCGCCACTGCGGGTCGGCAGCGGGACCAGGCTCAAGATCCTCGAAGGCCTGGCGATGGAGAAGCCGATCGTGACCACGAGCATCGGATGTGAGGGGCTTGGCGTGATCGACCGCGAGCACCTGCGGGTGGCCGACGATCCCCAGCAATTTGCCGAAGAGACCGCCCAGCTGATGTCCGACCACAAGCTCGCATCCGAGCTCGCGCACAACGGGCGCGCGCTGGTCGAGCGCGACTATAGCTGGAGCGTGATAGTGCACCGCCTCGAACAGTTTCATTCACAGTTGATAAGCAAGGAGACACGAGTCTGATGGTTCAGGAAGCAGCAATCCAGGCCGGCGTGGCCCGCGTATTCGATGAGGCCGCCGGCTACTACCGACAGATGCGCTGGGAGAAGAACCGGCTGACTCAGTTCGAGAAGTGGCTCACGCAAACGACCATCGAAGACGAGCTCGGCGATGCCCAAGTTTCGAGAGCCCTCGAGCTGGGGTGCGGCCCCGGAACGTGGACTGGTGTCCTGGCCGACCGCGCCGAGAGGGTGCGCGCAGTCGACCTCTCCGAAGCCATGCTTGCGCAGGCCACACGTGCACTTGCAGAGCGGTCCAACGTCGAGTTGACGCAGTCGGACATCGCGCGGTTCGATCCGGGCACCGAGAAGTTCGACCGGATCCTGAGCGTCCGCGTGGTCGAGTACGTTCCCGAGTGGCAGGGCGTGGTCGAGTCCTTTGGGCGCTGGCTCGCACCAGGCGGCCGGGCGGTTGTCGTGACCAAGACCCCGATCTCGGTCTGGCGTGGAACCGGAAGGGAGCGCTGGTTTGGACCACGGACTTTCGCGCGGCGGCTGACAGGTCGAAGCCTGAATGCGGACTTCTGGCAGAAATACATCCCGGTGAAGACGATGGTCCGGGCTTTTCAGACCGCTGGGCTGGTTGACATCAAGGTGCGGCCGGTGATCTTCGGCCTGCCGATCTTCATGCGGGGGACCAAGCAGTACCCGATCGTCCCGCCATTTGCCGAACAGCCCTTTTTGTGGGCGTCCAAGAATGCGTGGCAGTGGGTGTCGGCGGGTTCGCAGCTGAGGCGCACGGCGGCTCTGCCGCTCGCAGAGTCCTACGCAGTTTCAGGCCGCCGGCTGACCTGACGGGGCTTTCGCCCCATCAGGTCTTGCCACGAAGGGGAGCCTAGGGTCGAAGGGCTGGGGTCGGAGAGACTGGCGCCGGCGTGACCGGGCCGAGTGGTGTCACGACGATATTGTCAAAGGCGAACGGGTCGTTCGACTCGATGCCGATTGCGCCGGTGCTGAAAGAGGTGTCGGCGACCCACATCACTGGGGCTCCGTTCACGTAAGCGGTTATCGCGCTCCCGGGTAGGTAGACACTCAGCGTGTACCACCGCGACGGGTCGAACACGTAGGACGCTGTCGCCAGCTTGGTCCAGGTGGCGCCCACGTACTTGCCAAGCACCAGCTGGTTGCCGCCGACGATGTAGAGGCTGTAGTGGCCGCCTTCGCCCGCTGCGAATGTCAGGCCATCGTGCTCGCTCGCCCAGCCGCTGGGCTTTACAGAAACGCTCAACGAGTAGTTGGACCATCCCGTGCTTCC
The DNA here is from genome assembly GCA_036380475.1 of Candidatus Dormiibacterota bacterium. Classification (GTDB taxonomy): domain Bacteria; phylum Chloroflexota; class Dormibacteria; order Dormibacterales; family Dormibacteraceae; genus UBA10449. The sequence continues at coordinate 12,297 of DASVEP010000207.1, forward strand.
AGCCCTGATGTATCCGCTCCAGCCGCCGTGGCTGACAACGTGGCTGCCTTGCTGCTGCACGGTGAAGGTGGAGTTGACCCCGGAGGCCGTCCATCCGGCCGGCGTCGAGCCGACCGAGTCAGCCTCGAAGTTGTCACTGAACACCGGGATGGTTGACGGCGGCGCGCCGGTGGGGATCGGGCTCGGAGAAGGTGTGGGCAGGGACGAAGGAGAGGGCGATCCGCTCGGTGAGGCGCTCGGCGACGCCGACGGAGATGCCGACGGGCTCGCCGATGGTGAAGGGTTGGGATTTCCAGTAGGCGAAGGCACGGGGACAGGGCTCGGTATCGGCAGCCCTGCAAGCGATGCCTTGTAGAAGACGCCTTCGCTCGCGGTCGGGGCGCCGGTCTGCATGTTGGTGACCAGGACGTCATCCGGGTTCGTCCACGCGTTCCAGGTCCAGGCCACGACGCTCAGGCCGTGGGTGTTCGCCCAGGGAAGGAAGGTCGGAAGGTATGTGAGCGCTCCCGTTGTCGAGTCACCCGTCTCTCCGACGACCACGGGGACCTGGGCCGCGAGCGGCGCGACCACGCTGTCCCAGCACGAGACTGCGGCGCACTCGGAGATGAGGGTCGGGTTTCCACTCGGGTAGCTGTGCCAAGACACGGCGAGGTTGCCATCCGTCGGTCGGTTGGCCAGCCATCCGGACAGGTCGCGCGCCCAGTTGGCGCCGGCAACCATGATCAGGTTCTGGGCGCCGGTTCCGCGGACGTCGCCGATCAGCTCGTTCATACCGGCTGACTGCCAGTTCGCGGTGATAGTGAACGGCGCCCCGCCGGTCTCGTACTGGTTGAGGACGCATCCCTTCATGAGGCAGGTCCACTGGTCCGGGCCGCCGGCCGCGATCCAGTAGAAGAAGGGCTCGTTGAAGAGGTCGTAGACCACGCCGGTGTCGCCGGCGAATGTGGCCGCGACCGATTTCCAGAAGGTCGGTGAGTGATCCTCATCGGGCGCGGGGTTCTGGCTCAGCGCGAGCTGAGTACCAGGTGCGGTCCAGTGGAGATCGACGATCACGTAGAAGCCGGCCCCACGCAGGTCGTGGACAAGCTTGATGATCGCGTTCTGGTAAGCGGGTCCGCCGATCTTGGCGCCGTTGATGCCAAGCCAGCAATCCTCGTTAAGTGGGATGCGCACGAAGTTGATGTGCCATGCCCGCATGGCGGCGAACGTCGCCGGGTCGTCTTCAGGCTGACCGCCGAACGGGTCATTGCTCCAGCCTTGGGCGCAGACGAACTCTGTGCCGGCCATGTTGGCGCCGCGAAGGAGCACCGGTGCGCCGGACGCATCGACGATCTGGTTACCACGCACGTGCAGGCCGCCGTTGGCGGGGGCAGGCGCAGGAACTGGGGATGGCGAACCGGTTGGGGATGGGCTTGGAGCTGCGCTCGGGGTTGGCGAGGCAACAGGAGCCGGCGGTGTCGGTGAGGCAACCGGCGTCGGGCTCGGCGGTGCCGTAGTAGGCGTCGGAAGAGGCGCGATCGTTCCGCCTAGAAGCGCCTGCATGGTCGCGAAGCCCGCTTTGATGGAGGTGTTGTTGTGCTGGACCAGACCCCAGTACGCGGACGAATGAACTGTTGCCGGGCAGCACAGCATCGAGTTGTCGTCACGCAGGTTGTACCAAATGGCCATCGTGATCGGACTGCTCGAGGTCAACGTGGCCTTCATCAGGTTTTGTTGATTGACGTCGTTGAGCGAATTCTCCTGGGTGCCGTACTCGCCAACCCAGAGCGGCTTGCTGCCCTTCCCGTATTGCTGAAGCAGATTCTCGACACCGGCGGAATCGCCGGTCGGGTTGCCGTAATCGTGAAAGGCCGCGATGTCGAAGTTACCGGTGGATATGACAGTGGCAAGCCACGATAGGTCGGGGCTCGAAGGGCCGCCGAACATGACCTGCGCCGACGAGTCGGCCGCGTGAGCCGCTGCGTATCCCGGATTCAGAATGTCGTTGACGTAATCGGAGACCGATGCGGGCCATAGATAGCCACCGCCGTTGAAGCCGTAGTTTGGCTCGTTCCACATCTCCCAGTAATGCACTGAGTTGTGGTAGCGGCTGACGATGGCGCTCACGAATGAGCTGAACTGTGCCGGCGTCGGAAGGTTGGTCGGAGCTGCGGCCGCCCAGGGCGGCGTGTAGACGATGATCGGCTGCAGCTGGACTCCATGCGCGATGGCGGCGTTAACGATCAGGTCGGAACGAGACCAGTCATATGCGCCCTGCGTGGGCTCCATCTGATACCAGGGAAACTCGACGCGCACGACAGCAACGTTGAGCTGGCGCATGAGGCCGAGCTCTGTGTTGATGGTGACCGCGGGGTCGGGATTCTGATAGCAGTTCGGAATCTGGCACCACCACGAGTCTGGATTCATGCCCATGTAGCGCCATGGACGCATCGAAGGCTCGGCGTTGATGCCGCCTTGACGCACAGCCGCGATTCCTCGCGTCGGAATTGCAAGAGGCGCAATGACTGCGCCTATGAGCAATACCAAACCCAGCAACGGAATGCCTAGTTTGGCCGGCGTTAGGTTGAATCGGTTGCGTGTCGGGCGTTGCGGTCGTAGCTCTCGCGGAGCACCAAATACTGTCGCGTGCAAGGTGTTACCCCCTTGTCCGGCGTTGTGTGATCTGCAACGTATCGGACAGATAAACCTTGCGGAATCCCCCCCGTTAAGGCGTTATCGTCCGTTTGTGTTCAGCGATGCATGAGAAGCACCGCGCGGACGGACACTAACGCATGACAGGCGATGAAATCAACCCCTGAGATTTGTGGGGTTACGAGATCATCGAAGTCGTGATCGATTCCGTCCCGATCTCAGTGCGCGAAAGAAACTCCAAACGCCAATCGCGATTCCGATCAGCAGCATCAGAACGAGAAGGAATCTCGGAGCAATGTCGACGGCCGCGACAGCAACCGGTGATGCAGCAACGACTGGACTGTTCGAGGGCGCGCTGGGACTCACCGAAACCGGTGACGCAAACGGTGACGGAGGATTGGAAGCGATTGCGGCCAGGTAGTTTGCGTAGTACTCACCCTCGCAAGGGGAAGGGGTGCCCTTCCAGTCCTTGATCAAGACATCATGGGTGTCGCCCCAGGGATTGAACGTCCACGCGAGATAGGAAACAGAATGGGCGTCTGCCCAGGGCAAGAAGTTCGGGAGGTTGGTGAGAGTGCAGCCGGCGCCAGTGTGGTCGCCCGTCTCACCCACTATTACGGGAACATGCTGCGCGATCGGCTCGATCGTGTGCGACCAACATGCGATCGCGGCGCACTGCTCGCCAGGATATTCGTGCCACCCGGCGGCCAGGTTGTTGGCCGGATCATGCGGTCGATTTGCGAGCCAGCCTGAATCGTCGTTGGACCAGTTGAGCCCATTCGCGATCACCACGTTGGACGCGCCGGCCGCTCGGATCACATCGATCAACCGCTGCATGCCGGCCGTCTGCCATGTGTACGTCTGCGTGTATGGCTGACCGCCTGTGAGGTATTGAGTCAGCGCGCATCCGTTCAGCCAGCAGCTCCATGCGCTCTGGTTCTTGCTCTGGAAGTAGCTTCCATAAAGGAATGGTTCGTTGTAGAGGTCGAACAGGACGTTCGGATCCGCGGCGAACGCGCTCGCGACTGAGGTCCAGAACGCGGGCGCGTGGTCCGCGTCCGCCATCGGCTGCTGCGAGAGAGCTACCGCATCGCCCGGAGCATTCCAGTGCAGATCGACGATCACATACCATCCGGCGCCGCGCAGATGCTGGACGAACTTCGCGATTGCAGCGCGATACGCGGCCCCGCCGTAGACAGGGTTGATGCCGTTGATGCCAAGCCAGCAGTCTTCGTTCAGCGGCACGCGAACCGCGTTGATGTGCCATTTCTGCATGGCGCTGATCGTGCCCACGGTGTCTTCGGGTTGACCGCCGAAGATGCTCCAGCCTCTGCTGCTGGGAGTTCCGCCCTGGGCGCAAGAGAACTCAGTCCCGGAGATGTCGACACCATGGAGAAGCACCGGGGTTCCGGTCGCATCGACCAGCTGCGTGCCGGCGACGTGAAGGCCCGAGTGCGCCGCCGTCGCCGCGGCATTGACGTTTGCGATTCGGGCGCCGCCCGCGACGCTCGCTGCGATCACGACCAAGCAGCACAGCGCTGGGATCGGGCGGGTGATCGCGGCTATCTGCACCTTGGCTTGGAGCCTCTCAGCGGGATCCCATCGCACGAGGAGGAATCGGCGCCGCTCGGCTTACCCCACCCGTGCGGTTCGAGTGATGGCCGCCGGCAGAGCCGACCACGCATCGTGAACAAATTCGGCGGTTACGTTTGGCAACGTCCTCGGCATGCCGGTGAGCGACTCGGTCAGACGAATCTTGCGTACTCGGCCGATCACAACGAGCTGCAAGAGGAAAGCGCCAATCAAGACGTACAGGTATATCGGGGCGAGGATGACCAAGGCGTCCGCGCTCAGGCCGGGGCGGTTCCAGTGGTCGACGATTCGATATTCGATGAATCCTGCAGGGCCGATGAGTGCGACCCAGATCGCGACGGTCGCAACAGCAGCACCGACCAGCCCATTGCGCGAGCCTTCCTTATAGGCGCTGACCAACCAGGCGACACATCCCACCAGCGGCACGATGAGCACCAAGAGGTAGGGCCACTCCGTAAGAGGACTCACAAGGAACACAGCCTCGAGTGCGAGCCCGAGCTCCAGCAGCGACAGCAAGTCTCGTCTGATCGGGCGCGATGTGACCAGCGCGGCCGCGCAGAGCCCGACCGCGGCGATGACGACCGCCCACAGCGCGGTGACCAGTGCCGGCGCAACAAAGATCGGGCGCACCACCGGGTTCGCCGTGAAGAGCCGCGTCAGCACACCCTTCGGTGAATCGTTGTGGGCTTGGGCGACGAACTGGTTGGACCAGAACTTCCAGATTGTCGTTTGGTGGTTCCAGACATCGGAGCCCAGCCACGCGAAGGGCACGAGGAGCAAGAGCGCACCTGACACGCCGGCCAAGAGCGCATACCGAAACTCCCGTTTCCAAAGAAGAAAGAAGAGGAGAAGCGCCATCGTCGGCTTGATCGCGCAAACGACACCGAGGACCAGGCCTGCGGTGTCCTTGTGGCCACGCGTGCGCAGCCAGAACGAAAACGCGATCAAGCACAAGATGAATACATCGGTCTGGCCGAGGAACCATTCTTTGTGAACGGCCTGGATGAGCGAGGCCGCGCCGGCGAGTGCGATCACCACGGCCCAGCGCATGCGAACGCCGGCGGCGTCAAGCGCCAGGAAAATTGTCGCGACCAGAAAACCGACGTTGAGAAAATCCCACAGCGTCAGCGCGATGTACTTGGGCAGAAATGTGAAAGGAGTCAAGAGGTAGCCGAAGAACGGCGCGTAGACATATACCTTCGTCCCGAAGAGGGCGCCGCCGCCCGTCGGCTGGTATGCGTTTATCCAGGCGACTGCCGGTAGGTAGGGGTCGATGCCAGACCGGAGCGCGACGGCTGCGCCATAGAAGCTCTGGAAATCCGACTGGTCAAACCGCGCGGGCCCATAGCGCAGGTTGTAGATGAGCGTTGCGGCCAGAACGAGGAGGCCTGCAGGCAGAAGCAGCCGTTGAACGCGGGCGTCGCCCACCCAGCGGGCGACTGAATCAACCATCCGCGGTGGCGACCGGCTCGGCGACCGCCGCATTCCTCCGCCGGCCGAGACGAAGGCCGAGAACGACGAACATCGCCTCGAGGACTATCTTCGACGACATCTTCGAATGGCCGCGCATTCGATCCGGAAAGATGATCGGCACCTCGACGATCCGTAGACCCGCCAGATGACAGAGGTAGTTGACCTCGACCTGAAAGCCATATCCATTTGCTCGCACAGTGCTGAGGTCGAGAGCCATCAGCGCCTCGCGGCGGAAGCATTTGAAGCCGCTGGTGCAGTCGTGGACGGGTAGGCTGAGGATCAAGCGCGTGTAGAGGCTCCCGCCCCGGCTGATCATTCGGCGGATCGCGGACCAACCCACCACCGCACCACCCGGAATGTTTCTGGACCCGATCACGAGGTCGGCGGTCGCGGCAGCTTCGATCAGGTGCGGGAGGTCCTCCGGGCGATGAGACAGGTCTGCGTCCATCTCCACCACGAGCTCGAAGCCCTGGGCAAGGGCGATTCTGAAACCCTCGACGTAGGCCGTGCCCAGCCCGGTCTTCGCCGCTCGATGAAGCACCTGCAGTCGAGGCTCGGTTGCGGCGATTGCGTCGGCGAGATCTCCAGTACCGTCGGGCGACGCATCGTCGACGACCAGGACATTTGCATCGGGACATTGGCTCCACAGCGCTTCCAGCAGAACCCCGAGATTCTCCCGCTCGTTATAGGTAGGCACTACGACAAGCACCCGCCTGCCGGAAGGCCTCTCCTCCGTACGGTCCTGGGCGCCGGTTGACACCGGAGCCTGGGCGGCCTCGCGCGCCTGGATCTGCAGCATTTGAGTTCGATTCTGGCGTCTGGGCATTGCCCGGTAAATGGGCGTCCCGCACCGTTTCCGGGATCGATGCCATGGGGACCTGGGACAACGGCGCTGGGCTGTCCGGGCGCCCCGACGCGGCTACATTTCCCGGCCGGATTGGGCTATCCTGTTGCCTCGGTTCAGGCTGAACCGACCAGCGGGTGACGATTGCCGGGCCGCGCCCAGGCCATAGGTGGCCTGTGGTTTGCTCGCATCTCACGATCAAACGGAAAGGGGCAGGGGACATAGCCGGGCAAAATCGCTTTTTGAAGGCATCGTGTTTGCGATTTGCGTGCGCCGCGATTCTTGCGATCGCGCTGGTGCCGGCCCTCTCGCTGCTCCTGCCCGGTCGGGCGAGCCCGGTTGTCCTACATGCTGCGGCCGCGTCCATCCGGGGTGGTATCAACGCAGAGCCCGCGATGCGCCCGTGGCGCTACATGGGCATGAACCCCGACTCCTGGTGGTGCATCCCCCCGAACTGTTACCAGAATCCCAACCCCGCGACCACGATCAACACAGAGTTGAACCTCATGCGCTCGCTCAAAGTCGCAATCGTGCGGATCGAGTTTCCGTGGTACCAGATGGAGCCGTCGCAGGGTCACTACGACTGGTCACGCTCAGACATGATCGTCAACGCCGCCAACGCCTACGGCGTCCAGCTCCAGCCGATCATCGTCTACACGCCGCCCTGGGCGGCGGCGGCTCCGACCAACCTGCCGACGCCGGCGCAGTTCCAGTCCTTCGTGGGCGCCATCGTCGGTCGCTACCACGGCACCGTGCATTACTGGGAGATGTGGAACGAGCCGAACTACGGCTTTAACGGAGGTGGCTATCTGTGGCCCGCTTCAGTCTCCGATTACGTCAACGACATCCTGAACCCCGGCTACGCCGCGGCCCATGCGGCCGACCCGAACGCCAAGGTCATGTTCGGTGGTCCTTCCAGCCCCGATCTGGGCTGGCTGGGGACGGTCATCTCCACCGGTAACTTCGACATCGCCGCCTTTCACGATTACGGCAACCCGATCGGGGATTCGGTAGGCGTCGAGGGCGTGCTTCAGCAGTACGGGAAAGGAAGCAAGCCGCTATGGGTGGGCGAGTACGGCACCCAGGAGAACTCGATCAACGACGTCAACCAGCAGAGCCTGATGCGGAGCGTGCTGACCTCGAACAGCGCGGTCTCCATGGCCCTCTGGTACAACCTCCGCGACGACAACTCGATGAGGTGCTGCCCGCCAGCAATCAATTCATCTGCCTACTGGGGCCTGGTCCAGCACGACAACGTCACACTCAAGGCCGGCTTTGCAACCATGGCGTCGCTGCTTGGCGGCACAACGCCGCCGCCGGCAACTCCGCCGGCGACCACTCCACCCGCGCCGCCTCCGACCCCAACGCCAATCGCAGCAGCGCAGAGTCCTGTCGCCCACAGCCCGACGCCCGGCAAGCCTTCGCCCGGCGGCACCTCCAGCCCGACGGCGGGCGCAGGCGGTACGACGACCAGTCCAACCGGCTCATCAGGGTCCGGGTTGAGCGGGAGCTCGAGCACCGTGGTCCCGACCTCGAACATCACCCGCAGCGGGGGGATCGCACAGGTCGTTTACATGGCCGTCCTGCTGTTAGGGTTGGTGGTGTTCGGGCTCGGGATCGTGGTCACGACGAGTATTGGAGCGGCCCTGACGAAAATGATTCCGGCCGGAGGCAACGCAAAACTTCTCCAGTCGATCCAGGCCAATACATGGTCTGTCGGCATCGGCATCGCCACCGTGGGCGGCTTGCTCTGCCTGGCCGCGATGCTCCTCTTGAGCCTGCTGCCTTCGCGCTAGCTACTGGTTCTGCGGCGGGACCAGGTCCATCGGTGATTCGAGGCGTAGTTCCAAAGCATTCCCGGCGCGATCGACAGCACGTTCGCAACCAGGTAGTGAACGCCGAGAACGTAGTGCAGGAACCCAAGCGTCGCGACTGAAATAACCAAACCGCCAAGCGTCAAGCCGTTGTAGCTGATGAGCCGGCGCACATACGACTTGTCGGGGTTGACGCCACGAAATGTGAAAGCGTCATTGAGGACGAAGTTGTTGATGATGGCGGCCTCGGTCGCCAGCACGCCGGCCAGGATCACGTTCATGTGACCCCGCTCGACGAGCAGGAAGAGGAGGCCGTTGTTGACGACGACTCCAACGCCGCCGACCATCGAGAAGCTTGCCAGTCGCAGCCCATGGTTGGTCAGCCGCTGGTGGCGACCGGCCGTTTCCCAGATCCAGGTGGCGATCGCCACTACAGGGAACTCCTCACGGGCTGAACCAGGTCATAGGGCGAAGTTCGCAGTGGCGCTGATGCCGGTCGAAACGATGACGCCCTGCGTGCCGGTCGTGAACCCCGACGCCGACGCCGTCACCGTGTAAGTGCCGGGGCTCAGGTTTGCGAATACGTAGTTGCCCTGGCTGTCGGTGGTGGTGGTCGCGCCGTTGCTCAATGTGACGGTCGCGCCGGCGATGGGCTGCTTGGTCGCGTTGCTCGTCACGGCGCCGGAGATTTGCGTCACCGGGCTTTCGTTGAAGTTCGCGATGAACTCGGTTGCGCTGGAGCTTCGAAGCCCACCGACGCCTGACCCGGTGAGGATGGTCTGTGTGGTGGTCAGCTGCCAGGCGGGCTCCGCCGTGCCGTACGCCCACACCTTGGCCGAAACGCTCGTGCCGACCACACGCAGCTTTGCGTGGTACCAGGTGTTCTGCAAGAATGCCGGGTTCGCAGTCCAGCTCTTGAGCTGCGTCCAGGTGTTGTTCTTTGCCACCCACAGAGACAGCCCCCCGTTGGTTCCGGGAGTGATCGTCAAAACTATCCAGTTGCCGCTGCCCTGCACACGAGCAAGCAGGCGAGCGCCGCCCGCGACCATGTCGACATCAGCGGCCACCTCCTGGTCCTGATAGGGGATTCCCATCCAGGCGTCGTAGGCGGTGCTGGTCGTCTGCAGGTAGAGCTGCCCGTTGCGAATCTGCACGACCGCCGTCGGGTTCGAGGCCAGATCGTCTGTCCACGCATGGCCATCCGTCGCGGGCCCGATCCCAGTCTGGTTGGGCCGGCTGAACAGATCCTGTGCGGTCTGCGCGGGGACTGCCACCAGCGCTTGATTTGCGGTCGCGCTTGTGTTGCTGCCGATGCTAACGGACTTGAAGTTGCTGTTGTATCCGCCCGCCGCGAAGATGACGTTGTAGGAACCGGCGGAGACGGCCAGCGTGTATCCGCCAGTTGCGTTGGTGACAACCGCGCTGCTGGCCGGTTGGGTCGTGACCTGCACCCCCGCGATCGGAGCTCCGCTCACCGAATCCGTAACGACACCTGAGATCTGGCTGTTAGCGGGACCCGGTGTGGCGGTGATGGTGAGGTTGGCGATGGCACTCGCCCCGATCGCCACAGTCGCGCTCTGGGTGGAGGAACCGTAGCCCGGGGCTGTCGCCGTCACCGTATAGGTTCCGGCGCCCAGCGAACCGATGACGTAGGCGCCGGTGATGTCGGTGGTGGTGGATGCCCCATTGCTCAGTGAAACGGAGGCATTGGAGACGGGCCCACCGGTCGCCGAATCGGAGACCGTGCCTGCGATCTGCGTGATCGGCTTCTCCAGGAAGTTTGTGACGTAGCCGTCGGAGCCAGCAAAGCGCAGGCCGGCAACGCCTGTTCCGGTGACGATCGTCTGCGTGCCCGCGATCTGCCAACCAGGTTCGCTAGTGCCAAAGGCCCACACCTTGCCCAGCAGCTTCTGCCCGATGACATCGAGCTTCGCGTGGTACCAGATGTTCTGACTGACCGGGATGCCGCCGATGCTGGTCAGCAGGGTCCACACGTTGTTGTTCGCAGCCCACAGCTGCATGTTGCTCGTGCCTGGATTGATCGCGAGGACGACCCAGGTCTCTGAGGCCTGCACGCGGCCCAGCAACCTGATGCCGCCCGACGTGGCATTGAAGTCGAGCGTGACCTCCTGATCCTGGTACGGGATACCGACCCAGGCGTCGTAGTCGGTGGTTGCAGCCGCAGTCTGGACCCAGAGCCGGCGGCCGGCGATCTGCTCGGTGCCTGTCGGATAGACAGCGTG
>DASVEP010000208.1:0-8648 GCA_036380475.1 Candidatus Dormiibacterota bacterium
CTGGACGCAGGGGAAGCAGCGGTCCAGCGGTCTCTCGCGGATCGCAGCTCACTGTCTGAACTACGCCACCAACCACGTGGTCAATCGAATCCCGTCGTACTCCATCCGTCGCGGTTGGTATCGCAGCGTGATGGGCATCGAAATGGGCGAGGGCGCCGCTGTGCAGCTGGGCTGCTATCTGTGGTCCTACGGACCACGCAGCAACCGGCGACTCAAGACGAGCATCGGTGCGCGAAGCATCATCAATCGAGGCTGCTGCATCGATGCGCGCAGCGGTGTGAGGATCGGTGCCGATGTGAGCATCTCTCCTGAGGTCGCCATCCTCACCACCCAGCACGATCTGAACGATCCGCAGTTCGCATTGCAGGGTCGCGCGGTGGTGATCGAGGATCACGTATGGATCGGCATGCGCGCGACCGTCATGCCGGGCGTGACGATTGGACGCGGCGCTGTTGTCGCGGCGGGCGCAGTCGTGACCAAAGACGTGGCTCCTCTCGACATCGTGGCCGGCGTGCCGGCGCGGCCGATCGGCCGCCGACGCATCGACCCGGACTACGAGCTGCCGCGTCCTCCCCTCTTCGAATAAGGGACCGCGGCTCGACCTATCGCGCGGCCACGGTCCTGATCGATCCTTCGCCGGCGAGGATCCGTGCGTATCGCGCGGCGGTGCGCGGTGTGACGTTGATGAGACGGCCGGACGAACCACCCCCGGCCATCCACCGGCAGATGTCGCGAAGCTCGCGCCCGCGGTCCCATACATGGCCGCTGAAAGTCCACAGGCAGCTGTCGATGCTGCCAAGCAACCAGCCTGGTTTCCCCGACCGCGACAGCCGGCGTTCGGCGCGGACCGGGTCAGACAGCTCGTTCACGGTCTCGAAAGGCGTCCAGCCGTCCCAACGGCCGGCTGTGTAGTTCAGCACTGTCAATCCATCAACCCCGGTGGCCAGGGTCGGCGGCGCGCCAAACTCCGCCTTTGTTATGGCGTACTCGAAGCCGGCCGCTCGCACCGCTTCGAGGATGGACAGAACGGGTGCGCCGGGTCGCGATTCATCGAACGGCCGGATGGGATCGAACAGGTTGCCGAGCGGTGAGTCGCGGACCCGCGACCGCAGGTCCGGGCGGCCGGCGCCTGGGCCCGATTCCATCACCGCCGATGGCGAGCGCCTGCGGTACCGGACCTTGAGCCCGGGGGGCGAGGTCTCGACCTTCACCCGACCCAACTTCCTGGGCAGCAGGGGCGCATCCATCACGCCCCACCAGCCTCTGGGCACGCGATCCTTGCCCCCGAGTAGGTCGGCCAGCGCCGCCACGCTTTCCCCGAGGCTCCTCGCAAAGCGCTCGGGCGGAGCGGCCGATTCGATCATCCCGCCGGATCCGGCACTGGCGACAAGCGTCTCCACCTGGCCGCTCAAGCCACCAAGCGCCGGCAGGACCGAGAGCAGCGCGAGCGGCGTCGAATCGAGGTACCTGAAGCTTTCGGTGGTCAGGGCCAGTCCTGCTTTCAGACCCGTGGCACTCAGGATGTCGGCGAGCGCGTAGAGGCACTCGAGCTCCCGGACCATCCCGGTCCAGAAGACCATGCTGCTCACGATCCGGCGCTCGCGCGCCCAGCGCTTCAGATCGTCGTCCGCAGGATCAGCAGGCGCGTCGACCGGCACGCGATGCGGCCGCGCGGTTTCGCTGATGACCGGAAAGGGTGGCCGTCCCGGATCGATGAGCTGAAAGGCGACGCCCGCTTTGGACAGCTCGAGAAAATCCTGGTCGTCTTGCTGGCGACCCCAAACCGTCGAAACGGTTTTCAGCTCCGCCGACAGGTCCGTCACCAGCTCCGCTTGCGGGATGCCGAAGACCGGCGCCCAACCTTTGCGGATAGCGGTTGGAATCCACCTGCCGGCTGCCTCCGGATCCGCCAACAAGAACGTTTTGGTAGACGCACTCCAGCGTGCAGCCATCGCGCACGAAAGCTCTGAGACCGACGAGCGTTTCGCGGCGTCATCGCTCCACAGGTTCTCGACCTGCATGCCCGGTCGCAGTTTCGCGAGGGCATCGTCATCGCCCGCGGAAATCGCGATCAGCCGCCGCTGGACGATCTCGTGGCATGCATACGGCGCAAGGTCCATGGGACCGCCCGCATTGCCGATCACCAGGAGCGTTTCCGGCCACTTCACGGATGTCCCTTTGAAGAGCTGGCAGTAGAACTCGGCCACGTCGGCGTTATTTGCGCGCAGAGGGATGCCGTTGGCGGCAAGGGCTTCTGCAAAGACGGTTGGGCCCAGGCAGGCCGCCTGACATTCGAATCGCTGCATGACGAGCTCGAACTGCTCGAGGTGGTGGCCGCCGACAAACGTCCCGCCGCGAAGGTCGGCCGGATCGACCCGCCAGGGCAGGCCCCCACCGTAGTGGATGCCTGAATGCCGGCTGTCGTAGTAGCACTCGAAAAGGAGGCCCTCGGCGGCGGCGAGCCAGGCGAGGGTGGCGCAAACGCCATCGCGGTGTGGGTGGTCGGCCGGTGCGAAGAGGAGCAGCAGGCCCGGTCGCCTGTCGCGATCGAGTTCCTGGCTAGGCGATGTCACTTACTGGAATGCCAGGGCCTCCGCCTGCTCACCTGCGGCAGCGTGCGCTCGGGATCTGCCAGGTCGAAATCACCGGCCAGGCGAAATCGCTCGGGGCTCAGCCTCCATCGGAGGGCGATTGCCACGCCGGCGGACCGGTCGGGCACCACCACCACCGCCGAACGGCGCGCCTGCATTCTCTCGAGCCACCCGTCCATGCCCGGTGAAGGCGATTCCGCGTCTGCCTGGGTCGCGACGCTGACGAGCCGCCGGCCGGCGGAGCGACTTACGAGAGCGCCTACACCGCCGCGGAGGGGCAGCACCACGTTCGCCCCCGCCCCGTCCCTGATCGCTTTGCGGCTTTCCAGTGCCCGCGTGATCGCGCCCATTCCGCCCAACGATATGCCCTCGGGCATCGGGCTCGGAATGGGCATGGCCACGACGGCGGGGACGCGAGTCCCGGATCGGCTGGTCGACCCGGGACCAGAGCTTCAGACGCTGGGCGCCTCTCCCATTGGGGGAATCGCCGCGGCCACATAGACTCGGGCCATGGCGGTGCACACTCCGACGTTGACGGCCGCCGCGGCCGGCTCAGGGTCTGCAGCTGGGGGGGCGATCGTTCCGACAGCGGCGAGTCCCATCAGCCGGCTGGCGGGAATCGACGGCCTCCGGGCGGCTGCCGCTTTCTGGGTCGTGCTTTTCCACATCAGGGTCTTCAGCGGGGCGCACCTCCCGTTCCAGCCCCTGGACTTTTTCGTCCGGAGCGGCTCCACTGGGGTGAGCCTCTTTCTTGTCCTGAGCGGCTTCTGCCTGTATCTACCTTTCGCAGCGGGAAGGCAGGGGCGCTTCAAGACCGGTAGCTTCTTCGTCCGGCGAGCGCGACGGCTGTTGCCTGCTTACTACAGCTCGCTCGGTCTAGCCCTTGCCCTGAACGTGCTTGGCAGCGCCAACCTCGGCTTCAACCCGCTATCTGCGAGCGACGTCGCCTGGCAGGCCGTGGCACACATCACGATGATCCACCCGCTGTTCACGAGCAGCTTCTATGCGCTCAACGGCGCCTATTGGTCACTGGGCCTCGAATGGCAGCTGTACATCGCCCTGCCTCTGCTCATCGTCGGCGCCATTCGGTTCGGTTTGTGGCGGACGCTCGCGGCTGCGGTGCTGGTGAACGTCGTCTACAGGCTCGCCCTGGCCGTGGCGAGCGCCCGCGGCTGGGTGCCGGCCGGGACCGTGCAGACAGTCGTGCTTCCAAACCTCCTGCCCGGTCGCTGGGCTGAGTTCGCGTTCGGAATGGCGATGGCTGAGCTCTATGCCCGCGGCACGCTCGAGCGCCTGCCGCGCGTCATGCGGTATGCCTGGCTGCCGATGACAGTGGTTGCGGTGATCGCGGTCGGACTGCCGCTGAGCCACCTGGCGTTCGGAGCGGTGTTTGCCCTGCTCCTGATCCCGGTCCTGGCCGCCAGCGGAGTCGTCGGCAGGGTGTTCGCCTGGCGGCCGCTCGTCGCCCTCGGGATAATGTCCTACAGCCTGTACCTGGTCCATCAGCCACTGGTCCAGGCGATGGCGTTTGTGCTGCGACACGACTTCGGACTCTCATCGACGTGGGCGTTTGGGGCCCTGATCCTTCTCCTGCCCGTGATCCTCGCGGTGGCCTGGGTGCTGTTCGTGCTGGTCGAGCGGTACACGCTCACCTCGCGCCCGGTGGAGGTCTCGGGACTCGCGGCGGCCATCCTTTTCCCGCGCCTGCGACGACAGAAGCCACTCGAAACCGCGATCAAGTCGGGATCGGGGCCCGACTCGGCTGGGACTATTGACCCACAGGCCCGGGTAAATCCCCATTACTAAGCAAGCCGCTAAAGGCCAACATCGTGACGTGGCACTTGAAGTCAGCGACGTCCAGACTGTTGCCGTGCCCAACGGCGGCGCTCCCGCTCCCGACAAAACTGCCGGCGGAGGACGACTCGGGCAGGTCCTGGTTGCCGAAGGTCTGATCAGCGAGGATCAGCTCAACCGCGCGCTCGCCGCCCAGAGAACGACTCTCGCCCTGCTTGGCGCAGTACTCGTGAACCAGGGCGCCTTGCGCGAAGACAGCCTCACCTATGTGCTCAGCGGTCACCTCAACACCCCGATCGCCGACCTGAAGCACGGCGAGGTCGACGCCGAGGTGGCGCGGATGCTTCCCGAAGAGTTCGCCCGCCGTCACCTGGTGCTGCCGTTGGGCCGCCAGAACGGTCACATCGCGGTCGCGATGAGCGACCCCAGCAACCTTCCGCTCGTCAACGACATCCGGCTCATCACCGGCTTCGAGGTCACGCCGTACGTGGCCAGCCCGTCCGACATCCTCGCCAACCTCAGCCGCATCCACAGCATGCGGCCGAGGCTGCAGGAAGCGGCGAAAACGCTCGAGGAGTCACGACCACAGCTCGGGTTCGACCGCGTCACGACCCTCGAGCTCGCCAACGTCACCTCGAACTCGCCCGCGGTCGAGATCGTCAACCTGCTCATCACGCAGGGCCTCCGCGACCGCGCCTCGGATATCCACATCGAGCCGCAGAAGGACTACTTGCGAGTCCGGTTCCGGATCGACGGCGTGCTGCAGGACATGGCCCACCTGCCGAGCGCGACTGGGGCAGCCCTCTCGTCCCGCGTGAAGATCATGGCCGGGATGAACATCGTCGAGCGGCGTCGCGCGCAAGACGGCCAGATCAGCGTCAACGTCGACGGTCGCGAGCTGGACGTCCGGGTGGCGACCATCGAGACGATCTGGGGCGAGAAGCTGGTCATGCGGCTGCTCGATCGCAGCCGGTCGCTGATCACCCTTCCCCAGCTCGGCTTCTCTCGCGGGGCTTACTCCGAATACCACCGCATGCTGCACTCGCCGTACGGGATGATGCTCGTCACCGGCCCGACCGGCAGCGGCAAGACGACGACGCTGTACGCGTCCATCCACGAGCTCGATCAGCAGGTGCGCAACATCATGACGATCGAGGATCCCGTGGAGTACATGTTCGACAACATCAACCAGAGCCAGATCAACAAGCTGGCGGACATCACCTTTGCCAATGGCCTGCGGGCCATCCTGCGCCAGGACCCGGACATCATCCTGGTCGGCGAGATCCGCGACCGCGAGACGGCGGAGATCGCCGTGCAATCGGCGCTGACCGGACATCTCGTGCTGTCATCACTGCACGCCACCGACGCGGTCGGCGCATTGCTTCGGTTCACCGACATGGGCATCGAGGGCTTCCTGATCGCGTCGTCGGTGATCGCGATCGTGGCCCAGCGCCTGGTCCGAAAGACCTGTGAGGGCTGCAAAGCACCGTATGAGCCCAACGCGGAAGAGCTGGAATTTGCGCTCTCGCTGGGCATGCCCCCGCCGCAGGTGCTGTACCGCGGAACGGGGTGCAGCCGCTGCAACATGACCGGTTACTACGACCGCATCGGCGTGTTCGAGGTCCTGACGATGAGCGATGATGTGAAGCGCCTGATCATCGGCAGGGCGAGTCATCGCGAGATCCTCAACGCCGCGGTCAAGGGTGGGATGGTTCCGCTGCGGGTTGACGCCTGGCACAAGATCAGCGCCGGGGTCACCACCGTGTCGGAAGTCCTGCGAAGCGTCTACATCCTCTGAGGGGGGGAAAAAATCGGTAAGTTCGCGTATCGCGCGTATTCCCCGCGTGGCGGTCTCGAAGAGAAGGTCGTCGATGCCAACACGGCCGCCAACGTTCATCGCGAACTATCGGATCGCGGCTACCGGGTCGTGTCCGTCCGGTCAGCGAGAAGCGGTTGGTGGCGCTGGGTCTACCGCGAGCTCCCGACGTTCTTCCGCGTCAGCACAGCTGACCTGGTTTTGTTCTCGCGGCAGCTCTCCACCTTTCTCAGGGTCGGGGTGCCCATCACAGATGCCATCAAGCTCTTGCAAAGTGCCTCCGCGTCGGGGGCGTTCCGCGCCGCGCTCGAGGACATCGTGGAGGACCTCGATGCGGGTGAGGCATTCTCGACGTCGATCCAGCATCACCCGAGCGTGTTCAACCAGCTCTACGTCGACATGGTCCGCGCCGCGGAGTACAGCGGCACCCTCGACAAGGTTTTAGCGCAGGTGGCTTCATATCTCCAACGGCAGGACACCGCCCTCAAGAAGCTGCGCAGCGCGATGATCTACCCCGCGATCATCCTGACGCTGGCGATCGCCGTTTGCACGATCCTCATCGTCTTCGTGCTGCCGAACTTCGTCCAGATCTTCGCCGAGTTCAAGGCCCAGCTGCCATTGCCTACCCGTGTATTGCTCGCAGTTGGAAGCTTCGCGCAGGAATGGCGGATCCAGATCGTCATCGGCATCTTCGTCGTGATCACCGCTGTCCTCGTTTTCATGCAGACCAAAGCCGGCCGCATCTTCTGGGACTACGCGCTGCTTCGCATGCCGGTGCTTGGAGTCATCGTGCAATACGGGATCATCGAGCGCTTCACCCGCACGCTGTCCACGATGCTCAAGGCCGGGATTCCCATCAGCCAGACGTTCGATGTCGCGATCGCCGCGTCCGGCAACATCAAGTACCGCCGCGGCCTCGAGGCGGTCAAACAACGGATGGTCACCGGCGACGGCTTTTCCGAGCCGCTTGAAGCCACCGGGCTGTTCGCCCCGATGATGATCCGGATGATCAAGGTCGGCGAGGAGACCGGAACCCTGGACTCGAGCCTCGAGCAGATCGCCGACTTCCTGAGCGAAGAGATGGACTACAAGGTCCGCAACATGATCGCGCTCATGGAGCCGGCGTTGGTGATCGCGGTCGGCGGTGCGGTCGGTTTCGTCGCCGTCTCCGTCGTGCTCCCGATGTACGGGCTGCTCAAAGCCGTCCACTGATGCGACGGCTGCGTGAATGGTGGCCGCGCGACCGCCGGCAGGCGCAAGCGGGCACGACGCTGGTCGAGCTCCTGGTCAGCGTGACGATCATGGGGTTTGCGCTGGTGCTGATCATCGGCACGATGAGCACTGGTCTGCTCGACTCGACGCTGTCGAAACGAAACACCGCTTCCACCGCCGTCACGCAATACGAGATCAACATGATCGGCGGCTCTGCCTACGGAAGCTTGCCTGCGCAGTATTCGGACTGTTTCACGACCGAGGACGCCAGCACCCCACCAACAGCTGCGGCGGGTTTTCAAGGCTCGTGCCCCTCCGGCAAGCCATTCACGCTTCGGGTCGACGTTTCGTGGGTGACAGGTCCGAATAACAGCCAGGTTTGGTCCATACAGGTCAACTCGTGGCCTGCGCTGGCACGGGTAGGGCCCCCGGTGCAGCTCGTCAGGGCGATTCGATGAAGACGACGCTCCGGCGCTACGTAAGGAGCCAGGGCGGCTTCACGCTCGTCGAGGTGATCGTGGCCTCTGCCATCGGGCTGATCGTGATGACCGGGTTGACCTCCGTGGTCCTGACCTCGTGGCGGGCGTGGGTGACCGCCACGAGCCGCGTCGAGGCAAGCAGCGCGATCCGCAACTTCCAGTTCGAGAGCAACGACGACTTCGCTCTCAGCAGCCTGCCTGTGCCTCCCGGTTGTGGGACGTCGGCGAGCAACCAATGCTCGACGCAGCCGATCCCCCTCCAGGGCTCGCAGTTCAACAAATCTGGTGCCGTGTCGGCCTACCAAGTCACGTACTCCTGGGACAAAGCGACAGGGCATTTGCTGCGACAAATCGGCGCCAACCCGCCACGCGAGGCCGCCACCAACGTGTCGGCCTTTTCGTGGTACGTGGACGGGTCCACCCAGGCTGTGGTGGCGACGATCTCGGTCACCGTCCAGTCCTATACGCAGACGCAGACCCTGCGCTTCTACACGCACGTGAACCCATGAAATCGCTCCGCGCTCTTCTGGGGGACCGGAGGCGATCTCAACAGGGCAGCGTCCTCGGCGGTGTGCTCATCATCACCGCTTTCCTGGCGATTCTCTCGGGTGCGCTCATGACCGAGCTCTCGACAAACTTCCTCCTCTCGACCGACCTCGTGAACAGGGTCAACACGGAGGCGACAGTCAGCTCAGCCGCCGAGACGTACATCAACCAGCTGCAGAACACGCCGCTCAACACGCCGTGCCCGGGCCC
>DASVEP010000209.1:0-3586 GCA_036380475.1 Candidatus Dormiibacterota bacterium
CGAAGCCACCCTTGGCGATTCTCTTCAAAGGTCCTGACCTCCCCCTACAGTCCGATTGCGATTGGAGCGGGCGACCGGCCTCGAACCGGCTACCTCAACCTTGGGAAGGTTGCGCTCTACCAGGTGAGCTACGCCCGCTCAGGCGGCTTTCGATTCTAAGGAACACGGCCGCTACGTTTTTTCGACTACGCCCTCCGACGCCGGCGCCGCCTCGGCCACGACCGACCGCACCAGCGCCGAGTACTCCTCGACCAGCGCCGCCGATTTCACCGGGTCGAGTGTCGAGGCGATGATGTGATACTCGGGCCGGTCCGCATCGGGAACGACCAGCACCCAACCGCCTTCGACGAAAACCTTCACGCCGTCGGTGAGGTCCACGCGGTCCTTGAGGTGCTTCTCCATCATCGTCCGCATCACCCGCCCCTTGACATCCCACGGGCAGAACTCCACCGCCTTCTTATGGGCGACCGGCGGGATTCGCTTCTTCAGGTCTCCAATCGATGAGCGGGTCTGCGCCAGGAGCTCGAGGACCCGAACAGTCGTGAAGATGGCGTCGAATGCGATGGCGAAATCCGGCCAGCAATAGCCGCCGGCACCGTCTGAGGCAAGAACGGCGTCAGCGTGTTGCGCCGCTCGGAGCACCGCGCCGGGCGTGATCTTCGTCGGCACAAATCGGCTGTTCATCTCCTCGGCGATCATCGAGAAGGCAAGAGACGACGAGGCCGGTCCAAGCAGCATGCCCGGCTTGGCTGTCAGCGCGAGCTGGCTCAACACGGCGAAGGCCGTGTCGTGATCGAGCACATCGCCGGTCTCGTCGACGATGAAGCAGCGGTCACCCGGCGAATCGACAAAGATGCCGAGCTCGGCCGTCACTGCAGCGGAGATCACTCCCATCTCCTGAAGGTGGGCGTAAAACGTGGGCCAGTCCTGCTCGACAACGATCTCGGCCGGGGACGCGTTGAGAGGGATGACCGTGCAGTTCATCTCCTGGAGCACCCGCGGCAGCACCATGGCGGCGGCGCCGTTGTTGTAGTCGATGAGCACCTTTGGAGAAGCGCCGCGAACAGTCTCGAGGTCAATCTTCGCCAGCATGTCCTCGATGTAGCGGTCTGTCTGACTGTCGCGCCGAACGATCCGCCCCATCTCGTAATGCAGCACGCGCCGGATGTCCTCGCGGAAGTAGAGGCTTTCGAGCTTGCGTTCCGTCCTGTTGTCCAGGTCGAGGCCGTGGTCGTCGAAAAGGCGGATGTCCGCGGAGCGCGGATCGACCGGAGACGTCTGCACGTGCACGGCCGAAACGTGGTTGTGACGAGCCCAATATCGTGCGACCGGGGCGGGCAGGACAGAGAGGTCGGTGGCGTTGGCGCCCGAGGAGATCATTCCGGAGATGACCGCGCGGTGGATCATGCGGGCCGCCCGCGTGTAGTCGCGCGAGATCGCGATCTCCGTGCCTTTGGGGCTCAGCGCCCCCACCGCCGCGCCCAGCCGTGAGGCGAACTCCGGCGTGAACTCAACGTTGGTCAATCCCGTCAGTCCGTACGAGCTGAACAGCCCGCGCTTCCACGAGCCAGCCCAGATGATCGAGTCGTGCACGACCGCGCCGGGCTCGACCTCTTTGTTGGGCCAGATGCGCACGTTGGCGTTCACCGTCGCGCCGGTACCCAGAACGACCTCGCTGCCGATGACGCTGCCCTCCTCGAGCAGGCATCCGTTCTTGACCGTCACCGAGCGGCATACGACCGCGCCGCGTAGGCGCGAGTTGAGGCCTACGTACGAGTGGTCCCAAAGGATCGAGTTGGATACCTTCGCTCCGGAGTCGATGGTGGTGTAGCCACCGATCACCGCCGGTCCATTGACCCAGGCGCCTGCGCGCACCTTGGCGCCTGCGCAGATCAGCGCCGGGCCGTCGAGGCGCGCGCCTTCCGATACATCGGCCTCCTCATGGATCCATATCCCTTCGCTCCCACTCACACGCGTGGCGGGGATTTCGACCTTGACCTTGCCCTCGAGGCAGTCGAAGTTGGCCTTGATGTAGGCCGCGTGGCTGCCCACGTCCTCCCAGTAGCCCGAGGACACCCAGCCAAACACCGGCTCGCCCTGCTTCAGCAGCTTTGGGAAGACGTCGCCGGACCAGTCGGTCGGCTCGCCTGGGCGGAAGAAGTCGAATACCGCGGGATCGAGCACGTATATGCCCGTGTTTGCCAGGTCGGATATCACCTCGCCCCAGCTGGGCTTTTCGATGAATCGCTGGACAGCGCCGCCCTCATCGACCACGACCACGCCGTACTCGAGCGGGTTGGGCACGGGCTTCAGAACGATCGTGGCGAGGGCTCGGTGCTCACGATGGAACCGGATCGCGGCGCCGAGGTCGATGTCCGTCAGCGCATCGCCTGAGATGACGAGAAACGGCTCGTTGAGCTGCTGGCGCGCGAGCATCACCGAGCCCGCCGTGCCGAGAGGAGAGTCCTCGACCGAGTAGGTGAGCGCCACGCCCTGCTCCGACCCATCACCGAAGTAATTGCGAATCGATGCGCCCAGGTACTGCACGGTGGCGATCACGTCGCGCATCTGGTGGCGACGGAGGTGCAGGAGGATGTGCTCCATGATCGGCCGCCCGGCGACCGGCACCAGAGGTTTCGGCTGCCGGCTTGTCAGTGGGCGAAGGCGCGACCCCTCGCCGCCCGCCATGACGACGGCCTTCATGTCGCACCCATGACAGTCGATACGATCTTAGGCGGATGGAGGAGGAACTAAACGATCTCGCTCACGACCTGCTCTGGACGTGGCAGCCACGAATCGAGGGCCTCTTTCAAGCCCTGAGCCCTGAGCTCTGGGAGTCGACCCGGCAGAATCCGGTGCTCATGCTCTCCCAGCTTGGCGAGCAGGGGATGGCCAAAGCTCTCGAGAACGAAGACGTGCAGCATGCCCTCGATGGTGCTCGCGCCGCATATCAGGACTACTACGACCGCCGTCCACCTTTCATGGACGCCCACGCGCCGATGGTCATCGCCTACTTCTCGCTCGAGTTCGGGCTCGCCGAGTGCGTGCCGATCTATTCCGGCGGCCTGGGCGTCCTCGCCGGCGATCACCTGAAGGCAACGAGCGACCTTGGCCTGCCGCTGGTCGCGGTCGGCCTCTTCTACAAGCAGGGGTTCGGGCGGCAGGAGATAAACGAGGAGGGCCGGCAGGTCGAGGTCTATTTCGAGAACCGCGGCGAGGACCTTCCGGTGCGGCGCGTCGAGGGCGTCGAGGTCGACGCGCCCATCGGCGACCGCAACGTCAAGATCGGGGTCTGGCGGGCGCAGGTCGGTCGCGTTCCGCTGTTCCTGCTCGACACGGACCTCGAGTCCAATCCGCCCGACCTTCGCAACATCACCGACAGGCTGTATGTGCCCGAGCCGGACCGCCGGCTGCGCCAGGAGATAGTGCTCGGGATCGGCGGCGTTCGCGCGCTGCGGGCGCTGGGAATGGTCGCCGGCGTGTTCCACCTCAACGAAGGCCACAGCTTCCTCTGCGCCATGGAGCGAATCCGCGAGCTGCGCGCATCACGGCAGATGACTCTCGAAGAGGCACGTCTCGTTGCGCG
>DASVEP010000210.1:0-2996 GCA_036380475.1 Candidatus Dormiibacterota bacterium
GCGTGCTGAACCAGCGACACCGAACAGCCCAGGCACTGCACCGACTTTCCGCAATCGCGGCACATGACAAAGGTGGACATGCCGCGGCGGTTCAAATAAAGGATGGTCTGCTCCTCGTTTTCGAGCGTGTGGTTGACCACCTCGAGCAGCCGTTTCGAAAGCGGCTGCCGGTTGCCCGCGGCGAACTCGTCGCGCATGTCGATCAGCTCGACTTCGGCCTCGTGCCCGCGCACCCTCTTGGTCAGCTTCGCCAGCGCAAGCTCGCCATTCTGCGCGGCGTGGTAGGCGACGACGCTCGGCGTCGCCGAGCCCGCAACAAACCGCGCCCCACTGACGGCCGCCAGGCGGCGCGCCACCCACCCCGCCTCGTACCTGGGGGTGCGGTCCTGCTTGTAGGACGCCGATCCCTCTTCGTCCAGGCAGATGAGGCCCAGTCGCGGTATCGGCGCAAAGACCGCCGACCGGCTGCCGAGGACGACATCGGCCTGCCCTCGGCGCACCCGCCACCACTGCTGCGCACGCTCGAGCTCTGTGAGCTGGCTGTGCAGGATCGCAATCGGAGCGCGAAGCCGCGCGCGGACACGCTCGACCAGCTGCGGCGTCAGCGAGATCTCCGGCACCAGCAGCAACACACGAAGGTCCTGGGCCAGCACCTGTTCGGCGGCCGCCAGGTAGACCTCCGTCTTGCCGCTTGCGATGACTCCGTGCAGAAGAGTCAGCTGATTCGCAGATATGACCCCGAGCGCCGCCGCCTGCTCCTTGGTCAGGACAGGCCTCTGGATTTCCGCGACAGGTCCGGACGCGAAGTCCAGCAGCCGGCTGTGGCGTTTCTGCCGGCTGGATGCACCTTCGCCGCTCGAGCCGGTCGAGCGCACGCGCGGCGGTAGCATCGCGCGAAGGCACTCGATCAGCGGCACCCAGTAGTGATCGGCGACCAGCCGCGCGAGCGCGACCTGATGCGGCAGGAGCAGCGGGTCATCGCGGGCGCCGGCAATGGGCTTGACCTCGACCTCCGGCTCGTCCGTTCCGAGTGAAACGACGAAGCCATACGTCGTCCGCCGCCCAAACGGGACCATCACCCGGTGGCCGGGCACGACGTCGATGCCCTCCGGGACTGAATACGTGAAGGTCTCGCGATCCAGGGCGCGGGCCGCCTCGACCGCTACCTCGGCGTAGAGCAAAGGGTCAGGGTTTGTGAGTGAGACGTGGGCGCACCAGGTCGAGGATACGATCCGCCATCTCTCGCTTGGTCATGCGCGGCAGCTCCTCGCGCGTGCCGTCGGCGAACAGCATCACGCCCTCGTTGTAGTCGCTGCCGAAAGCGATGTCCTTGCGCGAGATGTCGTTGGCGACGATAGCCTGGAGGCCTTTCTTCTTCATCTTCTCGAGTGCTTTGGCCGCCAGGTCCGAACCTTCGGCGGCGAACCCGACTCTAAACACGCCCTGCGTCTCTTTCTCTTTGCCAAGCGCCGCGACCAGGTCCGGGATCTGCTCGAGCTCCAGCGTCAGGTGATCCGACTCCTCGCGCCTGATCTTGTTGTCCGCGAGGCGGGAAGGTCGAAAGTCGGCGACCGCCGCGGCCATCACCAGCAGGTCGGCGCCGACGAGCACGCGCTTCAGCTCTTCGAGCATCTGCTCAGCGGTCTCCACCGGTTTCTCTGAGATGCCGTTATGGCTGGGATGCGCGACGGTGGTGACCAGGGTCACCTGCGCACCGCGATCGGCGGCGGCGGCCGCAATCGAGTAGCCCATCTTTCCGCTCGAGTAGTTGCCGATGAAGCGAACCGGGTCGATCGGTTCGCGAGTGCCCCCCGCGCTGACCACCACGCGCCGGCCGGCCAGGTCGTAGCGTGACCGCACCGCATCGGCGAGAGAGCTCATGAGCGCCTGCGCACTGGCAAGTCGTCCGGTGCCGACATGGCCGCTGGCCAGATGCCCGGATTCAGGGTCGGCGACGACAAAACCCCTGGATCTCAGCTCGGCCAGGTTTTCCTGGACAACTGGC
This sequence comes from Candidatus Dormiibacterota bacterium, assembly GCA_036380475.1. Taxonomy (GTDB): domain Bacteria; phylum Chloroflexota; class Dormibacteria; order Dormibacterales; family Dormibacteraceae; genus UBA10449. The sequence goes on from DASVEP010000210.1 coordinate 2,006, forward strand.
TTGGCCCACATGGCGTCGTTCATGGCCGGCGCCACCACCACCGGGCCGCGCGCTGCCAGCAGCGTCGCGGTCACGATGTCGTCCGACTGACCTTTGGCGACGCGGCTGATGACGTTCGCAGTGGCCGGCGCCAGCAGGGTCACCTGAGCCCAGTCGCCCAGGAACACGTGCGGCTCGGGCGCTCCGTCCGCCGCCCAGAGGCCGGTGAGCACCGGATTGCCCGTAACGCCCTGGAAGGTGGCGGCTCCGACAAAGCGGGTCGCCGATGCGGTCATCGCCACCCTGACCTGCGCGCCGGCCTGTGTCAGCGCCGACGCCAGGTCGACGATCTTGTACGCCGCGATGCCGCCCGCGACGAGCATCGCGATGCGAATGCCTTTCAGCTCGTTCGGTACCGGCGTCGGGTCGAGTGGCACGACGCTAAGTCTGGCGCTGGCGCGCAGCCTGGATGATCGCGAGGATCTCCCGCGCGGCGCGCTCGACGTCATCGTTAACGACCACGTGGTCGAAATGCGAGGCCAAAGCCATCTCGAGGTTGGCGATTCGGTGCCGCGAGCTCTGGTCCTCCGCGCTCTCGGTGTGGCGCTCGGTACGCCGCCGAAGCAGCTCGTCCATCGACGGCGGCGCAAGGAAAATTCGCAGAGCATCGGGTGCCCGTTTTCGAACCTGTTCCGCGCCCTGGACGTCAATCTTCAGGACGATGTCACGGCCCGCGGCGCGGACCTCGTCGAGCTGTGCGATGGGAGTGCCATACAGGTTCCCGTCATACGTCGCGTGCTCGAGGAATGCGCCTGCACCGATCAACCTTTCGAACTCTTGCCTGCTCACAAAGTGGTAGTTCACCCCGTCGACCTCGCCCGCCCGCGGGGCGCGCGTCGTGTATGAGACCGAGTACGTCAGGTTGCGGTCGAGCTCGAGGAGGCGCTTGATGACCGTGTCCTTGCCAACGCCTGATGGTCCCGAGATGACGATCAGCTGACCAGGACCGGAC